>JBKOVK010000370.1:0-18192 GCA_046724475.1 Acidobacteriota bacterium | reverse complement strand
GCTCGACGCGGATCTGTCGTTCTCGAAGGCCCGGTTCCGTGACGCCGACCCGACGGGTCCGTTCATCCCCGGAGCGGTGCAGAGCGTCGTCGCGGCCGGGGTCTCGGTCGACTCGATCGCAAACGTCTTCGGGAGCGTCCGCGTGCGCTATTTCGGGCCACGTCCGCTGATCGAGGACAACACCGTCCGCTCCAACGCGTCGACGACCGTCAATCTGCTGGTGGGCTACGAGCTGTTACGCGGTCTTCGCGCCCAGGTCGAGGTCTTCAACCTCTTCAACGCGCAGGTTTCCGACATCGACTATTACTACGCGTCGCGTCTTCCGGGCGAGCCGGCGGGCGGCGTGGACGACGTCCACTTCCATCCCACGCAGCCGCGCTCGGCGCGGATGTCTGTCGTTTTCGGTTTCTGAGCTCCGAATCGCGGCGCGAGGAGTCTCCGCGAAGTAACCGAGCGGAGGAGCCTCGCGCCGCGGGAGCCGGAGCGCGAGGGGGCCAGGCTCGCGGTCGAGGCCTATTTGCCGAGCCGCGAGCCGGTGGCGAAGCCAGGCCCCGAGCAAGTGAAGGCGACGGTCAGAACCGCAGCGACAGGCAGCTCAAGCCGCCGTCCATCTTCTGGTACTCGGACATCGGGAGCTCGACGGTCGGGTAGCCGAGATCGCGCACGGCGAGGGCGACCTTCGGGAATCCCTCGGCCACGAGGACGGATCCGTTGACCAGGACGAGGTTCGCGGCGTAGTCCTCCTCGGGAGAGAGCCACAGCAGCTCCCATCCGCGGAAGGCCGGATGCTGCGCCAGGGCGCCGATGACGGCGAGCCGGCGGCCGCCGAGCCAGGCGATGCCGCTCTTCAAGTGCAGGATGACGGAGAGATCACGGATGTCGATGACGGAGCACGTGTAGCCGTCCGCTGCCAGGAATCGTGCGAGCTGGCGCGCTCCCTCTTCGTTCGTCCGCCGCGAGACTCCCAGGAAGTAGTGGTCTCCGGCCTCGCAGATGTCTCCGCCGTCGACCGTGCCCGGCGCCTCGATCCGCGAGAAGGCGCGGTAGAACGCGCCGAGCGCCGTTTCGATCGCCGCGACCTCTCCCTGGCGCGAAGGAGCGCCTGGGCGGGTGAGGATCGCCGTCCCCCGCGGGGTCAGGATCGCGGTGTCTTCTACGAACGTCGAATCGGGATGCCTCGGCTCGGCGGGGAGCGAGGTCAGCGCGAGCCCGAGGTCCTCGAGGGCGCGGCAGTACGCGGCGTACTGCGCGAGAGCCTCGCGCACGTCGGGCACGCCGAGGTCCACGGTCGTCAGGCCGTCGGCGAAGTTCTCGGCGGGCGGCCGGACGAGGGCGTGGCGAAACGTCGCGTCTCTTTCAGACATTGAATTTGAAGAGAATCACGTCGCCGTCCTCGACGACGTAGTCCTTGCCCTCCTGGCGGAGCAAGCCTTTCTCCCTAGCCCCGGCCATCGAGCCCGCCGCGACGAGGTCCCCGTAGGAGACGGTCTCGGCCTTGATGAAGCCGCGCTCGAAGTCGCTGTGGATGACGCCGGCAGCCTGGGGGGCCGTGTCCCCGGCGTGGATCGTCCAGGCACGCGCTTCCTTTTCACCGGCCGTCAGATAGGTCCGCAGGCCCAGCAGGTGATAGGCCGCGCGGATCAGGTTGGACACGCCCGAGTCCGTGACGCCGAGGTGCGCGAGGTACTCGCGGGCCTCCTCCTCCGGCAGCTCGGCGAGCTCGGCTTCGATCGCCGCCGAGACCACGACGGCTTCGGTGCCCACGTGCGTCTCGGCGTAGTGCTTCACGGCGGCCACGTACTTCGACGACGTTTCGGCCGTGGCGAGCTCGCCCTCGGCCACGTTGCACGCGAAGAGCATGGGCTTGGACGTCAGCAGGAAAAGCCGGCGGGCAATCGCGCTCTCTTCCGGAGAGAGCGGCAGGGTCAGGGCGCGCTTGCCCTGGTTCAGGTGCGCCATCAGCTTCTCGGCCACGGCCAGGCCTTCCCTGGCCTCCCGGTCGCCGCCCTTCGCGGCCTTCTCGAACTTTTCCTTCGCGCGCGTCACCGTCTCGATGTCGGCGAGGACCAGCTCTGTCTTGATCGTCTCGATGTCGGCGAGCGGGTCGAGCTCTCCGGCGACGTGGACCACGTCGCGATCCTCGAAGCAGCGCACGACTTCGACGACCGCGTCGACCTCCCGGATGTGCTGGAGGAACTTGTTGCCGAGCCCTTCTCCCTGCGAGGCGCCCTTGACGAGGCCCGCGATGTCCACGAATTCGATCGTCGCCGGAACGACGCGCTCGGAGCCCGCGATCTTCGCCAGAGGCTCGAGCCGCGGGTCGGGAACGACCACGACGCCGACGTTGGGCTCGATCGTGCAGAACGGATAGTTCGCGGCCTCGGCTTTGCGGGTCCGCGTGAGGGCGTTGAAGAGGGTGGACTTGCCGACGTTCGGCAGTCCCACGATTCCGGCGCGCAGCATGGGGCCGCGCAGTATACAAGGGCAGAGCCGTCATCCCGAGGAGCGGAGCGACGAGGGATCCCGTGCTTTTCAGTTCGGGATGAACGCGCGGGCTTCGCCCGGCGTTGCCTACTGCCGGGGGCATGCCTTCGGTGGTCGGCTGTCTCGCTGCGCTCGGGATGACAGACGAAAAGAATTAAGGCTGCCTGAGCAGCGCAGCTCGTAGTCTAGAATCCGCGCCAACTTGAGCTCTTCGTCCCACCCGTCTCCCGGCTTCCTGCGCGCGGTGTCGCGCTGGGAGATCGTCGCGATCTCGATCAACGACGTCGTCGGCAGCGGCGTCTACCTGATCCTGCCGGTCGCCGCCGCGGCGCTGCTCGGGCCGGCGAGCGTCTGGGCGATCCTGGCGGCGAGCGTCGCCGTGCTCCTGATCGTCCTCTGCTTCGCCGAGGCGAGCAGCCTGTTCGACCGGCAGGGCGGCGCCGTGGTCTACACCCGCGTCGCGTTCGGAGAGTTCGTCGGCTTCGAGGTCGGCTGGATGACCTGGATCGCCCGCATCTCCTCGGCCGCGAGCCTTTCGGTGTTCTTCGCGCGGGCGGTGGGTTACCTCTGGGACGGCGCCAACCACGGGCTGGGGCAGGCTCTGACGATCGTTCTGCCTCTGGCGGGGCTGACCTGGATCAACGTCCTCGGCGTGAAGTCGGGCGCCCGGACAGCCGTCGTTCTGGCGTTCGGAAAGCTCGTGCCGCTGGCGATCCTGGTTTCGGTCGGAGTCTTCGCGATCGAATGGAGTCGCATCTTCCCGGTTCCGATGCCGGAAAAGCAGAACTTCATGAAGGCCGCGCTGCTGGTCCTCTACGCCTACGCCGGCTTCGAGAACACGTCGGCGCCGGCCGGCGAGTTCAAGAATCCCAAGCGCGACATCCCGTTCGCCCTCTTCACGATGATCGCGATCGTCACGGCGTTCTACACGCTGGTCCAGCTGGTCGCGCTGGGGACGATCCCGAACCTCGGCGAGTCGAAGACGCCGCTGGCCGACGCGGGGAGGCTCCTGCTCGGGCCGGCCGGCGGACTGCTGCTGACGGTCGGCGCCGTCCTCTCGGTCCTGGGGACCAACAACAACACGGTCCTGGCCGGCCCGCGCTATCTGTACGCTCTCGCGGAGAGCGGGCGGCTGCCGCGCACTCTCTCGAAGATCCATCCTCGCTACCACACGCCTCACGTCGCGATCATTACGCAGACCGTCATCGCGCTGCTGCTGATCGGAGTCGACGCCTACCGGCAGAGCGTCTCCCCGGGGACCTTCGCGCTGGCCGAGAACCTCGCGGTCCTCTCGACCATCGCGCGACTGGCGACGTACATCGGCACCTGCCTCGCCGTGCCGGTCCTGCGCCGCAAGATGCCGACGACGCCGCGCACCATCCGCCTTCCCGGCGGCCCCGTCATTCCGATCCTGGCCCTCGTCATCTGTTTCTTGTTCCTCTCCGCGGCCGAAACCAAGAATTTCGTGGCCGCGGGAATCGCGCTCGCCGTGGGCGCGATCGTCTATTTCGCGGGAGGAAAGAAGGCATCCGCATGAAGAGACTCCTCGGGATCGCCGCGGCAATGGCCGCGGCCTCCGCCACACTCGCCCAGGCGCCCCGGCCCACGCCCACTCCTCCCCCCGTGATCGCGCTGAAGGCGGCGCGGCTGTTCGACGGGCGTTCGGACTCCGCAGTCTCCAACGGGGTCGTCGTTGTGCAGGGTGACGCGATTCTCGCCTCGGGCTCGGGGGTGCCCGTGCCCGCCGGAGCGCAGGTGATCGACCTCGGCGACGCGACGCTCCTTCCGGGGTTCATCGACGCGCACACGCACCTGACCGGCGAAGCCGGCGACAACTACGTGCAGGACTTCTTCGTGGGATTGCGCCGGCCGACGACCGAGCAGGTCTTCTACGGCGCCGACTACGCTCGGAAGACGCTCTTCGCCGGTTTCACCACCGTGCGCGACGTGGGTTCGGAAAAGGACCTCGACGTCGGCCTCCGCAACGCCATCGACGCGGGCCTGGTTCCCGGGCCGCGCATGCTCGTCGCGCGCTACGCCCTGGGGGCGACGGGCGGACACTGCGACAACACCGGCTTTCCGCCCGGGACCTTCGGCACGGAGCCGGGTGTGGAGCGCGGGATCCTCCATGGCGCCGACGAGGGCCGCCAGGCCGTGCGCCTCGACGTCAAGTACGGCGCCGACGTCATCAAGCTCTGCGCGTCGGGTGGCGTGCTGTCGCTCGGCGACGACGTCGCGGCGCCCCAGCTGACCGACGAGGAGCTCGCAGCGATCATCGACGAAGCCCATCGCCTGAAGCGCAAGACGGCCGCGCATGCACACGGCGACCTCGCGGCCCGCGCCGCGGTCAAGGCCGGGATCGACTCGATCGAGCACGGGTCTTTCCTGACGGACGAGACCCTGGCGTTGATGAAGACGAAGGGAACGTTCCTGGTGCCGACCTGCCTCGCGGGCGAGTGGACCGGGGGCAAGACCGAGAGGTTTCCGCCGGCCATCGCCGCCAAGGCGAGGGCCGCCAAGACGGCGCACGATGAGATGTTCCGCCGCGCCGTCAAGAGTGGCGTCAAGATCGCCTTCGGCACCGACTCCGGCGTCTCTCCGCACGGCCTGAACGCGAAGGAGTTCGGGCTCATGGTCGAAGGGGGCATGACGCCGGCGCAGTCGCTGAGGACCACGGGTGCTGCGGCGGAGCTGCTGGGCCTGGCCGCGGAGATCGGCACGCTCGAGAAGGGCAAGCACGCCGACGTCATCGCCGTCGCGGGAGATCCCCTCAAAGACATCCACGCAACCGAGAACGTCGTATTCGTCATGAAGGGGGGAAAGGTCTTCAAGAGTCCCGCGCGCTGACGGGTCCTGCTAGAGTCCCTCCAACGTAACTCCCGATGACGGAACACAAGTCCGCCTCGCCGCGACACCGTTTCCCGCGCCACACGCGCATCCTCTTCGGGCTCCTCTTCGGCCTCGTCGCGGGGCTGACCGCGCACGCCGTCGGGGCCGACGCGCCCTGGGTGGACGGGTCGGTTCGCAACGTCGCGTATCCGCTGGGCCAGCTTTTTCTGCGGCTCATCTTCATGATCGTGGTTCCGCTGGTCTTCTCGTCGCTGGTCCTGGGGGTTCTCGAGCTCGGAGACGTCAAGAAGCTCGGCCGGGTCGGCGCCAAGACGCTCCTCTATACGCTCTTCGCGAGCGGCATCTCGGTGGCCGTCGGCGTCGGCCTCGTCAACTTCTTCAAGCCCGGTGTGGGCGTCGACCCCTCGGTCCGCGCGAGCCTCGGGGGAGCCTTCGCCGACCAGTCCGAGAAGGCGATCGAGAACGCGAAGAAGGCCCTCCCCTGGACGGACACGCTGCTTCAGCTGATCCCGCGCAACCCGCTCCAGGCGGCCGTCGAGGCACTCCAGGGAGAGATGCTCGCCCTGATGGTCTTCGCCGTCTTCTTCGGCGTGGCGCTGGCGCAGGTGCGACGCGACAAGGAGACTGTCGTCGACTTCTTCGAGGGAGTCCTGCGCGTTTCCATGAAAATCGTGGACTGGGCGATGGGCCTCGCGCCGTATGGCGTCGCGGCCCTCATGTATTCGTTGACGGCCAAGTCGGGCTTCTCCGTCGTTCCCCGGCTGGGGGGCTACGTGGGCGTCGTCGTCGCGGGCCTCGCGATCCAGCAGTTCCTGGTCTACTCGGCGATCCTGAAGTGGCTCGGCCGCGTGTCTCCCGTGGAGTGGTCCTTCCGGATCCGCGAGGTCGCCCTGACGGCCTTCTCGACGGCGTCCTCCAACGCGACGCTCCCGACCTCTCTGCAAACGGCGCAGACGAAGCTGGGCATCTCGCCGCGCATCGGCAACTTCGTCCTGACGGTCGGAGCCACAGGCAACCAGAACGGAACAGCCCTCTTCGAGGGCGTGACGGTGTTGTTCCTGGCGCAGGTCTTTGGTGTCTCTCTTTCCCTGCCCCAGCAGATCACCGTCGTCATCATGTCGATCCTGGCGGGCGTTGGGACGGCCGGCGTCCCGGGAGGGTCGCTGCCCCTGATCGTGATCGTCCTGCAGACGGTGGGCGTGCCGGCCGAGGGAATCGGAATCATCCTCGGCGTCGACCGGTTCCTCGACATGTGCCGCACGACTCTCAACGTCACGGGCGACCTCGTCTGCGCCACGGTGATCGCCCGCTCGGAAGGGGAGCTGAAGTTCCCGTCGGAGAGATCGGCCGCGATCGCGGCCGACGCGTGAGATCCGGGCGCGCCGCGTTCGCCGTGACGGCGGCGGCGTTTTTCGCCGGCGCGCTTCTCGGAGAATGCCGCGCCCCGGTGCTGCGCCTCGAGTCCGCCGCGCGCGCGCGGCAGGGCGCGATCGTGCCCGTCGTTCTGCGCAGCGACCGGCCGCTATCGTCGGCCACGCTGTCCGACGGCACGCGGGAAGTCGCGATGGAGCGCGCGGCGGACGGGACGACGTTCCGGGCGCTTCTGGGCATCGATTTCGAGGCCAAGCCCGGCGGCCGCCGCCTTTCCGTGGCAGCTCAGGACGAGTGCGGCGTCGAGCGGTCCGCGGCGAGGGAGCTGAAGGTCGTTGTCGCAAAGTTCCCGGAGCAGAAGTTGAAGGTCGATCCGGCCTACGTCGAGCCTCCCGAGAGCGAACGCGAGCGGATCGCCGCGGATCGCGAGAAGGTCGCGCGTATCTGGGCGTTGGCCGACACCGACCGACTCTGGACGGTCGCGTTCGTTCTTCCGGTTCCGGGCACAACCCCGGGCGGGTACGGCGCGCGGCGCGTCTTCAACGGGCAGCCGCGCTCGCGCCATGACGGCGTGGACATGGCGGCGAGCTCCGGGACCGCCGTGACGGCTCCCGCTCCGGGCCGCGTCGCGCTGGCCGAGGATCTCTACTTCTCGGGCGGCACCGTGATCCTCGATCACGGCGGCGGTCTCTTCACGACGTACTTCCACCTTTCGGCAATCGACGTGAAGGAAGGGGATGTGGTGGCCGCAGGGCGGCGCGTCGGCGCTGTTGGGGCGACCGGCCGCGCGACAGGACCTCACCTTCACTGGGGAGCCAAGCTCCACCGGGCGAGAGTCAACCCTCTCGATCTCTTGAAGTTGCCGTCCGAGCCTTCCGCGGCAGCTTCAAAATAGCTGACCGGTCAGTCAGAGAATGAAATCTTTCTTTCACAAAACAAAGGGATTAGATTGATCCAGTTGTGGCGAGACCGCGAAGGATTTCGAAGGCAGAACCGGCCCGGGCACAGATCCGCCTCACGCTCAACGGTGAGCCGGCCGAGGCCTCGTTCGCTCCGCACAAGACGCTCCTCGAGGTGCTTCGGGAGGACCTGAATCTTCCCGGCACGAAGCACGGCTGCGAGCTCGGAGAGTGCGGCACGTGCGCGGTGCTCGTGGACGGCAAACCGGTCCTGTCCTGCCTCCTTCTCGGGCTCGAGTGCGAAGGACGCAACGTGGAGACGGTCGAAGGCATGGCGGGCCCGAGGGGTCTGCACCCCCTGCAGAAGGCGTTCGCCGAGCTCGGCGCCGCGCAGTGCGGCTACTGCACTCCCGGTTTCCTGCTGACCGCGAAGGCGCTGGTCGACTCGAATCCGAAACCGACCCTTCCCCAGATCCGCGAGGCTCTGGCCGGGAACATCTGCCGCTGCACGGGGTACATCAAGATCTTCGAGGCCGTCGAGCTCGCCGCCGCGTGGATGCGAGGCGAAGAGGCCACGCCCAAGAAAGAGTCGCTGTACGGATTCGATTTCGACGAATCGGGGCTCCTCCCGGTGGTGCCGTCGTGAGCGGGCGCGAGAAGACCCGCGTCGTCGGGCGCCCCTACGCCAAGGTCGACGCCGCGGCGAAGGTCACGGGTCAGACCCGCTTCGCCGACGACATCTTTCTGCCGCGCATGCTGCACTGCAAGCTGCTGCGTTCGAAGCTCGCCCACGCGCGCATCGTCTCGATCGACGTCTCTCGGGCGCTGGCCGCGCCGGGCGTCGTCGCGGTCGCGACCGGAGCGGATCTTCCGACCCCTTTCGGCATCCTGCCGGTCTCGCAGGACGAGCATGCCCTCTGCACGGACCGCGTGCGTTTCGTCGGCGACCCCGTCGCTGCGGTGGCCGCGGTCGACGAGGACGCCGCTTTCGACGCTCTCGACTCAATTGACGTGAAGTACGAGCCGCTGCCGACGGTCGGCACCATGGAGCAGGGCCTTGCCCCGGCGGAGCCGCCGATCCACGACTACGGCGACGCCGGCAACATCCACAAGCTCGTCGCGATGGAGTTCGGCGATACCGAGGAAGGCTTCGCGCGGGCGGACCGCGTCTACGAGGATCTCTACTTCTACGAGGGCAACACGCATCTGCCCCTCGAGCAGCACGCCGCGGTCGCCGATTTCACGGCGGACGGGAAACTCACGCTCTGGTCTTCGACCCAGACGCCGCACTATGTCCACCGCGCGCTGGCGAAAGTCCTGGGGATGCCTCCGGCGAAAATCCGTGTCATCGCGACACCCAACGGCGGAGGCTTCGGCGGCAAGTCCGATCCCTTCAATCACGAGATCGTCGTCGCGCACCTCTCGCGCGTGACCGGGCGGCCCGTGAAGATCTGTTTGACGCGCGAGGAGGTCTTCTACTGCCATCGCGGGCGCCACCCGACCCTGATGAGGGTGAGGACCGGCGTCCGCAAGGACGGCGCGATCACGGCGCTCCATTTCCAGACGCTCCTCGACGGCGGGGGCTATGGCTCCTACGGAGTGGCCTCGACGTACTACACCGGAGCCCTGCAGACGGTGACGTACCAGGTGCCGTCCTACCGATTCGACGGTGCGCGCGTGTTCACCAACAAGCCGCCGTGCGGGCCCAAGCGCGGTCACGGCACGCCGCAGCCCCGCTTCGCGCTCGAGGTGGCGCTGGACCGCATCGCCTGCGACCTGGGTCTGGATCCCGCCGAGATCCGCCGGCGGCATCTCCATCCCGCTAACACGCTCACGGCGAACTTCCTGCGCGTCGGCTCCATGGGACTCGGCGCGTGCATCGACAAAGTCGTGGCGGCGTCCGGCTGGAAGAAGCGGCGGGGGAAGCTTCCGCCGGGCCGGGGCCTCGGGCTCGCGTGCTCCTCCTATCTCTGCGGTGCAGGGCTGCCGATCTACTGGAACTCGATGCCCCAGTCCGGCGTCCAGTTGAAGCTGGACCGGGGCGGCGGGGTGACCGTCTTCTGCGGCTCGACCGACATTGGCCAGGGCTCCGACTCGATCCTGGCCGCGATCGTGGCGGAGGTTCTCGGCATCGATCCCTTCGACTGCCGGATCGTCACGGGCGACACGGATCTCACGCCGGTCGATCTCGGCTCCTACTCCTCGCGCGTCACGCTGATGACGGGAAATGCCGCGATTCAAGCCGCCGAGCGCGCGCGGGAGATGCTCGTGGGGGCCGCCGCGGTCAAGCTCGAGATCCCGCCCGAGTGCGTTGCGCTCGCCGGGGGACGCGTCTTCGACGTCGCCAATCCTGAGAAGGGCATGACGTTTCCCGAAGCCGTGGTCCTCGCCGAGTCGCGCTTCGGCACGCTGGGGACGGTCGGCTCCTACTCGCCGCCTCCTTCGCCCGGCCGTTATCGCGGCGCCGGCGTGGGCCCCTCTCCGGCGTACTCATACTCGGCCGCTGTGGTCGAGGTCGAGGTCGATCCCGAGACCGGCATCTACACCGTGCCGAAGATCTGGATCGCGCACGACGTCGGCAAGTGCATCAATCCGACGCTCGTGATGGGCCAGGTCGAGGGCTCTGTCTACATGGGACTCGGCGAGGCGATGATGGAGGAGATGGCGTACCGCACGGATGCCAACGCCAACGTCGTCCACAAGTTCCCATCGATGCTCGAGTACAAGAGCCCGACGACCAAGGAGATGTCCGAGGTCTACTCGTACCTGGTCGAGGATCCCGATCCCAACGGCCCGTTCGGCGCGAAGGAAGTCGGCCAGGGGCCGCTGCTTCCGATTCCGCCGGCCGTGGCCAACGCCGTTTACGACGCGGTGGGCGTGCGCGTGGACGAGATCCCCGTGACCCCCGAGAAGATCCGGCAGGCGCTCAAAGCGAAGGCGCAGGGCAAGCCTGCGCGGTTCGGGCCTGCGAAGTTTCCCGACGTTCCGTATCCAGTGCCGATCCACGTTCCCACGCCGGCCGAGGGCGGCGACGGTCGCGCGGCGGACGCCGCGGTGACCGGCGCGGGAGGGGTGCGCTGACGTCATGATGCGCCTCCCCAAATTCCGCTACTACTCCCCGCACACCGTGAAGGAAGCCCTCCGCATCCATTCCGGCGAGGGGCCGGACTCCGCGTTCGTGGCGGGTGGGACGGATCTCTATCCGAACATGAAGCGCCGCCAGCAGACGCCGAAGAGTGTCATTGGACTCTCACGGATCCCGGCGTTGAAGCGGCTGCGAATGGGTGCCACAGGCCTTTCGGTCGGCGCCGCCGTGCCGCTGTCGGAGATCGAGACGCACCGCCGCGTGCGGCGCGCGTATCCGGGTCTCGTCCATGCCGTCGAAGAGATCTCGACACCGCCGCTGCGCAACATGGGCACGCTCGGCGGCAACGTCCTGCTCGACACGCGCTGCAACTACTACGACCAGAACTACGAGTGGCGCAAGGCCATCGACTTCTGCATGAAGAAGGACGGCGTGGTTTGCTGGGTGGCGCCCGGCTCGCCGAAATGCCTGGCGGTGCAGTCGGCCGACTCGGTGCCGGTCTTGATCGCGCTCCGGGCGCGCGCGGTCCTCGTCTCGGCGGCGGCCGAGCGCGAGCTCGCTCTCGAGGAGCTCTACGCCAACGACGGGATCCGCTATCTGACCAAGCGCCCCGAGGAGCTTCTGACGGAGATCCGCGTGCCCGCCCCCGAGGGGTGGTCGGCGAGCTACCGAAAGCTGCGCCGCCGCGGGTCCTTCGACTTCCCGGTTCTCTCGGTGGGCGCGGCGGTGCGCCGCGAGGGGGACGTCGTCGCCGAGGCCCGGATCGTCCTCGGCGCGGTGTCGTCGGCGCCGGTTCGGGCCGTCGCCGCGGAGGCTCTGCTCGTCGGGCGGCGTCTGGACGCCGAGTCGATCGCCGAGGCGGCCGCCGCCGGAGCGGGGCCCTCGCGACCGATGGACAACACCGACTTCTCATTCCTCTGGCGCAAGGAAATGACGAAAAAATGGATCACGGCGGCGCTTTTGGATCTTCAGGGGAAGGCCGGAAAAGCGGCTTAAGGCTTACTTAAGGCTGGCTTGCCCGCCTCGAGACCCGCTGCTATACTGCGCGCCTTCTCGTAAATCGCTCGCCTTTCAAGCACGTTCGCTCTGAAGACCGACGAATCACACGGGAAGTCGGCTTCGCCGAGCGGCGCGTCGGAGTCGGAAATGTGACGCCGGTTTTTAGGACTCTGTTTCGATGAAACTCTACGTTGGTAACCTTCCCTACAACACCTCCGAGGACGATCTCCGCTCGCTCTTCTCGACCTACGGCAACGTGGCTTCCGTCGCGATCATCACCGACCGCGACACGGGCCGTTCGAAGGGCTTCGGGTTCGTCGAATACCCCAATGACGACGAGGCGCGCAACGCCATCTCGGCTCTCTCGGGCCAGGAGTACGGCGGGCGCGCTTTGACGGTCAACGAGGCTCGCCCCAAGACCCAGGGCGGCGGCGGGCGCGGCGGCCGTTACTAAATCCGATCCGAGGGAATCGGAGGGGGGCGAAGGCCCCCCTTTTTCTTTTTCGGGCGGCCGTTAGACTTCGGGGCCGTGAGCGACGTGCGCCTCGAGCGGTGGCACCCCGGGGACGGCCCCTTGACCGAGCGGCGCCTGATGCGCGCGATGGAGCTCGAGGGATACGACGTCATCCTGTACACGTATCGCTCCGGGACCGTCTTTCCGGAGCACGAGCATGCGCAGGAGAAGTGCGACGCCGTGCTCGAGGGCGTCCTGCGCGTGACGGTGGGCGACGCGGTGTTCGACCTCGCCAAGGGCGACCGCCTCTACCTTCCGGCGGGAACTCGGCACGCAGCGCAGGTCATCGGAGAAAAAACGGTGGTATCTCTCGACGGAACGATGTGGTGAGGAGGAGCCCATGGCCTACAGCAAATCCGAACGCGAAGCCCTGATTCGCCGCTACGAGGAGGGCGCGGCGCGCCTCAAAGCGGCATGGGAGAAAGTGCCCGCCGAGGCGCGCAAGTGGCGCCCGGCCGAGGGAAAGTGGTCGGCCCACGAGGTCGTGTGCCACGCCGCCGACTCCGAAGCCAACGCGTACGCGCGCATCCGCTTCCTGGCGGCGGAAGCCTCTCCGCCGACCATACTGGGATACGACGAGGCGCGGTGGGCCAAGGAGCTCGACTACCACTCGATGCCCGTCGAGCTGGCGATGGCCACGGTCGAAGCCGTGCGGGCCAACACGGTTCCCCTCCTGCGCGGCATGGCCGAATCGAAGTGGGAGCGGAAGGGAACGCACACCGACTCCGGCCCCTACACGGCCGAAGACTGGCTTCGGAGCTACGCCGAGCACCTCGAGAAGCACTCGGGCCAGATCGAGCGCAACCTGGCGGCGTGGAAGGCGAATCAGCCGTCATCCCGAGCGTAGCGAGGGATCCCGAGCTCGAAAACCACGGGATCCCTCGCCGCGGGGCGGCTCAGGATGCTCGCTCCGGGATTGAACTCGTCAATCCCTCGCGAGCACGTCGTTCATGGCGTTGGCCACGATGCGGCGAGGCTTCTTCGGCAGCTTGATGGTCGTGTCGATGGACTGGGACGAGTTTCCGCGCAGCGACGCGACGCCCAGCCGCACGAACGCGTTCTTGTCCATCTCGATGTAGAGGGGCACGAAGCCCAGGAAATCCGGGGAGACGCCGTCCTGGGCGACGGAGCCCGTCAGCTTGTACTGATCTCCGCCCACGCTCTGGACGTCGATCTTCGCGGTGTAGCGGGGGATCTCCATGCCGTAGACCCACTGACGGAAGAACCAGTCCATCTTGCCGTTCTTCTCGAGGTCCATTACCGGGGTCATGTGCCGCTCGACGACCGTCTGGAAGTCTTGCGTCGTCGGGTTCTTTCCGGCGTAGGAGGACGCGAAGTCCTTCATCATCTCGATGAACGGTCCGTCCGCTGGCTTGGCCTTCGGGTCGCGCATCAGCATGCGGAGCATCTGCACGACCCAGGCCCCCTTGTCGTAGATCATGGCCTGCGCGGCGTCGGGGTTGCGCCAGGTCGAGAGCCTCCAGCCGTCGGAGATCGGTCCCGCCTCGTCGTTGGCGACGTACGCGTGCGCCGGCTTCGTGAAGATGTTCTTCGCCGCTTTCTTCCAGAAGTCGTCGGACTTCGACCTCTCCTCGGTGTACTCGAGGACCAGGCCCGCGGTGAACTCGGCGAAGCCCTCCGAGAGCCACTGGTCCCGGTAGCTGTCCCAGCCCACGAGATGCCCCCACCACTGATGGGCGAACTCGTGGGGCCCGACGATGTCGACGAACGCCGAGGCCCCGAGCAGGCCGATGCGGAACCGGTTGTACGAATCGAGGAAGGAGATGTAGGGCAGGAAGACGAGCGACGGCCAGGACTGCCCGAAGAAAAACTGCGACTGCTGCGTGATCGCGACGTGCCCGAAGGGCAGCGAGCCGAAGTAGACCGAGCCGACGCGGGCCGTGTTGATGCCGTCGGCCATCGCCGAGTCGGCGAGCCTCTCGGGCCGCACGCCCGAGAGTCCCTGCAGGGCGACGGGGATTCCGGGATTCGTGAAGACCTGAACCTGGAGGCCGCTGTCCTTGTCGGTCTGCTCGAGCTTCTTGAACTTCCCGTAGTTGAAGCCGGCGACGCGGATGGGCCGGTCGGCCTTCCACACCGAGATCCGCTGGTCGTTGTCGATCCGGCTGTCGACGAGGTCTCCCACCGACACGATCTCGTGAGCCTTGGGAATGCGATAGGTCAGGTCGTACGTGGCGGGATCCTCGAAGACGCCCAGGTTCGGGTACCAGCTCTCCCGCGCGCCGACGGCGAAGTTCCCGTCGCCCGCGTCGTAGAGCACGTCGGGGCCCTCGTAGACGAGCCGCAGCCGGAGCTTCTCGCCGCGGGCCGGCGCGGCGGGGAAGACGACCGCGGCGTCCGAGTCCTCGTCCTTGTTCTCCTGGATCACGGCAACCGGAGTCCACGGTCCCGCGCCTCCGGCCGAGTACGCGGCCTCCTGGATGCGGAGCTTGCCGAGGAGCGCGAGCGGCAGAACCCGCACACCGTCCCGGAGCATCTCGAGCTCGATCGTGGTTTCGCCGCGGATCTGCTCGTTCTTGCGGATCGTCGTGTCGATCACGTAGTGGTCCGCCCGAGCCGCGGGGGAGGCCGAGCCCGCGCTCGCTCCCTTGCGGCGGCCCATGTACCAGGAGCCGCCTTCGCGCTCGTGGACCACGTAGAGAAGCGAGTCGGAAAAGCCGGGCATTCCGACCTCCGAGATCCATCGCAGCCCGGATGGATCGACGAGCGCGACGGCCGGCGGCAATTTCTTTCCGTCGAAGAAGGCCATGAAGACGCCGGACGCGGGATCGGTCTTGCCGAGCAGGTCGGAGAGGATGCGGATCTGGAGATTGACTCTCAGGTCCTTGCGCTGGCGCTTGCGCAGAGAATCCCAGATCGACTGGGCGTGCGCGTCCGCAGGCGCGGCGGCGCCGCGGCTCCGGATCTGCGCCTCCGTGTCGTCGGTGAAGAGCAGGACCATGGCTTCGAACCGGTCGGTGAGGACCTCGAGCGCCTTCTCGCCCGTGACCAGGGCGAGGTGGCGGCGCTCGCTCTCCGTCGATGGCGACAGCTGCCACGAGCCCTCTCCCACAAAGACGGCTCCCGTGACGCGGCCGTCGACGGGTGCGAGGAACTGAAACGTCCCTTTCTCGAACCGGAAGCGAAAGACGTCGCGCTCGATGGTCAGATCCTGGACTGAGACCGCCGGACCTTCGGGATGCGCCGCCCGAAGCGCCGTGTACGTCGGATCGACGTCGGCGAGCAGAGCGCTCGCCGCGAAGAACGCCGCGAGGACGATTTGAGCGGCGCTCGACGCGCCGACGAGAGCGAAGAATTGTCCCCGGCGGATGTCCAAAGTCGTGACTAGATTCTAACCGAGGTGGTCAGCTCCTCGCCGATTCGGGCGGCCTCGTCCAGAAGCGCGAGCAGGTCCTCCTCGCGCGTGCGGAAGTTGGTGATCGACACGCGCAGCGCCGTTTTTCCTTTCAGGATCGTGGGCGCCAGGAAGAACGCGCCGCCGGAAACGAGGCGATTGATGATGCGCCGGTTGATCCGGTCGAGCTCTTCTTCAGGCATGGCCGCGTCTTTCGGACGGTACCGGAAGTTGGCGATCGAGAGCACGGGTTCGGCCAGGCGCTCGAAGTCCTTTCGGCGGTCCACTTCGGCGGAAAGGAATCCCGCCAGGCGTATGTCGTTTTCGATCTGCGCCGCATACGCCTTCCAGCCGTGAACCTTGAGGCCCATCCAGACCTTGAGCGCCTTGAATCCGCGGGAGAGCTCCACGCCCCGTTCGGCGAACCAGGCGGGCCCCGGGAACGGGCTCTCGGGATCCTGCGCGAGGTACTCCGGGAAGCGGCGGAACGTGGCCGAGAAGCGTCCGGGCTCGCGCACGAGCGTGGCGCCGGCTTCGTAAGGAACGTACAGCCACTTGTGGGGATCCGCGGCGATCGAGTCGGCGCGTTCCATGCCGGCGAAGCGCGGGCGCAGCGCCGGCACGATCGAGGCCAGCGCGCCGTAGGCGCCGTCGACGTGGAACCACATCTTTTCCCGCGCGCAGAGGTCCGCCAGCGACTCCAGCGGATCGATCGCGCCGGTGTTGACGGTGCCCGCATTGCCGACCACGATCGCGGGCAGGTTTCCCGCCTGCCGATCGGCGGCGATCGCCGCCTCGAGCCGGTCGACCGGGATGCGAAAGTCCGCGCCGCTCTCGATCTTGCGGAGCTGCTTCGTGCCGATCCCGAGCAGGTCCACGGCCTTGTCGACGCAGTGGTGAACCTGGTCGGACGCGTACACGGTCAGCCTTGGACGATCCGGCCCCGCGAGCCCCTCTTCGCGCACGTTGCCGGGCGTCATCGCGCGGCGCGCCACGGCGAGCGCCGTGAAGTTCGCCATGGACCCGCCGGAGACGAGGATGCCCTCGGCCGTCTCGGGAAAGCCCAGCAGCTGCGCGAGCCAGCGCGTGACGCTCTTCTCCACGTGCGTCGCGGCGTGGTCTCCGCCCCAGCAGTTGGGGTTCATGGCCGAAGCCAGGAAGTCCGCGAGGATGCCGACCGGATCCGCGGTCGCGTTGATGAACCCGTAGAAGCGGGGATGGGAGTTGCCCATCGGGTAGGGAAGGACGTGCTCCCGGACGAACGCCAGAACCTCCTCGAACGGGCGACCTTCCTCGGGCACCGGCTCGTCGAAGAGCGCCGCGTCCTTTCCGACCTTCCCGAACACGGGCCGGCCGACGAGCTCCCGGCGGTGCTCCGCCACCGCGTCGGCGGCGAGTCCCCCGAGCCGGCGCAGCTCTTCCGGAGTCAGGTCGAAAGGCGGGGACACCCCGCCCCTACGCGCGCCCGCCGACGGGCGTCGGCACTACTTGATGACCCCGCAACCGAACCGCCCGCCCGCGTTGCCCGTGGGCTGAGTCTTGAAGTCGTCGGTCTTCTCGTGGAAGACGACGGCCTTGCCGACGACGGAGTCGGGTCCCGGCTTGACGGTCAGGTCCTTCGACGTGATCTCCAGGTGCCCCTTCCCGTCGGCGCCGATCTCGATGTTCCCCAGATCCCCGTTGTGGCGCTTGGCGTCCGTCGGGCCCGCGTGCGGATTCCCCTCCGCATTGAAGTGCCCGCCGGCCGAGGTCGCGTCAGGGGCCGAGCAGTCGCCCTTCTCGTGGACGTGGAGGCCGTGGGAGCCGGGGGTCGCGTTCTCGATCCAGACCTCGACCTTCGTGCCGCCGGAGGGCAGCTCGGTGAAGGTCGCCTTGCCCGTGACCTTCGAGCCGCTCTTGGATTCGATGGTCGCGGTCGCCTTCGCCGCGTCCGGGGGGACGGCCGAGGCCGTCGCGGTCAGGTAGGCCGCTCCCGCCGCGAAACCGACGACCGCCAAAATGCCCTTGGTTCTCATGTTCTCTCCTCCCTTAAGGCGGAGATAATAACGGGCTCTAGCGCCTATGATTCCTAAGGTGCCGCCCATTGCAGTGTCGCGTCCCCTCCTGTTCGGCCTGGTTGCGGCCGGTGCCATCGGCGCGATCGCGCTCCCCCAGCCGCACTCGTCCTTCGCGGCGGGCTTTGCGGCGGGTTCGGGGGCGGTGTTCGTCCTCTCCTTCATGAAGGGCCGGCGGCGCGAACCGGACGACGAGGCCATCCGATGAGAGTGCTCGTCGTCGAGGACGAGGCGCGTATCGCGCAGTTCTTGAAGAAAGGCCTCTCGGAGAAGGGGTACGCGGTCGACACCGTCGGCGACGCGGATGCGGCCCTCGAGCGGATCGTCTCGGCCGCGCCGGACCTGGTGATCCTGGACCTGATGCTGCCGGGCTCGCGCGACGGGCTGGAGCTGTGCCGGGAGCTGCGCTCCCGGGGCACGCGCGCCAAGATCCTGATGCTGACCGCGCGCGACACCGTCGAGAACAAGATCGAGGGCCTCGACGCGGGCGCCGACGACTACCTCGTCAAGCCGTTCTCCTTCCGCGAGCTGATGGCCCGGATGCGGGCGCTCCTGCGGCGCACCGAGGTCGTGGAGCCCGG
>JBKOVK010000346.1:0-5058 GCA_046724475.1 Acidobacteriota bacterium | reverse complement strand
GGGAAACGGTTCGACGGGCTCGTGCTGGGCGGCGGCGTGGACGTGGATCCCTCGCGCTACGGAAGGCGCCGTCTCGAAAACGGGACCGTCGAAGTGGACGCCGAGCGGGACGCCCTGGATTTCGACCTCTTCGAGAACGCGCGGCGCCGCGGGGCTCCGATCCTCGGGATCTGTCGCGGCCTGCAGGTGGTCAACGTCGCGCTCGGCGGCACGCTGGTGCAGGACATCCCGGCGCAGCAACCGGGCAGCGGACCCCACGAGTTCCCGCGGGAGCCGCGCACGCGCCGCGACCACTCCGTCGCGGTGGCTCCGGGAACGCGTCTGGCGGCGATCGTCGAGGCGCGCGAAATCGAGGTCAACAGCCGCCATCACCAGGCGATCGAGAGAGTCGCCGAAGGATTGTTCGTCTCGGCGGTCGCGCCCGACGGCGTTCCCGAGGCCGTGGAAGCGCCGGGCCGGGACTGGTTCGTGGCGGTCCAGTGGCATCCTGAAAATTTGCGCGGCGACTCCGCGTCCGAACGTCTCTTCGCCGAATTCGCGAGGGCGGCCCGGGAGCGGTCGGAATTTCCGGACGCCCGCGGCGTTCTGGAGCCGGACCCCAAACCTTGACGGGAAGACACGGAAGGAGCATCGGACGATGAAGATTCGTGCGGGACTGGCGGCCGCCGGAATGGCGGTCCTCGCGGCGGTGGGCAAAGGTCAGGCGCCGATTGCGGCGCCGGCTCAGGCGCCGACTGCGGCGCAGGCTTCGGCCGCGCCGATTCATGTCGAGAAGCTCGCCGATGGCGTCTGGGCCGCGGACGTGCACAAGGGCGCCAACGTGGGATGGTTCCTCCTCGGCGACGGCGTCGTCGCCGTGGACTCCGGGTCCGATTCGGCGGTCGGACAGGAGATCCTGGAGGAGATCGCGAAGACCACCGGCGGCAAGCCCGTGCGCGCTCTCATCCTCACCCACTCGCATGCCGATCACAGCGGAGGCGCCCGCGCGTTCGTCGCGGCGGGGGCGCGCGTGATTTGCCACGAGAGTCAGGCGGGCGCGATTCTGGCCTTCGTCACGCAGGCGTCCACGGACCCGAAGGATCCTCTGGCCGGCAAGAGCAATCTCCGGCCCCTCGTGGAGTCGATCTCCGAGCGCGCGATCCTGGTCGACGGAATCTACAACGTGCAGATCTACTTCCTCGGCGCGGCGCACACGAAGGGCGACCTCGTCGTGTACCTGAACGCCGACAAGATCCTCTACAGCGGCGACGTCGCGCTGACCGGCCGCATGCCCTTCATGCAGTCGCCGGACGTGGATCCGGACGGCTGGGTCCGTGCCCTCCAGGCGATCGGGCGCGTTCCGGTCGAGAAGCTGGTGCCGGGTCACGGCGAGATCGGGCCCGCCAAGGGCGTCCAGGAGTCGTACGTCTACGTCAAGGCCGTCGACGACATGGCGAACAAATTCCTATCGAAGGGCCTGCCGGAGGAGCGAGTGGACGCACAGGTCCACGACGCCGAGAACGCGATTCCGGGACTCGCGATGTCGGACGCGCACACGGCCAACGTGAAGGCCTCGTACCACGCGATCAAGGAGAAGACGGCTCGCGCGGCGGCCACGCCGACCGCGCCCGCGGTCACTCCGAAGCCGAAGTGACCGAGCCGCCGGGAATCCGGCTGGATCTCTCGGGCGACGGCGCCCGCGCGGATCTGTCCATTGCGATTCCCCCGGTCAACGTGCTGGGTCCCGCGTCGCTGGCGGAGCTGACGCGACGGATCACGGCCGCGCGCGGAGCGCGTGTGCTGGTGCTGACCGGCCTTCCGCGCGCGTTCTCGGCGGGCGTGGACGTGGCCGCGCATGCCCCCGAGCCGCAAATGATCGAAGAGATGCTGGCGGCGATGCGGGAGGTCCTGACAGCCCTGATCGAGACGCCGGCCGTGACGCTCGCGGCGATCTCGGGCGCCTGCCTCGGGGGCGGCGCCGAGATCGCATCGGCCTGCGACCTCGTCCTCGCCGCCGAGGACGCCCGGATCGGCTTTCCCGAGATCCGCCTGGCGTGTTTTCCTCCGGGAGCCGCGGCGCTCCTGCCGGCGCGGATCGGCGAGGCGCGCGCCTCGCTCTGGATCCTGACGGGAGAAACCGTTTCGGGACGCGAAGCCGCCGACGCGGGATTCGCCTCGCGCGCGGTGCCTCCCACGCGCCTCTCCGAGGCGACCGAGCGGCTGGCGGAGCGGATCCTCTCGGCGGCGCCCGCCGCGCTCGCCTCCGCCCGTGAGCTGGTGCGCCGCGGCCGTCGCGAGGCGCTCGCGCAGCGGCTGCCCGACGCCGAGGATGCGTACCGCCGGCTGGCCGGAGATCGAGATCTCGCGCGCGCGGTCTCCGCCTTCGAGGCCGCTCGCCGCCGCTGATAGCATCCGCCGCGATGGCGATCCTGTACCTGAACGGAGATTTCGTGCCCGAGTCCGAGGCGGGGATCTCGCCGCTGGACCGGGGCTTTCTCTTCGGCGATGCGATCTACGAGGTCGTGCGCTTCGACCGCGGCCGCGCCTACCGCCTGGGCGAACATCTCGGCCGGATGCGCGACGGCCTGGCCGCGATCCGCCTCGATGTCTCGCCGGACTTCTTCGCGCCGGCGGCCGAGCGACTGCTGGCCGAGAACGGCCTCTCCGACGAGGACGCCTTCGTCTACGCCCAGGTCTCGCGCGGCGCCGCGCCGCGTTACCACGCGTTCCCGCCGCCCGGCACGAAGCCGACGATCTTCGCTTTCGCCCGACAGACCGATCCGCCGCCGCCGCCCGAAGGCGGCCGGGCGATCCTGCTGACCGACGAGCGCTGGGGCCGCTGCGACATCAAGAGCATCAACCTGCTCCCCAACGTCCTCGCCGCACAGAAAGCGAGGGACGCTCAGGCGATGGACGCGATCCTGGTCCGCGACGGCTTCGCGCTCGAAGGCACGAAGGCCAACCTCTTCATCGTGGCGAAGGGCATCGTTCGGACCGCGCCCAACGGCCCGCGGATCCTTCCCGGCGTCACGCGCAGCGCGGCGATCGAGGCCGCGCGCCGGATCGGGCTCACGGTCGAGGAGCGCGCGTTCACGCTCGAAGAGATGTTTGCCGCGCAGGAAGTCTTCTTCGCCTCGACGACGCTCTGGACGTACCCGCTCGTGTCGATCGAGGGCCGCGTGATCGCCAACGGCAAACCGGGCCCGGTCGTGAAGATGCTGCGCGAGGCGCTCCTCGCCGAATTTCGCGGCGAGCCCGTCGCCGCGCCCCGCTAGGACCGGCCTTTCGGGTACCTCGCCTCGATCGTCGAGGAGATCCCGCCGCGCGAGGAGAAGCGGCCGGTGATCGTCATGCTCTTGGGCCGGCACGCGGCCACGCAGTCCTCGAGGATCCGGTTGACGGCATTCTCGTAGAAGATCCCGACGTTGCGGTACGCCACGATGTAGAGCTTGAGCGACTTCAGCTCCAGGCAGAGCCGGTCCGGGACGTAGCGGATGGTCAGGTGGCCGAAGTCCGGCAGCTCCGTCTTCGGGCAGATCGCGTTGTACTCCGGGATCTCGACGGTGATCTCGTAGTCGGCATACTGGTTGGGCCAGGTCTCGATCGGCGGCAGCTTCGCGTCGATTCCGGAGCGGGCGTGCGCGTCGGTGTATTCGGTCATGGGGCCCCGAATCGTATCCCTGCTACCATGCGCCGGGCCATGGAGTGGTTGAAGCAGCTTTTCCACCAGCTCACCGACGTCGAGACGCTCGTCCGCTTCGGCGGGCTGACGGCGATGACGCTGATCGTCTTCGCCGAGACGGGACTTCTGATCGGCTTTTTTCTGCCCGGGGATTCGCTGCTCGTGACCGCCGGCGTCTTCGCCGGGACGGGTCAGCTGAACCTTCTCCACTTGAACATCGTGTTGATCGCGGCCGCGATCCTGGGCGACACCGTCGGGTACTGGTTCGGCCGCAAGACCGGTCCGGCGCTCTTCAAGCGGCCGAAGTCGTTTCTCTTTAACCCGGAGCATCTGCGGCGCGCCCACGACTTCTACGAGAAGCACGGCGGCAAGACGATCGTGATCGCGCGCTTCATGCCGATCGTCCGGACGTTCGCGCCGATCGTGGCGGGAATGGGGCAGATGGAGTACCACCGCTTCCTGACGTTCAACGTTTTCGGCGGCGCGCTCTGGGTCCTCTCGATGACGCTGATCGGCTACTTCCTCGGCCAGATCCCGGGCGTGAAGGAGCACATCGAGCTCGTCATCCTGATCGTGGTCTTCCTCTCGATCCTTCCCGGCATCATCGCCGGCACGAAGGCCTGGTGGAAGAAGCGTCGCGAGCGCGCGACCGCCTAGTCATCTCGAGCGCAGCGAGAGATCCCGAGCTCGACGAGCGCTCAGGGCAATCGAGTCCGGGATGAACGCCGCGCTTCGCGCGACGTTGCCTACTGCCTCGGGCTTGCCTTCGGTGGTCGGCTGTCTCGGCGCTCCCGCGCCTCGGGATGACAGGCGTTAGGCCAAGCGATTAAGCGACTGCGGAGGACGTTCTCGGTCGACAAAGACGCTCGCCGCGCGCCTCGGCGAGGAGCGTGGCGATGTCGTCGCCGTGCGAGCGGTCGTGCTCGGCCATCATCCGCGGGAGGTCTTCGAGAGTGACACGGCCCACGCCCTCGAGCGCTCCGGCCCGCTTCCACTCCGAGGAGCCCAGTCGGCGCAGGACTTCGATGTTCTGCGTGCGGGCGCGGGCGAAGGCCGCGAGGCCCTTCGCGAGGTCCTTCTCGTTGTAGCACCGCTCGCGAGCGATGCGGTCCCCGTCGAAGTTCAGAAGCGCCGGAGTGTCCTCCGCGAGGATGCGCCGGATGCGCAGCCCGTAGCCCTCGCGCTCGAGGTCCGCGAGGTGCCAGACGTTCTCGACGAGCGAAAACCCGCCGCCCGAGGGCCGGCACCGGTGCTGGGCGGGCGGCAGCGTGGCGGCCGCGCGGGCCAGCAGCGCGGGTGTGGACTCGAGGGTGAGTAGAAGTGTCTCGAAATCCCGGCGGTTCATGATCGTTCCTCGTACCCCAATACGCCATTGGAAGGAAAAAGGTTTCGCGTTC
>JBKOVK010000235.1:0-37392 GCA_046724475.1 Acidobacteriota bacterium | reverse complement strand
CTCGGCGCTGTATCTCCTGGTGTCGTTTCTCCTGGTGGCGTGCATCTTCATACTGCAGCAGGCCGAGTTCGTGGGGGCCGTGCAGATTCTGGTGTATGCCGGCGGGATCATGGTGCTCTTTCTCTTCGTCGTGATGCTCGTAAACCCGCGCACCGCGGCGACGAAGACATTCCAGCACCAGTGGGACGTTGCGCTGCTGCTCTTCCCGGTCTTCCTGATTCCGTTCGCCTACATCCTCTGGACCGAGAAGCTTCCGGACGTGCCCGTCAACGCCGCGGCCCTTGTGACCGTGCGCGGTAAGCTCGCCGGCAACACCGAGGCGGTCTCCTGGGTCCTGTTCCGGGACTACCTGGTGCCGTTCGAAGTGGCGTCGATCTTCCTTCTCGTCGCGATGATCGGAGCGGTCGTTCTCGGCAAACGGTCGCTGGAGAAGATGGACTGACGCGATGACGATCACGATCAACCACTACCTGATCGTCTCCCTTCTGCTCTTCGGGATCGGTTTCTTCGGCGTACTGGTGCGGCGCAATGTCCTGACCGTGCTCATGTCGATCGAGCTGATGTTGAACGCCGTCAACCTCAACCTGGTGGCGTTCTCGCGGCGGCTCTCCGACCTGACCGGCCAGGTCTTTTCGGTCTTCGTGATCACGATCGCCGCCGGAGAGGCGGCCATCGGGCTCGCGCTGACGATCTCGCTCTTTCGCCAGAAAAAGACTCTGAACGTGGAAGAAGCGGACACGATGCGGGGATAGGCAGAGATGCGGCACTCCATCTGGCTCATCCCCCTCGTCCCGCTGGCCGGGTTCCTGATCAACGGCCTGCTCTATCTCCTGTCGCACAGGACGAAGGGAGAGGTTAGCCACGACGAGGCGGAGGACGGCCACGGCGAGGCGCACGCCGTCCCGCCGGTCGCCGGCAGCCACGACACCGTCCACGGTCACGCCGCCCACGTCCATATTCCGTTCAAGTCGGTGCACACCGCGGTCGGCGTCGGAAGCGTCGGCATCGCGTGCCTGCTGGCCTTCGGCGCGATCTTCGACATCGGCCTGAAGGCTTTCGCCGCCGGCGCCTCGCACTCCGAGACTCTCTATCGGTGGTTCTCCCTCGGCGTGAACCAGGCCGTCGGCCAGGTCCCGGGGCCGCTGAAGGAATGGGTCGTCGACGTCGCCTTCCGGCTGGATGCGCTTTCGGCGCTGATGCTGGCGTTCGTGACGTTCGTCGGATTTCTCATCCACGTCTACTCCGTCGGCTACATGGGCCACGAAGAGGGCTACGGGCGTTACTTCGCGTACCTGAACCTCTTCATGTTCGCGATGCTGGTGCTCGTCCTCGGCGCGAACTTCCTGATGCTCTTCGTCGGCTGGGAGGGTGTGGGCCTGTGCTCGTACCTGCTCATCGGCTACTACTACGAGCGCAACTACGCCGCCGACGCCGGTAAGAAGGCCTTCGTCGTCAATCGGATCGGCGATTTCGGCTTCATCCTCGGCATCTTCGCCGTCTTCTCCCTCTTCGGAACGCTCGACTTCGAGAAGGTCTTCGGCGCCGCCGCGGCGGACCCGAGTTCCTACGCGCCGTACATGACGCTGGTGTGTCTGCTCCTCTTCGTCGGCGCCTGCGGCAAGTCGGCGCAGTTCCCGCTGTACGTCTGGCTCCCGGACGCCATGGCCGGGCCGACCCCGGTCTCGGCGCTGATCCACGCCGCCACCATGGTCACGGCCGGCGTGTACATGGTGGCGCGCTGCAACGTCTTCTTCCGGCTGGCGCCCGAGGCCATGATGGTGGTCGCGGTCGTCGGCGCCTTCACGGCGCTCTTCGCCGCGACGATCGGCGTCGCGCAGAACGACATCAAGAAGGTCCTGGCGTACTCGACCGTCTCGCAGCTGGGCTACATGTTCCTGGCCTGCGGCGTGGGCGCCTTCACCGAAGGCATGTTCCACGTTACGACGCACTCGTTCTTCAAGGCCTGCCTCTTTCTCGGGTCCGGGTCGGTGATCCACGCGCTCGCCGGCGAGCAGGACATCCGGCGGATGGGCGGCCTCGCGTCCAAGATCCCGACGACCTACCGGACCTTCCTGATTGCCACGCTCACCATCTCCGGCGTGCCGTTCCTGGCGGCCTTCTTCTCCAAGGACGCGATCAAGGCCGCCGTCTACCACGCCGAGTTCGCGCCGATTCCGTGGCTGCCGAAGGTCCTCTACGCGGTGGCGCTCTTCACGGCCGGGCTGACGGCGTTCTACATGTTCCGGCTGCTGGCGCTGACGTTCTGGGGCCACTTCCGCGGCGGCACGGAAGCGGAGAAGGACATCCACGAGTCGCCGAAGACGATGACGATTCCTCTGATCGTGCTGGCGTTCCTGTCGGTCGTCTCGGGCTACGTGGGCGTTCCGATCCTCGAGGGCGGCAACAAGATCGGCGAGTTCTTGAAACCCCTGCGGATGCCGATCGCCGGGCGACAGGAGGCCGCGCACCACGCGCCGATCTCCGTCGAGCTGGCCCTGATGGGTGCGGCGGTGGCGGTGGCGGCGGTGGGCATCTACCTCGCGTGGAGCTGGTACGCCAAGGGCGAAGGCCGGGTGCCGGCGCTGCTCGTCCAGAGGTGGCCGGGCGTGTATCGCGCGGTCGAGAACAAGTACTTCGTGGACGAGGCCTACGACAAGGTCTTCGTTCGCGGCCTGGCGCTGGGCGGCGGCAACCTGCTCTGGGAGGTCGACGCCACGGTGGTGGACCTGATTCCCAACGGCGCGGCCGCCGTGACGAAGGGATTCTCCTGGGTCGCGTCGTTCTTCGATCAGTACGTCGTCGACGGTCTGGTCAACGGCCTGGCCGACACGCTCGCGGCGCTCTGCGGCGTCTTCCGCAAAGCGCAGACCGGACGCGTTCAGAACTACGCGCTGGTCATGGGAGGCGGGCTCTTCTGCCTCGTGGCCGTGTATCTGCTGTTTCGATGAGGCGATAAGGAAGACGCATGGACTTCAGCAACATTCCGATCCTCTCGATCGTCACGTACATCCCGCTCGTCGGAGCGCTCGCCGTCGTCTTCCTGATACCCAAGGAGAAGACCGGCACGATCAAGGCCTTCGCGACCTTCGTCGCGGTCCTGGACTTCGTGGTGTCGCTGCCGCTGTGGTGGGCCTTCGACCGCGGCAGGGACGGCTACCAATTCGTCGAGAAGGCCGAGTGGATCCCGTCGCTCGGGGTCTCCTACCAATTCGGGATCGACGGCATCTCGCTCGTCCTGATCCTGCTGACGACGCTGATGGGCGTGATCGCGATCGTCTGCTCCTACACGGCGATCTCCGACCGGCAGAAGGAGTACTACGTCCTCCTCCTGCTCCTGCAGACGTTCATGATCGGGACGTTCTGCTGCCTGGACCTCTTCCTCTTCTACGTCTTCTGGGAAGTGATGCTGGTGCCGATGTACTTCCTGATCGGCGTGTGGGGAGGGCAGCGCCGGCTCTATGCCGCGATCAAGTTCTTCCTGTACACGCTGGCGGGCTCGGTGCTGATGCTGCTGGGCATCATCGCCCTCTACTTCTACAACACGAGCGGATTCCTCGGGTACAAGGGCCTCGGCAACCCGGCAACCTTCTCGATCGAGAAGCTGACCGCGGTCGCGCAGCAGATGCCGCCGGAGCTTCAGGTCTGGCTCTTCTTCGCGTTCTTCCTGGGCTTCGCTGTCAAGGTTCCGATGTTCCCGTTCCACACCTGGCTGCCCGACGCGCATACCGAGGCGCCGACGGCCGGCTCGGTCATCCTGGCGGCGATCCTCCTGAAGATGGGAACGTACGGCTTCGTCCGTTTCTCGCTGCCGATGTTTCCGGAGGCCGTGCGCGACCGCCGGGTGATCGCCGTGATGGTCGCCCTCGCGATAATCGGCATCGTCTACGGTGCCATGGTGACGCTGGTGCAGAAGGACATGAAGCGGCTGATCGCGTACTCCTCGGTCTCGCACCTGGGGTTCGTGATGCTGGGGGTCTTCGCCCTCAACATGTCCGGCATGCAGGGCGGAATCCTGCAGATGATCAACCACGGAATCTCGACCGGAGCGCTCTTCCTCCTGGTCGGCATCCTCTACGAGCGGCGCCACACGCGCATGATCTCGGAGTACGGCGGCCTCGCCAAGCAGATGCCGGTCTACGCGACCTACTTCATGATCATGGTGCTCTCCTCGATGGGCCTGCCGCTCTTGAACGGTTTCATCGGCGAGTTCACAATCCTGCAGGGGGCTTTCGCCAAGAACTTCTGGTGGGCGTTCTTCGCCGCCACGGGGATCGTGCTCGGCGCGGCCTACTTGCTCTGGCTCTACCAGCGCCTCTTCTTCGGCGAGATCACGAACCCGGCCAACGCGAAGCTGCCGGACCTCACGCTGCGTGAGCAACTGACGCTGCTCCCGCTCGTGATCCTGGCGCTCTGGATCGGCCTCTATCCCGGGCCGATCTTCCGCGTCATCCGCCGTCCCTCCGAGAAGATCGTCCAGATCGTCGGCGGCGCGACGGCCGAAGCGCCGGCCTTGGCGGAGAAGACGGCCGCGCCCGGCGCCTCCGGCGGCGGAGTTGCCGCGCGTCCATGACGTTCGCAGTCAAGGCCTCGGACTGGGCTCTCCTTTCGCCGGAAATCTTCCTGTCGGCGGCAGGCCTCCTGCTGCTGGCGATCTCGGTCCTCATCGGGAAGGAGAGGGAGGAGTTCCTCGGATACCTCGCCACGCTCTCGGTCTTCGTGACCGGAGCGCTGGTCGTCTTCGTGGCGTTGCGGCCGGACCGCGTGATGCCGATCCTGGGCGGCGCGTTCGTCGTGGACAACTTCGCCCTGTTCTTCAAAGCGCTGATCCTGCTGTCGCTCGTGCTCTCGATCCTGGCGTCCGTGAAGTTCGTGGGCCAGGCGCCGTACCCGGGAGGGGAGTACTACGCGCTGCTCCTCTTCGCCGGCGTCGGCATGCTGTTCATGGCCTCGGGCAACAACCTCATCTCGATCTACATCTCGCTGGAGACGATGGCCCTGGCCTCGTACGTCCTGGCCGGTTACTTCAAGGGTGAGATCAAGTCGACGGAAGCGGCTCTGAAGTACTTCATCCTCGGCGCGTTTTCCTCGGGAGTGCTTCTCTACGGCCTCTCGCTGGTCTACGGAGTCACGGGGACGATGGGCCTGCCGGAGTTGGCCAAGAAGCTCGCGGGCGCCGAGCGGTCGAACCTGTTGATGCTCGGGATCCTGCTGATCCTGGCGGGGCTGCTGTTCAAGATCGCCGCGGTGCCGTTCCACGTCTGGACGCCCGACGTCTACGAGGGCTCGCCCACGCCGGTGACGGCCTTCTTCTCGGTGGGGCCCAAGGTCGCGGCGTATGCGATCCTGGCGCGGATCTACTACGTCGCGTTTCCGAAGTTTCACCCCGACTGGGGCCTGGTCGTGGCGCTGGTGTCGGCGGCGACGATGATCCTCGGCAACATCGCGGCGCTCCTCCAGACGAACGTGAAGCGGATGCTGGCGTACTCCTCGATCGCCAACGCCGGATACGCTCTCCTGGGTGTGCTGGGGTTCCGCACGGAGTGGGGACTCTGGGGAATCCTGATCTACCTGCTCGCCTACACGTTCATGAACTTCGGCGCCTTCACGCTCGTCATCCTGCTCGAGAGCCGGGGATACGCAGGGGAGTCGGTCTCGGACTTCAACGGCCTCGCCCAGCGCAACATGCCGGCGGCGATCCTGATGCTGATCTTTCTTCTCTCGCTGGCCGGGCTGCCGCCCACGGCGGGGTTCATCGGCAAGTACTACCTGTTCGCGGCCGCATGGAAGGCGGGCTACGTCTGGCTCGCCGTGGTCGCCGTGGCGATGTCCGCGGTTTCGCTCTTCTACTACTTCCGGATCGCGGCGGCGATGTTCTTCTCGGAAGCCGCCGGCGCGAAGGTCCAGAGCTCTTACGCGCTGACGGCGGTCGCCGCGGTCTGCGGGCTGGGAACGCTCCTGATCGGCGTGCTCCCGCAGCCGTTCATCGCGGTCTTGAAGAGCTGCGTCCTGTCGCCCTGAGGTCGGCGCGCGCGTGCCCGGCCAATCCCGCTACGCGCTGATTGCCGAGGCCACGACCGCGGGTCTGCTGTTCCTGCTGGGCCCGGGGGCCGGATATCTGCTCGGCAAGTGGCTGGGCGAAGCGATCGGCGCGGGCCGGATTCCGGCGTACGTCGGCGCGGTTCTGGGCCTCGTATCGGCCTTCGTCAACCTCATGCGCCTGACGGGCAGGGCCTCGAAGTGAGCGACGCGGAGTCCGTGGTCGCCCGCGTCAAGCGGCGTTCATTCCTCGTCGCGGGAGCGGCAATCGCGGGCGCCTTCCTGCTTGGGCCGCGGCGGGGGGCTTCCTTGACAATCTGCGCCGCCGTGGTAATTTCCAGCTTCCTGGCTCTCGAAAAGATTCTCGAGCGGCTGGACCCCGGGCGCGCGAAGCGGGGGTTCCGGACGCTGGTTCCCCTGCTCCTGGTAACCGTGGCGAGTTTCGCGCTTCTCGGGGTCGTTCTCTGGCGTTGGAAGGGGTTCGACCCCGTGGCCGGGGCCGTGGGGCTCTCGGTCGTAGTTCTGGCAATCATTCCCGAGCTCTGGGCGAGGAGGTAGGAGCGCGTGCAGGAGCATCACTCGATTCTCTACGGGCCGATCAACGCCCTGTTGATCCGCCTCCTGGGCCATCCGCCCGTGGAGAAGCTCTCGCCAGGCATGGCCAAGTTCTTCTTCCCGGACGGTAAGGAGGCCTGGATCCCCGACGCGGCGATCATGGCCCTGCTCCTGACCCTCCTCATCGCCATCATCTTTCCGCTGGCCGCGCGGCGTTATGACCGGTACCGCCCGGGCGGCACCCAGAACTTCTTCGAGATGCTGGTCTCGTTCCTTCGCGATCTCGTCGCGGAGTCCATCGGCGATCACGCTGTGCAGCGGTACCTGCCGATCATCGGTTCACTCTTCATCTTCATCGCGATGGGCAATCTGTTCGGCCTCTTCTTCTTCCTCCAGCCGCCGACCGGCTCGCTCTCGACGACCGCCGCTCTCGCGGTCATCTCGTTCGTGTATTTCAACGTCCAGGGCGTTCGCGAGCACGGGCTGGGCGGCTACCTCAAGCACTTCATGGGCCCGCTGCTGTTGATTGCGCCCCTCTTCTTCGTCATCGAGATCATCGGCACGTTCGCCCGGATCCTGTCGCTGTCGCTGCGCCTCTTCATGAACATCTTCGGCGAGCACACGACGACCAACGTGTTCGCCAGCCTCGTGCCGGTCGTGGTGCCCTGGCCGATGATGGCTCTGGGCATCTTCACCGCACTCTTGCAGGCGTACGTCTTCGCGTTGCTCTCGGCGGTCTACGTCAGCGGCGCCGTGGCGCACGAGGAGCACTGAGCCGCGGGGAAGTCGTGATAACTTTCGCGAACCAATCGCGTCGAAAAGGCCTCGAATAAGGAGATACGTGGGATGGTGAAGAAGACGGTTGTGTTGTGTGCTCTCGCCCTGGCGGTGCTGGCGATGCCGGCGCTGGCCCAGGAGGCGGGGACGTCGGGCGTGGCCCCGAGCGGGGTCAAGTGGGGCGTCATCGGCGCCGCCTTCCTGCTCGGCCTTGCGGCTGCGGCCGGCGCGACGGCGCAGGGCCGGGCGACCTCGGCGGCGGCCGAGGGCATGTCCCGCAACCCCGGCGCGGCCAAGGACATCCGCGGCATGACCCTGCTGGGGCTCGTGCTGATCGAGTCCCTGGTGCTGTACGCGCTCCTGATCTGCTTTCTGATCTACGGCCGCTAGCTCTCTCTCAAGGGTCCTGGAAATGCGCGTCCCGGGGGCCTGACGGGTCCCCGGACGCCGGTTGTCCTCTCCGGGAGACAGGCTGACCCCCCGGGGGAACCCATTCTTGGGGCTAGCGCGTAATTCTTTTCGAAGAAACCCAAACGCTGAGGGCGCCTAGGCCGTACTAAATGCGAAGGTTAGCCCGAGTTTCCCCGGCAAGCCAGGCGGCGGGAGCCGCTGGTTGAGGCCGGGCAAGGATTTTGCGATTTGCAGAGGGCATGGAAAAGGTAAACGTGCAAGAAAACCCCGAGCTCAACTCCCCCAAGCCGGTGTCCGCCTGGGACTTCGATTCCCAGGTCATGCCGTTCGTGGACTCGCTTTACAACACGGCGTACCGCATGACGCGCAGCGCCGAGGACGCCGAGGATCTGGTCCAGGAGACCTACTTCAAGGCCTACAAGTACTACGACAAGTTCGAGGAAGGGACCAACCTGAAGGCCTGGTTGTTCAAGATCCTCAAGAACACGTTCATCAACAACTACCGCAAGCGCAAGCTCGAGCCGCGCAGCGTGGATTTCGCCGAGATCGAGGATTCCTTCGAGCGGATCGTCCGGCGCGACTCCAACGAGCAGCCGTCGGACCCGGAGGCGGACTTCTTCTCCGGCGTGCTCGACGAGGACGTCAAGAAGGCGCTGGAATCGCTGCCGTACGACTACCGGATGGTGGTCATCCTGGCCGACCTCGAGGACTTCTCCTACAAGGAGATTGCCGAGATCCTGGATTGCCCGGTCGGGACGGTCATGTCCCGGCTCTACCGCGGTCGCAAGCTCCTGGAGAAGGCGCTCCTGAAGTACGCCCGCAAGCACGGCTACATCCGGGGAGCCGAGCCGACCAAGATGCGGACGCGCCCGAAAGCGAGGCCGGCCTAGGGGGTCGTGCCGGGCCGGCCCGGGACCCACTGGGCGGCCGTAGCGGGCGTCACAAATCTCCGACCGTCCTTTCTTAAGACGGAATAAGAGAGTTCCGCCCCCCGTTTTTCCCCTCGGTCCGATGAATTGTTCGAAAGCTCGTTTCCTTCTCTACGCCTACCTCGACCGCGAGATCCCGCGGACCGACTCGGATGCCCTCCAGCGTCATATCGCTCACTGCGGTCCCTGCGCCGCCCGGAGCCGGTCGGCGCGCAATCTCGGCCGGTTATTGCGGACGCGGCTCGACTACGCGCGGGCGCCGATCGCATTGCGCGAGAGGCTGCACGGGGGCGCGACGCTTCCGCATGTCCGCCCGCGTTACGCGCCGATGGCCGTCGCGGCGTCGATCGTTCTCTTGATCCTTCCGCTCGTCGCCGATCAGCAGAATCCGCGAGTAGCCGCCGCGTCGTTGGCCGGGGCCGTCGCGGTGACCGCTCCTCCGGCATCCATCCGTCCAGTCTCCCGGAAGATGACGGGCACGTTCGTCTGCCTGCAGTGCGAGGCGCACCACCACGCGACGGCGGTCTGCCCGCTCGACGAAGCCGTGCACGAGCTCGGCTTCTGCGCCGACAACGGCGAGACCTGGCGCGTGATGTCCACCGACTCCGCCTTCGCGCAGTCATCCGTCGGCCAGACCGTCACCGTCGAGGGCGTCGCGTTTCCCGAATCCGGATTCCTGCGCGCCTCCAGAGTCGGTTACTAGGCTCGGACTTTGAGCGGCCCGCTTCGCGGGCCAACCGACGGGAGAGGGGAAGTCGCATCGGCATCCTCTCCCTCGAAATCTCATCCCTTACAATCCGGCCCCTATGTCCCAGTGGATTGAAGTCACTGCCCCTGCGCGTGTGGACCTGGCGGGGGGAACTCTCGATCTCTGGCCTCTCAACGTCCTCCATCCCGGCTCGGTCACGGTGAACCTCGCGGTGGACCTGAGGGCGCGCTGCCGCGTGCGGCCCGGTTCGCGCGGTTTTCGGGTGACGGTGCCGGATCTGGGCTACGAGCGCGCCGTCGAGACGCCGAGAGACTTTCTCGCGGATCCCCGGGCGGCGCTGGCCGGCGCCGCGCTCGAGGCCCTGGGCGTGACGCAGCCGCGGGAGATCGAGCTGTCCTCCGACGTGCCCTACAGCTCGGGCCTGGGAGGATCCTCGGCGTTGACCGTCGCGATGGTCAGCGCTCTCTCTGCGAGCGCTGACCGTTCGATCGATGACTCGGCCCGGGTCGAGCTGGTGCGGGACATCGAGACGCGCGTGCTCGGCAAGCCCGCGGGCATCCAGGATTACTATCCGCCGATTTTCGGAGGCCTCCACTCCCTGGAGCTCCTGCCCGGCCGCGTGGCGCCGCGCCGACGCGACGTCGACACGGCGGCCTGGCTGCGCCACCTGACGCTCTTCGACACCGGCGCCGCCCACTCGTCGGGGATGAACAACTGGGAAATCTTTCGCGCGCGCATGGAGGGCGATCAGGCCGTGGCCGCGCGCCTCGACGACGTGCGGGACGCGGCCCGCGAGATGGCGGAGGCCGCCGCGCGCTCCGACTTCGGCGCGATGGGCCGGGCCCTCGGCAACGAATGGGCCGCGCGCCGCCGCTTGGCACCCGTCGTGTCGTCGCCGGCGATCGAGAGAGTCGTCCAGACGGCGGTCTCCGCGGGCGCCTGGGCCGGAAAGGCGTGCGGCGCCGGGGGAGGGGGTTGCGTCGTGATCCTCGCGCCGCCCGAGAAGACGCCGGGTGTCCGGGAGGCCCTCGGCCGGTTGCCGGGAGGGAAACTACTGCTCGTGGCTCCCGAGAACCGGGGGCTCGAGACGAGAGCGGCCTAGTCCGCCCTCAGCGCTGCTTCATCCAGGCCACACAGCGCTCGAGCTCGCGCCGCATCGCCCGCGGAGAGTCGGCTCGATACCAGCCGCCGTGGCCGGGCAAGACCCATTCGAAATCGAAGTCGAGCAGGCGCTCCATCGAGCGGATCGTCTCGGGCCAGGAGTACCAGTTCGCGTCGCGGAAGGCGACGAGTTGGCCGCGGCGGCTCGACCAGGCCAGGTGGTCGCCCGTGAAGAGGAACTTCCCCCGATAGAGCAGGACGGCGTGCCCGCGGGTGTGGCCCGGCGTGGGGATCGCTAGCAGGTCGTCCGCCAGGGTTACGGGTTCCCGGCCCTCGAAAGGCCGCTCGATGTCGGCCGTACGTGCCGTGACATCGTCGCGATGCATCACCCGTTCGCAGCCGAACCTCTTCCGAAAGGCGGCGTGGTCCGCGACATCGTCGCGGTGCGTCAGGAAAAGCGTGGCAACCCCTCCCCGCTCTTCCAGAACCTTCAGCAACGGTCCCGCCGCGCGCGGCGAGTCCACGAGAACGTTGCCTTCGGGTCTCTCCACGAAGTAGCTCCACGCGCCAAACGAGCTCTCCGCCGTGAATCCACAGAAGAAGACGTTTTCGGCGACGAGCTCCGGGAAGGCCTTGACGCCGGGCGTGGCGTCGGTCTTCGCGACCGTGCCGATCGAAGCGGTCGGGCAGGCGACAAGCGCCATCAGCGCCCGCCGGCGGCCGGCGTCGTCTCGGGGCTGGGCCTCTACGTAGGAGTGTCCGTCTCCCTGCTCGAAGACTTCGGGCGCGATGCGGCGGCAGGTGTCGCAGTCGATGCAGGTGCGATCGACGTAGAAGTTACCGGGAGCGTTCTCGGGCAGCCGCTCCGAGAGGGTGGCCATCAGATCCGGTCGAGGACGGCCACCGTGCGCTCGCCGCGGACGTTCCCGGTATTCAGGGTCGTGGCAGGCTCGATGAGGACGATCCAGCATTCGTCCTTCGCCGTCGGCCGGTGCTCGACGCCCTTCGGGACGATGAACATCTCGCCTTCCGAGAGCTCGATGTTTCCAGTGCGCAGGCCCATCGTCATCTTGCCTTTCATCACCAGGAAGAGCTCGTCCTCGTTTTCGTGGTGGTGCCAGACGAAGTCGCCCTGGAGCTTCACGACCTTGACCTGGTGGTCGTTCAGGTCTCCGACGATCTTGGGCTTGTACTGTTCCTGGAAGTGTCCGAACTTTTCGAGCAGGTTGACCTTTTCCACCGCGGAGCCTCCTTCGGTCACATTCGTGCCGGCTCGGGAATCCCCAGGAGACCGAGCAGACGAGACATCTCCCTACGAAAGATACGCGCGATGGCCAGGCGGCGGTTCCGGATCGCCTCGTCGGGCTCCTGGAGGATCGGATTGCGGTGGTAGAACTGGTTGAACGCCTGGGCGAGGCCGAACGCGTGGCGCGCCAGCGTGGCCATCTCCAGAGTCTCGACGGTTCGCTCGGCGACCTCCCGGATGGACGCCGCGTCGAGGGCGATGCCCCAGAGGTCATCCTCGAAATCGCCCGAGAGGACGCCGGGCGATGGATCGGACGGCAGTCCCTTTTCCTCGACTTTCCGAAAGATGTTGTCGGCGCGCACCAGCGAGTACTGCAGATACGGTCCGGTGTCCCCCTCGAAGTTCAGGGCCTCGTCGAAGTCGAAGGCGATGATCTTGTTGCGGCCGACCTTCAGGAGGAAATACCGCAGCGCCCCGACGGCGATCGCGCGGGCGTCGCGCTCGGCGTCCGCGGCGTCGGCGCCCTCGCCCCTCCGCCGGGCCACCTCGGCCCGGGACCGTTCGAGGAGAAGCTGGACCAGATCGTCGGCCTTCACGCCCAGACCTTTCCGTCCGGACATTTCGACGAACGGCTTCTTCTCGTCCTCGGGAGAGAGGCGGTACTCCTCGCCGAAACGCTCCGAGAGCTCCCGCGCCGCGGCCGGCGAGAGGGCCACGATCTCGTAGGAGAAGTGGATGGAGCGGTCGGCCTCCTCCTCGAAGCCGAGGACGCGGAGACCCTCGCGCACGACGTCCTGCAGGTACATCTGGCGAACGTCGATGACGTTGTAGACGCGCCGGCCGTGCCCGAAGGAGGGAGCGTCGGAGTCGCCTCCCGTGTGCTCGGTGCGCCAGAGGGGATGCGCCCGCACGTTTTCCGGAATCTCCTCCTCCCGGACGGAGCCGGAGTTCCAGTTCGGCCGGAAGCGCGTGTAATCGAAGTCCACGTCGAGGAGACCGAATTTCCAGAGCTGGTAGGCGATGTCCTTGCCCGTGTAGGTGATCGTGCCGTTGGAGCGCACCAGGATCTTGTCGGGCTCCTCGAGGCCGGCAAATTCCTCCGACTCGGACAGGCGCAGAACCCAGCAGCCGGCGTGCTTGCCCTCGGTCTCCAGGTGAAACGCACCGGACCCCTTGAGCCTCTCGAACGCCCGCGCCCAGAAGTGCTTGTGAAGAATGTCGCTCTCGCGGGGGAGGAGGTCGTATGCGATGCCGACCCGCCCCATCGTCGAGAGGTGGGCGCAGGAGATGTTTTCGGCCACGGCCGCTGCGATTGCGGCGATCTCGTTTCCGCCGGCCTCGAGCGCATGGAGCACCTCGGCCTGCCAAGCTTTCGTCTCCGGACGGGCGGCGTACGTCCTCCCGACCTCCGCGTAGAGGTCCCAGCAGAGATACGCGAAGCCCTTCGGGTTGGAGGCGCCCGATGGGAAGCGGCTCTCGCGGATCGCCGTGCGGGCGGCCTCCAGTGTGGTCACGTTCTCCAGATGCAGAAGTCCGGTGACCACGTCGGCGACCTGGACTCCCGTGTCGTCGAGATAATTCTGGACCTCCACCGTGTGGCCGAGGTACCGAAGCGCGCGGACGAGGACGTCTCCGAGGAAGGCATTTCGCAGATGCCCGATGTGAGCGGCCTTGTTCGGGTTGATGTTGGTGTGTTCGACGATGACTTTGCCCTCTTGCGGGGACGCCGCAGGCACGCCGCCGAGCAGGGACCGCACGAGCGCTCCTCGGTCGAGAAAGAAGTTGAGGTACCCGCCTCCCTCGACCCGCACCTCCCGGACGCCGGCAGGAAGCACGATTGCCTTCGCGAGGTCCGCGGCGATCGCCCGCGGCGCTTTCTTGAGCGTCTTGGCCAGATCGAAGGCCGCCGGGGACGCGAAGTCGCCCAGCTCGATCCGCGGGGGCCGTTCCAGGACGACGCGCTCGAGAGGCGCGGAGAGGCGCTGCGCGCCTTCGCGAATCGCGTCGGCGAGCGAGGACCGGACCGAATCCAGCGTGAGCGAGGGAGCCATCGGCGCGGCAGTATGACATTTGAGTGGGCGCTCGACGCGCCCGAGAGCGGAGAGCGGTTCCCGGCTCGCGACAACACCCGTACTTTTCCGCCTGCCGAGCAAAGAGTCTCGGGTGAAGACGCGCCGCCGGAAGGTGGATCGGGCTGCTAAGATCGCTCCATGGCGTCCCCCGTCACACGCTCCATCGCCATCGGGGCGCCTCCCACCGACGCGTTCGACGCATTCACCCGCGTTTCGGACCTCCTCTCGTGGCTATGCGAGGGAGCGCTCGTAGGACTGCGGCCCGGCGGCAACTGGGCTGTCGGGTTCACCGACCAGAGGGGAATCACCGAGGCCACGGTCCTGGGAAAGATCGTGGAGTTCGAGCGCGGGCGCCGGCTCGTGGTGGCCGACATCTCGTACGAGCCCCGAGTGGGCGAGCCGCTCTCCGGAATCCGCCTCGAGCTGACCTTCGCCGAGCGCGAGGGCGGATGCGTCGTCACCGTCGAGCAGGAAGTGCCGGACGCCGGCCCGGCATACACTCGCTATCAGGGAGAGGCGGCGTCGGGCTGGGAATCGAGCCTCGAGGACCTGAAGCGGTATCTCGAAGGCCCTCGGAGGCGCCGCATCATGATCGAAGAGGGACTGCCGGAGAACTGAGCTGCTCGCGATGAACGGCGCTGTGGAAACCGGAAACTGCACGATCTGTGGAGGGACCGGCTGGCTGCTTGATTCCGTCGGCGGCCGCAAGGAGGCCCATCCGTGCGCCTGCCGCGGCGCGGCCATCGGTCGCGCGCGCCTGGACGCGGCGGGCATTCCGCAGCGCTACCGCGACTGCACGCTCGCCAACTTTTCCGACAACACGCTGTCGCTGACGAAAGCCAAGGCTTCGGCTCGGGAGTTCGTCGACGCGTACCCGGCGGTCGAGGCGGGCCTGCTCCTCGTCGGCCCGGCCGGCCGGGGAAAGACGCACCTCGCGTGCGCGGTCCTCTCCGAGCTCGTCGCGACGAAGGGCGTGTCGGGACTCTACGTGGATTTCTCCGACCTGCTGATGAAGATCACGACGTCCTTCCGGCCGGACGCCGATTTTTCCAAGGAGTCGGTGCTGACTCCGTACTCCGAGGCCGAGGTGCTCGTCGTCGACGAGCTCGGCGCGTCGAAGCCGCACGCCTGGGTGCTCGACGTGCTCTACAGCCTTCTCAACACGCGCTACAACCGCAAGAAGATCACGATCGCGACGTCGAACTTCGAGGACGAACTCGATCCCGCCTCGGGGGAGCGCGAGCGGCTCGAGGATCGCATCGGTTACCGCCTGCGCAGCCGCCTCTACGAGATGTGCCTGATGATCCCGCTGCGGGGCAACGACTTCCGCAAGGACGTGCTCGGCACGAAGATCCGGTCCCGCTTTTGAGCCGCCGTCTCCGTCACCTCCCGGCGCGGCTGGCGCTCTTCGCCCTGCCTTTCGCGGTGGCCTGCGCGACGGCGCCTCCTCCGGCTCCGCCGCCGCCCGCACCCTCGGCGGCGGCCCCCGCCGAGAAGCCCGTGCCCGTGCCGGTCGTCAAGCTGACCGCCCCCGAAGCCGTGGCACGCTCGGGCGTCCTCTACCGCGTGGGCCTGAAGAGCGACCTCGTCGAGTTCTCGGCCGGCGCGGCAGGCACTCTCTGGGTCGTCGCGTCGGGAGAAAAGGCTGAGCTCCTCCAGGGTCCGGTGACCTTCCGTGCGCGGGGCGGTGCGACGGGAGCCGAGTTCTTCCAGGTGCAAGCCGGCGCGTTCTCGCAGGAAGAGACCGCGCGCCGCCTCGCCGATCGTCTGGCGGCATCGCTCGGAACCAATGCGGAAGTCGCCTTCTCCGCGGATCGCGGTCTCTATCGCGTCCTGCTCGGCGGGTCGGAAGGACGCGCCGAAGCCGATGCTCTCGTCGAGAAGCTCAAGTCGCAGGGCCAGGAAGGTTTCGTCGTACCCGGCGCTCCGCGCGCGCCCGCCGCGCCGGCGTCGATCTCGGTCACGGCCGCGGGCGGGGAGCCCGCGCGCACGCTGCCGTCTCCCGTCGACGTCTTCGGTCCGGCGCCGGACGCGCGCGTGGCCGTGGAAGGCGTTCCGTACCGAGGAAGCCTGCGGATCCTGGTCAATCCGCGTGGCACGTTGAACGTCGTCAATCGCGTGGACATCGAGGACTATCTCTACGGCGTCGTGCCGGCGGAGATGGGGCCCAAGCGCTACGACGCGATCGAGGCGCTCAAGGCGCAGGCCGTGGCCGCGCGCACGTACGCGTTCGCGCACCGCGGGCAGTTCGAGAGCGAGGGTTACGACATCTGCGCCACGGCCAAGTGCCAGGCGTACGGAGGCGCGCCCGTGGAGGATCCGCTGTCGACCGCGGCGGTGGACGGAACGCGGGGCCTCGTCCTCGCCTACGAGAACAAGTTCGCCGACGCGCTCTTCGTCTCGACGTGCGGTGGCGTGACCGAGAACGTGGAGAACGTCTTCGCGGGCGGGCCGCTTCCGTACCTGGTGTCCGTCGAGTGCGGGGAGCTCCACGCCGACGAGGTTCCGGGCGCCGTCGTGCCTCGAGACGGAGGAGCCGCCGGGCGTCTGGTGCTGGAGTGGCGGGGGTACGTTCTGCGCCGCTACGCCGGAAAGCGGGCGGCCCCGCGGGCCGCGAGCCTCGAAACGGCGCAGCGATGGGCCGGCGTTCCCAGGCGCGGCGCGCCTCCCTCGCGCCTGACGCCGAGCGCCGTGTACCCCTCGATCGTCGAGGAGTTCGGCCTCACCGAGGCGCGCTCGATCCAGGTGACCCCGCGGGACGAGGGCTACTACTCCGAGCACCCGTCGGCGCTCGTCGGGCTGTCGGGCGCCGCGCGCTCTTCGTACGAGCTCCTCCTGCGGTTCCGTTTCGCGGGTGACGCGCTGCCGCCGCCGGACCGCGATCTTCGCGAAGAGGAATACGCCGGGCTGCTGCTGTCGGTGGCGCTGCGTCTCGGCGGCGTGACGGAGGGCTCGGGTCGATTTCTCTCGCGGGAGGGCGCCAACATCTGGGTCAAGACCGCCGAGGGTCGGCAGGGGCTTCCGGTCGATCCTGAGGTGCCGATGGCCCGGCGGATCGGCGACCTCTACTACCCGGCGAGCACGTTGAGGCTGCGGCCCGGAGACCGTCTGCGCTGGTTGAAGAACGGCTCGCGCCTGCTCGCGCTGTGGGTGGAGATGGATTCCGACGGCCCGACTTTCGAGCGCGAATCGACCTGGACGGAGTGGGTCCGCCGCGTCCCGGCCCGCGAGCTCGCTCGCCGGATGTCCGGCCGCGTCGCGGGCACCGAGGTCAAGGAAATCGAGATCACCAAGCGCAGTCCCACGGGCCGCGCGATCGAGATGCGCGTGAAGACCGACCTGGCCGAGGCAACCTTCAAGCGCTTCGATCTGCGCCAGGCCGTCGAGATGCCCGAGATGCTGTTCTCCGTGTCGAAGGTCGAAGGCCCGGGCACGGAGGCCGAGTTCGTGTTCCTGGGACGGGGCTGGGGCCACGGGGTCGGCCTGTGCCAGAACGGCTCGTACGGGATGGCCCTGGCCGGCGAGACCTACGACGCGATCCTGCGGCACTACTACACGGGAATCGAGATCCGGCCGGCGACGGAAGTCACGGGGTCCACGGCGCCCTCGACGCGCTGAAGCGGCCGGGCCCCGGGGCCGGGTAGAATCTCCGTCGTGACGACCGCTCTTTCGGCTGAGCGCCAGGCGATTCTGCAGACTCTGCGCGACTTCCTGGAGGCCGAGGTCCGCCCCCACGTCATGAAGTGGGACGAAGCGCAGGAGTTTCCGAGCGAGGTCTTCCGCAAGCTCGGCGAGCTCGGTTTCCTGGGTGTCCTGTTCCCCGAGGAATACGGCGGCGCCGGACTGTCGTACATGGACTACCAGGCGATCGTCGAGGAGATCGCAAGTGTCGATCCCTCGATCGCCCTCGCGCTCGCCGCGCACAACAGCCTGGGTTCCAATCACATCTTCCAGTTCGGCTCGGAGACGCAGAAGCGCAAGTACATTCCCCGCCTCGCGACGGGCGAGTGGATGGCCGCGTGGGGCTTGACCGAAGCCGAGGCGGGATCGGATTCGAGCGGCACGAAGACGACCGCGGTGCGGGACGGCGACGGCTGGGTCCTGAACGGCTCGAAGAACTTCATCACGAACGCCTCGGTCGCCCGCGTGGCCGTCTTGATGGCGGTGACCGACCGAAGCAAGCGCAACCACGGGATCTCGGCCTTCATCGTCGAGCTCGACAACCCCGGCATCCGCGTGGGCAAGAAGGAGAACAAGCTCGGGATGCGCGCTTCCGACACCTGCACGCTGGTGATGGAGGACTGTCGCGTCCCGCTCGGGAATCTCCTCGGCGAGGAAGGCTCCGGCTGGGTCGACTCGATGAAAGTCCTCGACGGAGGCCGCATCTCGATCGCGGCCCTGTCGGTGGGCCTCGCCCGCGGGGCGTACGAGGCGGCGCTCGCCTACTCGAAGCAGAGGCACCAGTTCGGCAAGGCCCTCTCCGAGTTCGAGGCGATCCAGTTCTACCTGGCCGAGATGGCCACGGACATCGATGCGGCCCGCCTTCTGACCGAGCGCGCGGCGGCGGCCAAAGACGCCGGCGCCACGGTCACGAAGCTGTCGGCGCAGGCCAAGCTCTACGCCTCGGAGGCCGCGGTGCGCGCCACGGACCGCGCGATCCAGATCCACGGCGGCTACGGCTTCACCAAGGACTACCCGGTCGAGAAGTACTACCGCGACGTGCGGCTCTGCACCGTCGGCGAAGGCACGAGCGAGATCCAGAAGCTCGTCATCGCGAAGCAGCTCCTCTCCGACAGCGCATGAGCTCCGCGGCCGCGGCGGCGTCCGAGGATCTCGCCCGCGGAGTCCTGGCTCAAAGCCCGCGGGCCATCGGCCGCGCGATCTCCGAAGTCGAACGCGATTCCCCGGCGGTGCCGGATCTGCTGCGGCGCCTCTTTCCCGAGACCGGCCGCGCGCGGATCGTCGGCGTGACCGGCCCTCCCGGCGCCGGCAAGTCCACGCTCGTGCAGCGCCTCGCGCAGGCATACCGCAAGCGCGGCCGCCGCGTCGGCATCGTGGCGGTGGACCCGTCGTCGCCGTTCACCGGTGGCGCGATCCTCGGCGACCGGATCCGGATGGCCGAGATCTACACCGATCCCGGCGTCTTCATTCGCTCGATGGCAACGCGCGGTGCACTCGGGGGTCTCGCCCGAGCGACCTCCGATGCCGTGGATGTTCTCGACGCCGCGGGCTTCGACCTGATTCTCATCGAGACGGTCGGCGTCGGGCAGGACGAGGTGGACATCGCGCGCACCGCCGACACGACGGCCGTGGTCCTGGTGCCGGGACTGGGCGACGACATCCAGGCGATCAAGGCCGGCATCCTCGAGATCGCCGACGTCTTCGTGGTCAACAAAGCCGAGCGAGACGGAGCCGACCGCGCCGTCGCGGAGCTGTCGATGATGCTGGACTTCGCGCCCCACGAAGGATGGCGGCCTCCCATCGTCAAGACTTCGGCGCCGCAGGCAGCGGGCGTGCCGGATCTCGTCGAGGCCCTCGAAGCGCACGGCCGCCACCTCGAGAAGAGCGGCGAAGAGGCGGTACGGCGGGCCGGGAGGGCGCGCTCGCGTCTGCTCGGGCTCCTCGAAGGACGTTTCCGGAGAGCCGTCGAGGCGCGTGCGCCGGAGCCCAACGGGCTCGAGGAGGCGGTGCGCGCGGTCGCGGCGCGCGCCGAGGATCCCTACGCCGCGGCCGACAGGCTCTTCGACGGCGTAGTGCGGCCCGGCGCCGCGGCAGGACGTCGGCTATGAAGCCATACAAGATCGACCATCTCGGCGTGGCCGTCGAGTCGATCGACGACGCTCTCGCGGTCTATCGAGCGCTGGGCCTTTCGGAGTCGAAACGCGAGGAGGTCGCCTCGCAGAAGGTGATCACGGCATTCCTGCCGGTGGGGGAGTCCCACATCGAGCTCCTCCAGCCGACCTCTCCCGACTCTCCGGTCGGGAAGTTCCTGGAAAAGCGCGGCGAGGGGATTCATCACGTCTGCTTCGCGGTCGAGAACCTCGAGGCCGCTCTGGCGGACCTGTCGCGAAAGGGATTCCGGCTGATCCACAAGTCTCCGGTACCGGGCGCCGGCGGCAAGCGCGTCGCGTTCCTCCACCCGGAGGCCGGACGCGGCGTCCTGATCGAGCTCGCCGAGAAGGGGGGCCCATGAAGATCGGCGAATACGTGCTGGTGCACCTGACGGCGCCGCGCGAAAAATTCTGGGGCCTTCTGAGGGACCGGGACGCTTCCGGGATCACAGTCCGCGGCCTTTCGCTCGAGGGCTTCGAGGGCTGGCTCCACGAGATCGCACGCAACGAGCCCGTGACGGTCCTGCCGGCCACGGTCTTCTTCCCGCTTCACCGCGTCGAGCGCGTCTTCCTCGACGAGACCGCCGGCGAGTTCGTCTCCTTCGCCGACCGGTTCAAGCGGACCGTGGGAGAGGACGCCCGGTACTACCTGACACCGATGCCGGACGTCGGGAGCTCGTAGCCTCGGGAGCGCCTCGCTACAACGTGACGTTCTGGACGAAGTAGTCGGCGGCGCTGATCTGGCCGTTGACGAGCAGGCGCGCCTGTTCGGGGCTCATCTCGAGGGTTCCGGCGGATTCGCCCGAGGACGTCGTCAGGACGATGTGCAGCGTGAGGCTGACCCCGCGGCTGGCCGGATCCGAGAGCGCGCGGGCGGCGGCGTTCAAGGCGTTGAACACGGCCTCCTCGGTATTCGTCGTCACGAGGAGTCCCGTCTTGCCCTTGAAGTTCGTCAGCTTGTACTGCGTGATCCCGGCGCCGTCGAACACCTTGGACACCGCTCCCTGGAGATTGGGGTCGACCTGCCCGAATGCGGGTCCCGTTCCGGCCTCGCTCTTCTGCACGGCTCCGTTGGCGGGCAGCTGCATGCGCGGCTGCCGGTCCTTGATGTAGTCCTGGAGTCGCGCCGCCGGCGGGCCGTCGGGAGCGACGGTCGGTTTGCGGCTGTCGGGAGTGTCGATGGCGACGACGTTGCCGAAGTTCTCCTTGTTGTATTTCTCGGAGCCCTCGATGTCGATCTGGTCCAGCTTCATCGCCGTGACCGTGCCGTTCTCGAGCGTGATGATCGCGCGGTCGCCCTTCACGGTGTACTTGGTTCGCGCGAAAATCAGCGAGCCGTCCTTGAGCTTGATGACGTAGCCGAACACCGCCGGACAGAGGGCCAGCAGCGCGGCTACGACCAGAAGCAGGCTCTTCCTCACGATCCGCAACCTCCGTGGCCCTTTTCGAGCCCTGTTTGACACGATCAGCGTCGGTTCAGATGATAGCACCCGCATGCTGATCGTGATGGATGCGTCGGCCTCCCCGGAGGACATCCGACGCGTCGTTTCCGCCGTCGAAAGCCTGGGTCTCCAGGCGCATCCCATTCCCGGCGCGCAGCGCACGGCGATCGGCATCACAGGAAACCGCGGATCCGTGGATCGCGGGTCCTTCGAGAACCTTCCGGGTGTGACGGAGGTCATACCGGTCTCGGCTCCCTACAAGCTCGTGTCGCGCGAGGCCAAGCGCGAGAACACGGTCGTCTCGGTCGGCGGCGTGCCGATTGGGGGGAACCGGCTGGCGGTCGTCGCCGGTCCGTGCGCGGTCGAGTCCGAGGAGCAGGCGATCGAGATCGGCCGGCGCGTGAAAGACGCGGGCGCCACGCACTACCGCGGCGGCGCGTTCAAACCGAGAACCTCTCCCTACTCCTTCCAGGGCCTCGGCGAGGAGGGACTGAAAATCCTCTCGCGCGTCCGCGCCGAGACGGGGCTTCCCATCGTCACGGAGGTTCTGGACACGGAGACGGTGGATCTCGTGGCCGAGCACGCGGACTGTCTCCAGGTCGGCGCCCGCAACATGCAGAACTTCTCGCTTCTCAAACGGCTCGGACGCTTGCGCAAGCCCGTGCTCTTGAAGCGCGGGATGTCGGCGACGATCGAGGAGCTGCTGCTCTCGGCCGAGTATCTTCTGGCCGAGGGCAACTACGAAGTGATCCTCTGTGAGCGCGGTGTCCGCACCTTCTCGGACCACACGCGCAACACGCTCGATCTGTCCTCGGTGCCCTACGTGCAGCGCATCTCGCACCTGCCGATCGTCGTGGACCCGTCGCACGGAACCGGAAAGCGCACCAAGGTCCTGCCCCTTTCCCGCGCGTCCGTCGCGGTGGGCGCCGACGGGCTCCTGATCGAGGTCCACCACGATCCCGAGCACGCCCTCTCCGACGGGCCTCAGGCGATCCTGCCGGACATGTTCGCCGAGCTCGTGACGGAAGTCCGGAAGCTGGCGCCGGTCGTGGGGAGGACCGCTTGAAGGGACTCCTGGTCCTCGAGGACGGCACCGCCTGCCGCGGCGACGCGATCGGCCGGCCGGGAACGTCGTTCGGCGAGATCGTCTTCAACACGGCGATGAGCGGCTATCAGGAGGTCCTGACCGACCCGTCCTACGCCGGCCAGATCGTCGTCATGACGGCGGCCCACATCGGCAACTACGGGATCCGGGAGGACGAGGCGGAGTCCGGCCGCGTCCACGTCGCCGGGTTCATCGCGCGGGACTTTCCGTCGCTGTGGAGCGGGTCCGACGGAGAGAAGAGTCTCGCCGAGTACCTGAACGCGCAGGGCGTCACGGGTCTCCACGGCCTCGACACGCGCGCGCTGGTGCGTCGGATCCGGAGTGAAGGCGCGATGCGGGCCGGCGTCTCGACCGAGATCGACGATCCGGTGGAGCTGCATCGCCGCGTGCTGGCGTCGCCGCAGATGGTCGGGAGCGACCTCGCCCTGTCGGTCTCGCCGGCGAAGGCGTCGGTGGCACCGGGCGGAAAGGGAAAGAAGAAGTTCCGCGTCGCCGCCGTCGACTACGGCATGAAGCGCAACATCGTGCGTCTCCTCCAGCGCGGGTCCTGCCGGGTGGCGATTTTCCCGGCGACGGCCTCCTGCGCCGAGATCCTCGAGAGCCGGCCCGACGGCATCTTCCTCTCCAACGGACCCGGCGATCCCGCCGCGCTGCCGGGGCCGATCCGCACGATCGAAGGCCTGATTGCGACCGGGAAGCCGATCTTCGGAATCTGTCTCGGCCATCAGCTCCTGGGCCTGGCGCTCGGCGCGAAGACGTTCAAGCTGAAGTTCGGGCACCGCGGGGCGAATCACCCCGTCCAGGACCTCGCTTCCGGCCATGTCGCGATTACGTCTCAGAACCACGGCTTCGCGGTGGACACGGAGACGATGCCGGCGGACCTGGAGTCCACGCACCGCAACCTAAACGACGGCACGCTCGAGGGCTTCCGCCACCGAACGCTTCCGATCCTGGCGGCGCAGTTCCATCCCGAGGCCGCTCCGGGCCCCCACGACGCCAACGTCCTCTTCGAGAAATTCCTGGCCGCGATGGAGGCCGCGCGGAAGTGAGGAGCCTCCCGCTCGAGGTGGCGATCCGTTACCTGAAGTCCCGCCCCTCCAAGCTCGTCTCTTCCGTTTCGCTCCTCTCGATCGCCGGCATCGCGCTCGGCGTCGCGGCGCTCGTCGTGGCGATGGGACTGCTCTCGGGATACCGGACCGAGATCCGCGAGAAGCTGATCGGCGCCAACGCCGAGGTGGTCGTCTTTCCGCTGATTCCCGGAGGCGACCCGGATCCCGCGGCTCTCGAACGGCGCGTGGCCGCGGTGCCGGGAGTCGCCGCGACGTCTCCGGTGATCTACCAGACAGGCGTGGCCTCCTCGCAGGCCGTTTCCGACGGGACCGACGCCGTGCTGAAGGGAATCGATCCCGCGAGCGAGCGCCGGGTGTCGGACCTCGACGCCTACCTGCCCCGCGCCGAGTCCATCGTGACCGCTGCGATCCCGACGGCGCCGCCCGGCGTGGCAATCGGGGCGGAGCTCGCGCGCAAGCTCGACGTCAAGGCCGGCGAAACGATCGCGCTTTCGGTGACCGACGCCTCCGGCGCGACCGGCCGCTTCGCCCCGCGGACCGGCCGGTTCCGCGTGGCCTACGTATTCCGGACGAACTTCTCCGAGTACGACACGGAATGGGTCTTCCTCTCGCGCGAGGAGCTGCGAAAGCTTTCGGGGGTTCCGGGACAGGCCAACGTGATCGAAGTGAAGCTGCGCTCGATCGACGAGACCGCGCGCGTCGCGTCCGCGATCGCCCGGGCCGCCGGCAACGGCTACTCGGTCTCGGACTGGCGCTCGATGAACGGGACGCTGTTCCAGGCGCTCCTGATCCAGCAGGCCGCGCTCTTCATCGTGATCGGCCTCATCGTCGCGGTCTCGACCTTCAACGTCGTGGCCGCGCTCATCATGACGGTGCAGGAGAAGAAGCGCGACATCGGCGTCCTGACGGCGATGGGCGCCGAGCGGGGCCTCGTCACGCGGGTCTTCCTGACGCTCGGCGCGATCCTCGGCGGCACCGGGGTCGTCGCCGGAGTCGCCTTCGGCGTTCTGGTGTGCTGGGCCATGACCCGCTTCCGGCTGCTTTCGTTCCCGCCGGGCGTGGCCGAGATCTACTTCGTGTCGTTCATCCCGTTCCTGGTCCGGGCCCGGGACATCGCCGTGATCGTGGGCTGCTCCGCCGTCGCGATCTTCGCCGCGTCGCTGATCCCGGCGCTCCGGGCCGCGCGCGTGGACGTGGCGGAGGCGCTCCGGTATGAGTAGCCTGGCGCTGGCCGTCGTCGCCGCCGCGCTCCTCCAGGACCCGTCGGCGCCGCCCCCGAGCTCCTCCCTCGATCATTTCCGCTTCCAGCCCAAGCACATCCGGATCGGCGAGGTCGCGCACTACATCAAGTCGAATCGCGACGGCTCCAAGCCCTCACGCGTTTCGATCTTCGTGGCTGCGCCCGACCGGCTGGAGGTCGCCAAGATCGAGAAGGACACCCGCGACGCCGCGTGGGTGCGGGCGCACTTCGACTGGAAGCTCTTCACGGCGGACCAGCTCGACGCCGCCGTCATCAACCTCGACGGCTCGGTCGAGGAGCGTGTCTCCCTCGACCTGGACCGGAAGACCGGCGCGGTCAACGTGAAGTTCGGCGAGAAGACCGGCGGCGCCGCGTGGCGCCACCTCCCGTTTCACATCTACAATTTCGACTTCACGAGCCTCAACTTCGCGTTCCGGCACCTGGTGGATCCCAAGGCCACTTTTTCCATCGGCGTCATGGACCCGACCTTCGCGAAGGAAGGTGAGATCTTCATCTACCGCGGCGAGGCGAAGATCGAGTACGTCAAGGACGAGAAGCTCCACGGCAAGACCTGCCGTCTCTACCGGATCTCGGGCCCCGGCATCGGCGGCACCGAGGGCTCGATCTGGTGGGACCCCAAAAGCGGCTGGCTCGAGAAGGTCGAGATTCCGTTTCCCGACAACCCCGACTGGAACAGCTTCAAGCTCGAGCTCGAAGGCGTCGAGGTCATGACGCCGGACCAGTGGAAGAAGTACATCGCCGACTCGCTGGCCAAGGCCAACGCAAAGAGCTGAGTCAGGGCGCGCGCTTCGCCAGGAACTGCTTCTGCTTCCGGACGGACTCGGCCCGGATCGCCGCGAACTCGGGGGTCTTGCGGATCGCTTCGAACAGGGGATCCCGATCCATCGCCTCGTGAACGAGGTAGTTGTTCTCCACGGCTTTCCGGAGTAGTCGCAAGGCCGCGTCCCGGTAACCGGCGAGTGCGAGGTGGCCCGCGGTGTAGTACTTGTTCTCCGGATCTCGGTCACTCATGGCCTTCGCCTCGACGGCGGCGGCCAGGCGGTCGCGCTCCGCTCCGGGCCCGGCGAGCAGGACGGCATATCCGCCGACGGGCAAGTTCGAGTCCATCCGCACACCCGTCAGGGCCTCCTCGCGCTTGCCCTCGCGCAGCAGGATGTCGGCCTCGACGTTCTTCGACCAGGCCGACCCCGCATCGAGGCGGGCGAAGTCCCGTGCTCGCGCGTAGTCGCCCTTGACCATGAACAGGAAGCCGCACGACCGGAAGAAACGGTTGCGAGGATCGAGCGCGCGGGCCGCGTCGCACTCCCGGGCGGCCTCCTCCATGACTCCGGCATAGCGGAGCACGTAGGCGAGGCTGAAATGCGCGTGGGCGTCCTGCGGCCGGCGACGCACGAGGTCTTCCGCCTTCGCGTAGGCCTGGTCGAGATTTCCGCCTTCGGTCGCGAGAACGATGAGGCGGACGGACGCCTCGGAGAGGTTGGGGTCGAGCGCGAGCGCCTTCTGGGCGGCCGAGGCCGCGCGCTCGAGACCGTCGGGCGAGCTCTCGCCGAAAGAGACGGCGTAGTAGTAGCGGAGTCCGAGCGCGGCCCAGGCCGGAGCGTAGTCCGGATCGAGTCCGACCGCGCGCTCGAGCATGGCGAGGGCCTCCTTGTTCGGCTCGGGATCGCTCGTGAAGGGCTTACTGCGAAGGTACAAGTCGTAGGCCTCTGCGTTCCTGGGATGCGTGGCCGCTGCCTCGCCAGCCGTGGATCCTCCGAGTAGCGGAAAGAGTCCCTGCCGCAGTCGTCCCGAGATCTGCTCGCGCAGCCCGATGAGATCCGCCGCCGCGGCGCTCGACGTGTCGCGCCAGACCAGGCGGTTCGACTCCGCGTCCACCACCTCGAGCGTGACGCGAAGCTGGTCGCCCTCCTTCTGGAAGTGCCCTGTGAGGACGTCCGAGACGCGGAGCTCCCGGCCGGCGGCCTGCGGGTCCACGTCTCCCTTCGCGTACTTCTGCGTCGCTGCGAAGGGGCGAATCGCCAGCGTCGGAATGTAGGAGAGCGTCGTGATCACTTCGTCGGGAAGCGCGAGGCGCAGGTAGTCGGTGGAAGGATCCGCGCCCAGGTTCTGAAACGGCAGGACCGCGAGCGTGGTCTGGTGGCCGGCCGAAGGCGAAGAGGCCGGGCGGTGCGTCGCCCACCACGCGATTCCGGTTGCGGCGAGCACGAAAGCGGCGGCGACGGCGGGGATCTTCCACCGCGAGGCGCGCGCCGGAGCCGGGAGGGCCGCCGCGGTCTTGCCGCTCTTTGCCGAGTCCGAGTCGCGCTTCAGGCGCTTCAGGTCGGTCTTCAGGTCCGCGATGCTCTGGTAGCGGAGGTCCCGGTCCTTCTCGAGGGCCGTGTTGACGATGCGCTCGAGCTCCGCCGGGAGCTCCGGGTTGAGCTTGATGGGCGACACCGGCGCCTTGTTCAGGATCGCGTCGAAGATGACCGCCGACGTGCTCCCGGCGAAGGGTTGCCGGCCCGTAGCCATTTCGTAGAGCACCGCGCCGCAGGAGAAGACGTCGGTGCGCGCATCGAGCCCTTCTCCGCGCGCCTGCTCGGGGGACATGTACGCCACCGTTCCGATCGCGGTGCCGGGGCTGGTCAGGTGCTTCTCGTCCATCGCGGTCGGCAAGGCCGTGTCGCCCGGGGCGGCCGGCACGACGTCCGTGTTCTTCGCCAGCCCGAAGTCCAGTAGCTTCGCCTGTCCGCGCTTCGTGACGAAGATGTTGGCGGGCTTGATGTCGCGGTGGACGATGCCGCGCGCATGCGCCGTCTCCAGCGCATCCGCGATCTGTGTGCCGAGGTCGAGAAGCGTGTCGAGTTTCAGCGGTCCCGGCCCCAGCCGGTCCCGCAGCGTCTCGCCCTCCAGAAGCTCCATCGCGATGAAGGGTCTGCCCTCGTGCTCGTCCACGTCGTGGATCGTGCAGATGTTGGGGTGCTGGAGCGACGAGGCGGCACGGGCCTCGCGCTGGAGCCTCTCGAGAGCCTGCGGGTCGCGGGCGAGCTCCTCGGGCAGGAATTTCAGCGCCACGTGCCGCCCGAGCTTCAGATCCTCGGCCTCGTAGACGACGCCCATGCCGCCGCCACCGAGCTTCGAGAGCACGCGATAGTGCGAGACCGTCTGCCAGATCATGACGAACCTCGCTTCGCGACGAACTCCTTCTGCCGCCGAAGAGCCTCCTCGCGAATCGCGGCGAACTCGGGGTCCTTTCGGATTGGGTCGAAAAGCACATTCCGGTCCATCGCCGGCACGCAGAGGTAATTGTCCTCGACCGCGCGCCGCAGGAGGCGGAGCGCCGCGTCGCGGTATCCGCAGCTCGCCAGCCAGAAAGCCATCGAGTAACGGTTCTCGGAGTCCCGCTCCCCGAGGGCTCGGGCCGTCAAGGTCTCTGCCGCACGATCTCGGTCCGCCTGGGAGCCGGTCCGGGTGATGAGGCCGGCGACCGGCGTGAACCTCGGGCTGCCCTGCAGGATGCGCGCGGCGGCCTCCGATTTGTTCTCACGGAGCAGCAGCTGCGCCTCGTGGTTCCGGCGCCAGCCGGAGCTTGAGTCGTCGAGCTCGAAATAAGAGCGCGCCTTCGCGAAGTCCCCGAGCTGCGCGAACGCTTCGCCGCAGGAACGGAACTCGCGGTTCTGGGGGTCGAGAGCACGGGCCGCGTCGCAGTGGCGCGCGGACTCCTCGAGCAGTCCCGCGTAACGCAGGACGTATGCCTGGGCGAACTGGGCGCGGGCGTCGTTCGGCCGCCTGCGGAGAAGCTCCTGGGCCCGCGCGTCGGCCTCCGCCAGCCTCCCGCCCTCGACCTCCAGCAGGATCGAGTACTCCGCGGCGTCCGAAAGGTTCGGATCGAGCGCGAGCGCATGATCGATCGCGGAACGCGCCTGGGCGTACGCCGCGCCGCTTCCCGAGCCGCCGACGTAGTAGTAGCGGTTGCCGAGCGCGGCCCAGGCCGGCGCGTAGTCGGGGTCGAGCCGGACCGCCCGCTCGAGCAGCGCGATGCCCTGCTGGTTCGGCTCCGGATCACTCGTCAGGGGAGCGCTGCGCAGGAACAGGTCGTAGGCCTCCGCGTTTTTGGGGCGGGTCGCCCCATCCGTAACCGCGGCCGAACCTCCAAGAAGCGGAAAAAGCCCTTTTCGCAGACGGCCCGAGATCTGCTCGCGCAGGCCGATCAAGTCGGCGGCGGTTGCGCTCGTCGTGTCGCGCCACAGCAGCCGGTTGTTCTCGGTGTCGACGACCTCCATCGTGACCCGGAGCTGATCGTTCTCCTTCTGGAAGTGCCCGGTCAGGACGTCCGCGACGCGCAGCTCGCGTCCGGCGGCCTGGGGATCGACGTCGCCCTTCGCGTACTTCTGCGTGGACGCAAACGGTCGGATCGCGAGCGTCGGAATGTACGACAGCGTCGTCACGATCTCGTCGGGCAGGGCGAGGCGCAGGTGATCCAGCGACGGGTCCGCGCCGAGGTTCTGGAAGGGCAGCACCGCGAGGGTGATCTGGCCGCCGGCGGCCGGCGAAGCGGACGGCGTCCTGCGCGAGAGCGACCAGACGACGACCGCGGCCACGGCCAGGGCCGCCGCGATTGCGACAGGAGCCCTCCATCGATCGACCCGGCTGCTTCGAACGGGCGCCGCGGCGGCGGTCTTCCCGCTCGCCGCCGACTCCGAGTCGCGCTTCAGGCGCTTGAGCTCGCTCTTGAGCTCGGCCGCGCTCTGGTAGCGCAGATCGCGATCCTTTTCGAGCGCGATGTTGACGATGCGGGTCAGCTCCTCGGGCAGGGACGGGTTGAGCTTCACCGGTGGCACCGGAGCCCGGTTCAGGATCGCCTCGAAGATCACGGCAGAGGTGTTGCCGGTGAACGGCTGGCGGCCGGTCGCCATCTCGTAAAGGACGGCGCCGCAGGAGAAGACGTCGCTCCTCGCGTCGAGCGTCTCGCCGCGCGCCTGCTCGGGGGACATGTAGGCCACGGTGCCCAGGGCCGAGCCGGGGCTCGTCAGGTGCACCTCGGGCATCGCCGTCGCTGCCTCCGTGTTTTCGCCGCCGGTCCCGGTCTCGGCGTGCTTGGCCAGACCGAAATCCAGCAGCTTGGCCTGTCCCCGTTTGGTGACGAAGATGTTGGCCGGCTTGATGTCGCGGTGAAGGATCCCGCGAGCGTGCGCGACTTCGAGCGCATCCGCGATCTGGATGCCCAAATCCAGCAGCGCGTCGAGCCTCAGCGGCCCCGGCCCGAGTCGGTCCCGCAGCGTCTCGCCCTCGAGCAGCTCCATCGCGATGAACGGGCGCCCCTCGTGCTCGTCCACGTCGTAGATCGTGCAGATGTTGGGATGCTGGAGCGAAGAGGCGGCCCGGGCCTCGCGCTTGAGGCGCTCCATCGCCTGCTGGTCGGCGCCGAGCTCTTCGGGCAGGAACTTCAGGGCGACGCGCCGCCCGAGCTTCAGATCCTCGGCCTCGTAGACGACGCCCATGCCTCCGCCGCCCAGCTTCGCGAGGACCCGGTAGTGCGAGACTGTCTGGCCAATCATCGAGGGTTGTCGGGCGATTCTATCCGCTATACTCGGGGCTCCACTCCTTTCCAGCGAGGTCGCCTATGTCGAAGTCGCTGCTCCGTCTTTCCGGCGTGCTGGTGGTTCTCTGTCTCTCCGCACCGCTTCCCGCTCAGACCTGCGGAGAGTGGAGCTGGGTCAATCCTCTCCCCCAGGGCAACTCGCTGTCGGCGGTCGCGTACGGCGCCGGCCAGTACGTCGCCGTGGGTCGCGCCGGCACGATCGTCGCGCGCCGCGACGGAGGCGCGTGGGAGGTGCGCACTTCCGCGCTGACGTCCGAGGACCTGTCCGACGTGATCTGGAACGGTGCAACGTTTCTGGCCGTCGGCTCCAACGGCACAGTCCTGATGAGCGCGGACGGCGCGAATTGGTCGACGCGCTTCACCAACTCGACGGCGTCGCTGACGCGCGCGGCGTGGAGCGGGTCGCGATTCGTGGCGGTGGGCGAAGGCGGCGCCATCCTCTCGAGCACGGACGGCCAGACCTGGGCCGCACACTCGGCCGGCACCGACGCCAGCTGGAACGACGTGGCCTGGAACGGACGGCAGTTCGTCGCCGTCGGGCAGCCCGGGGCCGTCGCAACGAGCCCGAACGGAATCGCGTGGACGCGCCACGACACGAATTCCGTCGATCTCCTCTACGGACTCGCCTGGAACGGTTCGCGCTGGATCGCCATGGGCACGAGCTTCCCGTACGTCCAGACAGTCTGGGAGAGCCCGGACGGCGTGGCGTGGAGCGCCGAACGGCTTCCGCAGGGAAAGAGCCTGCGCCGGATCACCTGGACCGGCAGCGAGCTCGTGGGCGTCGGCGATTCCGGCGCGCTCGCGTCGAGCACCGACGCGCGGCAGTGGCAGGAGCTCGACTCCGGGACGGCCTCAACGCTGCGCGGTCTCGCCCGGGGGGCGCAGGACTTCGTCGCCGTGGGCGACCGCGGCACGATCCTCGGGAGCACCGACGCCACGGCGTGGACCTCAGAAGCCCCGGGGCCGCGCTCCGGGGTCTCGGACGCGGCGTCCAACGGCACGACCTTCGTGGCCGTCGGTGCGCAGGGCTTCATCGCGACGGGAACGCCCGAATCGGGCTGGACGCGGCGCGACTCGGGAACCTTCCGGTGGCTGCTCGGCGTGGCCTGGAGCGGGCGCCTCTTCGTGGCCGTCGGCGAGACCGGGACGATCCTGACGAGCCAAGACGGCGTTTCCTGGACGCCGCGCGCCTCCGGTCTGACAGAGACCCTCTACGCGGTGATCTGGGACGGCTCGCGGTTCCTCGTCGTCGGCAGCGACGCGATCGTCCTGACGAGCCCCGACGGAGCGGCCTGGACCTACCGCAAGGTCGGGCCCAACAGGAGCCTGCGATCAGTCGCCTTCAACGGCTCGCGCTACGTCGCGGTCGGAGGGGCGACGGGAATCGCTATCTACTCGAGCGACGACGGGAACACGTGGACGCGGCGTGACCAGGGAGACGCGCCGGCGCTGGCGCACGTGGTCTGGAACGGGAACGTGTTCCTCGCCGTCGGGGACCAGGGCTCGGTGCGGGCGAGCACGGATGGCGAGACCTGGCGCGGGGGCAACGTGGGTATCGACGCGAACCTTTCTTCCGTCACGTGGACGGGAGCGGTGTTCGAGGCCGTCGGCGACGGCGGCGTGTCGCTCGAGAGCGTCGACGGCGGCCGCTGGGATCGCCGGGAGTCCGGCACCGTCAACGACCTCTACGGCGTGGTCTGGACCGGCGGCAGACTCCTGGGGCTCGGCCGCGGCGGGACGATCCTGGACGGGGGATGCCGGGCCGAGCCGGCGCGGATGCCGCACAAGCTCGAACGGTAGACGGTAGACGGTAGACTCTAGACGGGCTGTCGTCCTCCCGTCTTCGGTCTCACGGCTTCCGCTTATACTCCCCGCCCGGTGCCCAAGCGGGACGACATTCGATCGATCCTCATCATCGGGTCGGGACCGATCGTCATCGGCCAGGCCTGCGAGTTCGACTATTCCGGTACGCAGGCCGTTCGCGCGCTCCGCCGCGAGGGCTACCGCGTCGTGCTCGTCAACTCCAATCCCGCGACGATCATGACGGACCCCGAGCTCGCCGACGCGACGTACGTCGAGCCCCTGACGCCCGAGTTCCTGGAGCGGATCATCGAAAAGGAGAGGCCCGATGCGATCCTGCCGACGGTGGGTGGCCAGACCGCGCTCAACCTCGCGCTGGCGCTGGCCGAGCGCGGGACCCTCGAGAAGCGCAACGTTCGCCTGATCGGGGCCAACGAGCGCTCCATGCGCCTGGCGGAGGACCGGGAGCTCTTCAAGCAGGCGATGCTCGAGATCGGCGCCGAGGTGCCACGGTCGGGCCGGGCCCGCACGCTGGCCGAGGCCGAAAAGATCGTGCGCGAGATCGGCCTGCCGGTGGTCGTCCGGCCCTCCTTCACCCTCGGCGGGTCGGGGGGAGGCGCGGCGAAGACGCAGACCGAATTCCGCCAGATCGTCCAGAACGGCCTGCGCGAGTCGCCCGCCCACGAGGTCCTGATCGAGGAGTCGGTCGAAGGCTGGAAAGAGTTCGAGCTCGAAGTCATGCGGGACACCGCGGACAACGTCATCATCGTCTGCTCGATCGAGAACTTCGACGCGATGGGCGTCCACACCGGAGACTCGATCACGGTCGCTCCGCAGATGACGCTGTCGGACCGGCAGTATCAGGCCATGCGCGACGAAGCGAAAGCCGTCATCCGCAAGGTCGGCGTCGACACCGGCGGGTCCAACATCCAGTTCGCGGTGGACCCGAAGACCGGCCGCCGCGTCGTCATCGAGATGAACCCGCGCGTGTCCCGCTCCTCGGCGCTGGCGTCCAAGGCGACCGGGTTCCCGATCGCGAAGATCGCGGCGCTGCTTGCCGTCGGGTACCATCTCGACGAGATCCCGAACGACATCACCAAGAAGACGCCGGCGTCGTTCGAGCCGTCGCTCGACTACGTCGTCGTGAAGATTCCCCGATGGACGTTCGAGAAGTTCCCGCGCGCCGACGCCCGCCTGACGATCCAGATGAAGTCGGTCGGCGAGGCCATGGCGATCGGGCGCACGTTCCCCGAGGCCCTCGGCAAGGCGATCCGCTCGCTGGAGATCGGCCGCGACGGGCTCGACGACGGGCGCGGGCCATTGCCGAAAGAGGAGCTTCTCGCGAAGCTCCAGGAGCCCACGGCCGAGCGTCTCTTCCACCTTCGCCGGGCGTTCGTCGCAAGAATGACCGTGGACGACGTGGCCGCGGCGACAAAGATCGATCCGTGGTTCTTAGACGGCGTGCGTCGGATGGTCGAGACGGAAGAATCCTTCGCCGGCCGGGCGCTCGCGTCGGTCTCGCGCGACGAGCTTCGGGACGCCAAACGACTGGGTCTCTCCGACCGATCGCTCGCCAAGAAGCTTTCCTGCGAGGAAGCCGACGTGCGCGCCCGCCGCAAGGAGCTCGGAGTCGTCCCCGTGTCCAAGACGATCGACACGTGCGCCGCCGAGTTCGAGGCGCAGACGCCGTACTTCTACTCGACCTACGAGGACGAGAACGAGTCGATCCGCACCGAGAGACCCAAGGTCGCGATCCTCGGCGGAGGGCCCAACCGCATCGGCCAGGGGATCGAGTTCGACTACTGCTGCGTCCACGCCTGCTACGCGCTCGAAGAGGCCGGCTTCGAGACGATCATGATCAACTGCAATCCCGAGACGGTCTCGACCGACTACGACACGTCCGACCGCCTCTACTTCGAGCCTCTGACGTTCGAGGACGTCTCGGCGGTCCTCGACAACGAAAAGCCGGACGGCGTGCTCGTCCAGTTCGGCGGTCAGACGCCGCTGAAGCTGGCGCGAGCGCTCGAGGCGGCGGGGTATCCCATCTGGGGCACTTCGCCCGAGTCCATCGACCTGGCCGAGGACCGCGGCCGCTTCGGCCGGCTGCTCTCGGAGATCGGCCTGGCCGCGCCGCCACACGCCGAGGCCCGCAGCGCCGAGGAGGCGGTCGCGGCGGCCCGGCGGATCGGCTACCCGCTGGTCGTCCGCCCGTCCTACGTGCTCGGCGGCCGCGCGATGGCGATCGTGTTCGACGAGGCGCGCCTCTCGAGCTACATGGCCGAAGCCGTGAAGAGCTCGGGCGAGCATCCCGTCTTGATCGACCGCTTCCTCGACGACGCCGTGGAGCTCGACGTGGACGCGCTCTGCGACGGGACGACGACCTGGATCGGCGGAATCCAGCAGCACATCGAGGAGGCCGGCATCCATTCGGGCGACTCGTTCTCGGTGCTGCCGCCGTGGCAGGTGCCGCCGAGCCTCCTCGACGAGATCCGCACCGCCACGCGGCGCCTGGCGGAGTCTCTCTCGGTGCGGGGACTCGTCAACATCCAGTTCGCGATCCAGCACGGCAAGCTCTACGTGCTCGAGGTCAACCCACGCGCCTCGCGCACCGTGCCGTTCGTCTCGAAGGCGATCGGAGTTCCCATGGCGCGCGCCGCCGCCCTGCTGACGGTGCCGGGCCGCACCCTCGCGTCGCTGAACCTGCCGCCCGAGCGGGATCCGGTCGACTTCTTCATCAAGGCGCCGGTCTTCCCGTTCCGCAAGTTCCCGGGAGAAGACGTGCTTCTGGGCCCCGAGATGAAGTCGACGGGAGAGGTCATGGGCATCTCGCCTCGGTTCGGGGACGCGTTCGCCAAGGCCTGCGAGGCCGTAGGGACGCGGCTCCCGCTTTCGGGTCGGGCGTTTCTGACGGTCAATCCGTACGACAAGACGGCGGTCATCCCGGTGGGGCGGGAGCTCGCGAGCCTGGGCTTCGCCCTCTGCGCCACGGAGGGCACGCGCGAGGCGCTCAAGGAGGCCGGAGTGGAGTCCGAGCGTGTCTTCAAGGTCAACGAGGGCAGCCCCAACGCCGTGGACCGCATGGAGGCGGGCGAGATCCAGCTCGTCATCAACACCCCGCTGGGAAAAGAGTCGCGCTTCGACGAGGCGGCGATCCGGGCCGCGGCTCTGCGCCTCTCCATTCCGTGCATCACGACGCTCTCCGCGGCGACAGCGGCCGTCGAGGGCATCCGCGCCCGCCAGGAAGAGGCCACGGGAGTCGCGCCGCTCCAGGAGTACCACCGGGAATGAGGCCCGCGTGAACGACCAGCCGCCGCGCCGGCCGGGGGGCGCGGCGCGGCTCCTGCTGCTGGCGGCGACGGCGGCCGGGTTCTTCGCCGTCTTCACCGTCGGGTTTCCGCCGGCCTCGCGGGACCGGCTGCCCGTGCTCGTCCTCGCGCTGGGACTGGCGCTGCTGGCGGCGTGGAGCCCGAATCGCGGCCTCGTCGCCTTCGCGTTCCTCTTTCCCCTCGCCGGCGCCGCGGACCGGGCCCTCGGGGGCTCCGACGCGGTCGCCTGGCCGATCCTCCTCTTTGCGGGATTCGCAGGCGGATGGACTTTCCGCTTCCTCTACGACTTCGAGAACGTTCCCGATCCCTCGCGGGTCGACGGCGCGTTGCGCGCGGTCCTCGGGATCTGGCTCGCCGCCGCGCTGCTTGCGTTCGTTCGCGCCAGAACGCTCTGGGCGCTGACGCGCGGGCTCCGGCTGCGCGCCGTCAACGTCGAGGGCCTGCCGGACGCCGACGCCGTGCGCGACAGCGTGCTGACCTTCGCGGCGCTCGCCGTCGGCGCCGCGTTCTTCTTCATCCTGCGCCGTTCGGGCGCCGCCGTCCGGGCGCGCGCGCTGTCCGCCGTGCTTCTCGGGTGCGCATTCTCGGGTGCGCTCGCCGTGCTCGAAAAGCTGGGGCTCGCTCCCGGGGAGGTCAACGAATTCTGGAAGCTGACCGGACGGCTGTCGGGGGGAGCGATCGACCCCAACGCTCTCGGCATCCTCTGCGCTATGGGACTCGTGGTGTCCGCGTCCGAACTGGCCGGTTCGCGAGGCGGAGCCGTCCGGTGGATCGTCGCCGCCGCGGCCCAGTCGGCGGGGCTGGTGCTCTCGGGATCGCGCAGCGCCGTGGTCCTGCTCGCCGCGGCGCTGCTGGCGCTTCTCGCGGCGCCGGGAATCCCGGCGCGCCGCCGGATCGCCCTGGCTCTGGCGGGGCTCGCGATCCTGATCGTCGTCGCGGGTCTGTTCGCGCGGACGACTCGGGGAAGTGTGGCTTCGCGCGTTGCGCTGTTCTTCGATCCCACCGTCTCGGCCGAGTCGCGCGTATCGACGCGCACGGTCCTGTGGCAGAGCGCCTGGCGGCTGTTCGAGAAGCACCCGATCTCCGGGGCGGGCCTGGGCGCTTTCCCCTGGCAGCTCCCGAACCTGCTCGCCGAAGAAGGACGGGCGCTGCCGCTGCGCGACAATCCCGGAAACGCGTATCTCCAGGCGCTCGCGGAGACCGGAATCCTCGGATTCGCCCTGACGATGGTGCTCGTGTTCTCGTTCGCGCGCGAGGCGTTCGCGGCGCTCCGACGAGCCTCCGCTCCCTTACCCGGCATCGGCGCGGCGATCCTGGGATTCCTGGTGGCTCTCTTCTTCGGCAGCCACTGGCTGGCTCCCGACGTATCGCTGTTCTTCTTTCTGCTCGCCGCGGTGGCGTCGAGACCTCCCGAGAGGGCGCCCTCTCCCGTGGCGGTCCGCGCTCGCCGGCTGGCCGTCGGCACATACGTCGCCGCGGCGGGCGTCACGGCGTTGGCGACGGTGTCGCCGGACGAGGCGTTCCGCTACCGCCCGGCGATCGGGTTCCACGGAAAGGAAACCGGAAAGGCGGGACCCTTCTACTGGACCCGGCGACGCTTCGCGATTCGCGTGGAACCGGGAGGAAGCATGCGGATCGGACTGGCGCACTTCACACCGGAGGGCAAGCCTGTCGAGCTCGTGGCCGTCAGCGACGGACGCGAGGTGCTCCGACGGACGCTGGCGCCGGGCGAGGGAAGGACGCTCGTCCTTTCCGCGGACGGCACGCGCCCGCGGGTCGTCGAGTTCGCGCTCTCGCGCGCCTTCGTGCCGAGGCGCCTGGGACTGTCGTCGGACCGCCGGGAGCTGGGATTGGTGTCCGTCTTTCCGGGCCAGGCCCCATAATCGCAATCGGTACTCATGGAGTTCCAGTTCCATCCGGCCTCGCCGCGAGGCCAGGTTCGAAGCCTCGTCTTAAAGAGCCGCGGCGAGAAGGCCGTCATTCTCGTGACCGCCGCGGCGGCGCTGGCTCTGGCCTCGCTGTGGGTCACGGTTCCGATCGCGGCCGTCCGCTCGCTGCGCCGCGACCGGTCCGCTTCTCTCGCACAGGACGTCGAAGAGGCGCGGCGGGACCGGCGGGACCTCGAGCGGCGCGCCCAGGG
>JBKOVK010000263.1:0-10072 GCA_046724475.1 Acidobacteriota bacterium | reverse complement strand
GACGCGGCCGCGGAGACCTCGTAGCCTTCGCGGGTCAGGAGCGTGCCGAGCACGTCCCGGATCACTTCTTCATCGTCGACGACGAGTACTCTCATGATGGTGTCCCCGGAGGCACGAGGGGAAGGTCCACGGTCGCGACGGCTCCTCCGCCGTCGCGAGCCGTCAGGGCGATCGTCCCTCCGTGCCGCTTGACGATGTCGCGCGAGATGGCCAGCCCCAGGCCGGTCCCGCCGGATTTCTTGGTGGTGTAGAAGGGCTGAAAGACGCGATGCACGGCCGTGTCCGAGAGTCCCGGACCCCGGTCGGAAACGGTGACGCGGACCGACTCGCCGTTGGCTTCGAGCCGGCACGTCACGACGCCGCCTTCGGGCGAGGCATCGCGCGCGTTCGTCAGCAGGTTCACGAAGACCTGCTCCAGCTCCCGCGGATCGCCGATGACCAGGACCGGTGCGCCGTCGGGGTCGGCCTCGACCTCGAGGCGGCGTCCCGCAAACGCGGTCTCCACGGACTCGGCCGCGTTGGCGAGGACCGCGCGCAGGTCGGTCTGCTGCGGCGTGCGCGGGCGGGGCCGCGCGAACTCGAGCAGGTTGTTGACGAGGTGCGCCGCGCGGAACGTCTGACGCTCCATCTTCTTCAGGATCGCGTAGCGGGGATCGCCCGGAGACGTCTCGGACAGGAGCATCTGGGCGTACGAGGACAGCCCCGCGATGGGCGTGTTGACCTCGTGGGCCACGCCGGCGGCCAGCACGCCGAGAGAGGCGAGGCGCTCGCGCTCGGCGAGCGCGCGTTCGGAGCGGATGCGGTCGGTCATGTCCTCGACGACGACGACCCGGCGGTCCGGCTGACCGTGGAACGACGACACCGAGAGCTGGAGATCCCGCGAATCGCCCTCGGGCGTCTGGAGCCGTGTGTGGAAGCGCAGCTCGCCGTCGTCGGCGCCTCCGTCCGGGGATTCACCGAGCGACCACCCGGGCAGCACCTCGGAGAGCGGCAGGCCGCGCAGCTCGTTCTCGGATCGTCCGGTCAGCAGCGCGAAGGCCGGATTGGCCGTGTGAATGCGCTCGTCGGCGTCGAGGACCACAATGCCGGACGAGGAGGAGCGGATGACGCTCTCCTGGTACTCCTGGAGCGTGCGGATCTCCTCGAGACGCTCGGCGAGCGCCCCGTAGAGACGGGCGTTTTCATATGCCAGGCTGGCCTGCGCCAGCACCGCGGTCAACAGGGCCTCGTCCTCGGAGGAAAGCGGGACGCGCCCGTCCTTGTAACCGACGCCGAGAGCGCCGACGAGCTCGCCCCCGCAGCGCATGGCGAAGAAGACGCGATACCCCAGGGCATGCAGGCGCAGCAGCGCCGCCGGCGGAGACGCGCCGAAGGCGGTTCCGCGCAGCCGCAGCCGGTCCTCCTTGCCGAGGGCTTCGGCCAGTGCGGCAGAGTCGGGGTCGCGGCCCGGGCCGTCGAAGAGGAACAGCGAGCACGGCACCGCCCGCAGCGCCTCCTCGACGCGGTGCACGATCGCGCGGACGACTTCCTCGCGCGGGCGCGGGACGGCGAAGTCGCGGGCGATGTCCAGGAGCGCGCGGCGCGCGCGGTACGTGTCGTGGTACTGGATCCGCTCGAGCACGTCGGTGATGCGCTTCTTGACGGGGACCAGAAGCGATGCGAGGACCAGCCCCGATCCAAAGGAGACGACGTTCTTGCCGGCGGCTGCCATGTCGCCGAGCGTGCGGTCCAGGAGCGAGTTCAGCAGCACGAACGTCATCCCGCCCAGCAGCACGGCGCCCGTAGTGGCGATCGCCTCGCGGACGAAGATCTCGACGTCCCAGAGGCGCCACTTCAGGATCGCGTACGCGAACGCAAGCGGGATCAGCACGAGCGGAACGACGGCCACCGTCGAGAGCAGCGGCGATTCGAGCCCGAAGGCGCGAGGCAGCGCCGAGAGAATCAGGAAGGGTGCGAGTCCGACGACGACGCCGAGCGCGATCCAGCGGACCTGCTTCTCGGATTCCGCGTCTTCGCGCGGATGGCGCATCAGATGGATCAGTCGCGCCAGCACCGCCGCGATGTAGGCCGCGAAGTAGAGGAACCAGAAGCGCGTCGCCCCTTCCAGGAACGCGGCGGCGGTCGGCGAAGGCGTGGCTCCGAGGATCGCCAGCTCCGCCGCGGTGTACGCGAGGGCCGGCAGGTACAGCACCGGGATCACGCGCGGCATCCGCACGCGCCGCGGGAAGATCAGGAAGAAGTGCAGGAGCAGGGCGGGGAGGAACGCGCGGAAGACGTCCTCGGCCACCCAGAACAGTTTCCAGATCGTGTCGTGCGGACCGGCGGGCGTGAGCACGTAGACGCCGAACGACGTCAGGCAGAGCGCCCAGAAGACGAGCGCGGGCGCCGTGCGGTCTCGCGCGACCGTGAAGAGGCCGATGATCAGGTAGAGGAAACCGGCGAAGGCCAGGAACAGGTACGTCGCGTCGAAGCGCACCGAAGGCGAGGAGAGCGAGACTCCGCGCACCTCGCCGCCCGACATGACGACCAGAGGATGCGGAAACGGCTTCCGGGCGAGCTGCTTCTCCGGACGGGCCAGCGACGAGGCGCTCTGGCCGTCGGCCAGGAGGATCCGGTCGCCGGCCTTCAGCCCGGCGCGAGCGGCCGCCCCGTCGGCGTCCACCGACTGCAGGACCAGGGCCCCGCCGTCCCGCTCGTACGTGAATCCGGCGGTGGAAAAGCTGTCCACCTTGCGGGCGAACGCGATGAAGGCGAGACCGACGGTCCCGATCGTCGCCAGCGCCATTGCGGCCAGCACCGCGCGCTTTTTCATTGGGTTCACGGACCGCAGTTCAGCAATCCGAATGCCATAAACCGACCTGCCTTATACGACTGGAAGTTATGCATTTTCAATGAGTCACGAAAACATAAGGATTCAGCTCGCAATCAAAAATCAAAGATTTGAATATAGTCCAAAAAAGTTTTGGAGTGTTGGCTCGCACAAGGGGCTGTGCAAGCGAGGGCCAAGCCCGAGAGACGGGGGCCGGAGAGGCGGCGGACCGGCTAAAACGACACCGCGACGCCGCCCATCAGGCGGTTCGCCGTGGCCGACTCGTCCTGGTGATCGGTCGTCGTCGGCGTGGTGCCGTGGGCCTGCTCGAGGGCGAGCAGCAGCTTCCAGTCGGCGCCGAAAGGCGTCAGACCGATTACCGAGAGATCCTGCGCCACGGAGAGCGCGAGCTTGTCGGAGTCGTTGGCGACGAGGGCCGCAGGCGTCTGGAGGTCCTGGCGGAGGTTTCGCACGACGACCGCGATTCCGGTCTTCGTCGGCAGAACCTCCACGGCGGCGCGCGCCGCCCAGAACCGTCCGGTGTTCCGCTCGATCCCGTAAGCGGCGGCGCTCTGCGAAGACACGTCGCCGTTGATCGCGCCGTACCGCACCGACAGTGTGCCGGCGAGCTTGTCCGTCAGGCGGTGCTGTACCGAGGCCTTGTACTGCCGCACGGAGTTCCCGTCGAGCAGGTACACGCTGTCGAAGTCGGTCAGGAAGTCACCCTCGAAGAACGCGCGGACGAGCTCGCCCATGCGCATCTCCGAAGCCTCGAAACGCAGCGCCGTGTCGGGTCCGGCCCGGTATTCCAGTCCTGTCGCGAGGGCCTGCGTCGCCGCCGGCTCCTGGTTGTCCTCGATCGACGCGACACGCGGCATCACCGTCGGTGCGCCTTGCGTTGAGCCGGCCACCCGATAGAGCCCGTGCACGTAAACCGTCGTGGCGCCGACCGTGTATCGGGCCGTCAGCACGGGAGCGATGCCGTAAGCGCTTCCGCCCGTGCCCATGTAGCGAGCCACCACGCCCCCCTGCAATTCGGCCTGGTCGCCGACGCGCACGGAGGTCGACGCCGCCAGGTCGGCGTCGGGAGCGGACTGGAAGAACGTGCCCTGCGCGTTGACGCCCGACAGGCCCACCGCAGCCTCTTTGTAGCGGTACGTCATCGTGGCCGAGATCCCCGGCGTGTCCGATGCGGGCCGCGCGTAGCTGCCATTGAGCTCCCAGGTCCGCGAGGCCACGGGGAAAATCGACGTGCCCAGCGCGGTCGCGCGGTACAGGTTGGTTTCCTCGACGTATCGCGCGACGACCGACTCGACCCGTCCTTCCTCGGCGCCCCGGCTCCACGAAACCGCGTGCGACTGCAGGCTCGCGGGGCTGTCGCCGAAAGACAGCGTGTTGCGCCGGGTCGAGAGACGCAGGCGTTGCGCGTCGCTCGGCGAGACGTCGACGGCGAGTCCCGCGGCGTTGCCCGTGGTCGTCTCGCCCGGCGTGTCCGTGTTGCCCAGCGTGGAGTAGTCGCCGCTGATGCCGTACTGCCAGCCGTTGGGAAGCCCGCCGTGGAGTCCCAGCGCGGCCTTCGAGAGCGCGCTGCCCGGCGAGCCGTTGGCGACATCGGTGACCGTGCTCACTTCGCCGTTGACGATCTTGTTGACGGGGATGGTCGATTTCCCCGCGACCGCGGGAGCCGAGTCGCCCTGAGGCGCCGGAGCGTCGATGTCGAGCTCGCGCAGAACGTCGGCGGGAAGCTTGTCGCGCAACTCCCAAATCGAAGCCGGCGCCGGAGTCTTCGCCGCCGCGGATCCGTTCTTGGGCTTCAGCTCGATCGAGACCGCCGAGATCTGGTCCGGGGCGGCCTGGTGCCAGAGCCGCTGCATCGCGGGCTCGAAGCCGCTCTTGTACGCGATCAGGTCGTACACGCCCGCAGGCGCGGAGGGCAGCACGAAGGTGCCGTCGCTCGCGGTGCGGATGCGCGAGAGCGAGTTGTCGCCGATGTTGTAGACGATGACGAGCACGCCCGGAACCGGAGCCTCGTGGTGACGCACGACACCGGAGATCGGAGGCGCGGGAACCGCGAGGAGAGTGCCAGCCGCTCCCGTGAGCAGGACGAAGGAAAGCGCGATCGAGGCGATGCGGCGTTTCATCGGCCGGGCCCGTAGGTCCAGCCTCGAAGTATAGTTTTCTGCGGTGTCAATTGCCACCGGCTTAGGAACCTCTCGGTTTGAAAAACTTCCAAAAAATTGACTCTATTTCGACTCATTTACGCCAACCGCCGTCCCCCAGGAAGATCCCCTTCAAGACGTGCCCGGCGATGGTCGGATTCTCCTTCAGGCGGCGCACCGAATAGGCATACCAGGCTTGTCCGTAGGGCACGTAGACGCGCAGGCGGTGGCCCTCGGCGACGAGGCGTTGCCGGAGCCCGCCGGCGACCCCGAGGAGCATCTGGAACTCATAGCCCTCGCGCGGGACCGAAAGCCGCCGGAGAAGGACGAGAGCGCGTTCGACGAGGACGGGGTCGTGGGTCGCGATGCCGACGTAGGACCCGGCTGACAGGAGAATCTCGAGCAGCTCCATGTAACCCTGGCGGATCCGCTCGGGATCCTGGTACGCGATCTCCGGCGGCTCGACGTAGATGCCCTTGCAGACCCGGACGTTGCCGCGCTCCGCGGCGATCCGCCGCGCGTCGGCGGGGCTTCGTTTCAGGTACGCCTGAAGGACCGCTCCGACCTTCGGGTAACTCCGGCGGGTTTCCTCGTAGATCCGCAGCGTCTCTTCGGTGACCGGCGAGTCTTCCATGTCGATGCGCACGAAGTTGCCGTGCCGGCGGGCGTCCTCCACGATCCGCGCGAACTGCCGCCGGCAGTGGCCCGGATCCAGCTTCAGTCCCAGCGCCGTGAGCTTGACCGAGACGTTCGAGTCGAGCCGCCGCGCGGCGATCTCGTCGAGCGCGCGCTCGTACTCCACGACCGTCTCCTCGGTCTCTTCCAGCCGCGTCACGTCTTCGCCGAGCACGTCCAGCGTCGCCATGCAGCCTTCGGCGTTCAATCGGGCCACGCAGGAGAGCGCGTCCTCGAGGGTCTCGCCAGCCACGTACCGCGACGCGACGCGGCGCACGATCGGCTTGGGAACGAGCGGCAGCGTCCTGACGACGACCGCGTTCAACGCCTTCACGAAGTCTCCCGGATGTCGGACCGCGAGGCGCGGGCGAAGCACCAGACCGTGACGGCGCGGGCTCCCGCGCGGGCGAGGCGCCGCGCGCACTCTCGGGCGGTGGCTCCCGAAGTCGCCACGTCGTCGACGAGGAGCACGCGTCGCGGGGCGGGCTCCGGCGCGCGATACGCCCGGGCGACATTTGACGCGCGCGCCGACGCGGGCAGGAGGCTCTGCACCTCGGTTTCCCGAACCTTGACGAGCCCGCGGCGCGCGAGCGGCAGACGGAGTCGGCGCGCAACGGCCGCGGCGAGAATCTCGGCCGCGTGGTAGCCGCGCGCCTTCCGCGAACGGCGCGTCGACGGTACGGCGACGACCGCGTGGGCCTCCGGAACGGCGAGTCGCTCGGCCATCGCGGCCGCCAGCCGTTTCGCGAGGTAGTCCGCACCCTGGAACTTGAAGGCCAGCAGGATCTCCCTCGCGGAGCCGCGATACGGCGCGGCGGCGCGCAGGCGCTCGAAGTCCGGCGGGTCCAGAAGGCACCGGCCGCAGACCGCGCCCGGCGGGCTCTCGGGAATCGCTTCGTCGCACCGGACGCAGCGCGACGCTTCGAGGACGGGCAGCGCGCGCCAGCAATGCGCGCAGACGCCTCCGCGGAAGAACTCCTCGGCGGGACGCCGGCGGCAGGCGAGGCACACCGACGGCAGAACGAAGCGCGCGGCGGCCCGCGCAATCTCGATCACCCCTTGCGCCTCAGCGTTTTCGCGGCGGCCTCCGTAGATCCGGGAAGCGGATTGTAGACTAGCGCCGCAGCACGGGGTAGGAGGTGCACTTGATCCGGAGAACGCTCTTGGTGGTCGCGCTGTGTCTCTGCGGCACCGCCGCGATGCATGCTCAGTACTGGGGCGTCGGCGCGACGGTCGGCCTCGTCAACGACGTCAGCGTCGACGGCACATTCGACGGCTTCAAGCGCAGCGAAGTCACGGGATGGGTGGACTACAAGATGGAGCAGCACACGCTCCTGCGCGGCACCTTTGGATGGATGCGGACCACGCAAACGAATTCGGAAAACACCGTGACGACGCCGGACGGACCTCTCACGCTCCCTCTGGTCAAGGAACGCGTCAACTACGGAACTGTCGACGTGTCCTACCTCTTCTGGGAAGGCTTCTACACCGCCGGTGTCTTCGGCGGCATCGGCGGTTACCACATCAAGCCGGACGAATCCGAAACTCTCTCACCCGAGTTCGATCCCTATCTGGACCGCAACGAAACCGTCTTCGGCTGGAACCTCGGGCTCGACGGGGACTTTCGTCTGATGAAGCACCTTTCGCTGGTGATTCGCTTCACGTATCACAACGTGTCGGCACACCCGCACCGGCAGTGGGTGACGGCCGACACAGGATTGGTCGCGAAGTTCTAGGATCGCGTAGCGTGGAAACGTAAGAACGAGGCGAATCCTCGTTTAACGTTTTTCGCTCAGGCCTTCGATTCCTTCTCGCCCTTTTCGGGAATCAACGGCAAGAGCGTCGATTCCTTTTTCGAGGACAGCGAGATCTGGGCGTGGATGCGGGTGACGCCCTTGATCGAGAGGATGCGGCGCTGCAGAAAGTCGGCGAGGCCGGCCGGGTCCGCCGCCTTGACTTTGAGCCGGTACGCGAACTCTCCCGCCAGGTAGTGGCACTCCTGGACTCCGAGCAGCTTCTCGAGCTCGTCGACGAAACCCTTCTCGAAGCGCGGGTTTTCCAGCGCGACGTCCACGTATGCGGTCAGGGGAAGTCCCATCTTCTCGTGGTCGAGCAGCGCCACGAAGCCCTTGATCATTCCGTGGCGTTCCATCTTCTTGATCCGTTCGTTGACGGACGGAGTGGTCAGACCGACGGCACCGGCGATCCTCGCCTGCGACAGCTTCCCGTTTCGCTGAAGCATGTCGAGAATGCGAAGGTCGATTTCGTCGATGCTCATGCCGGAATCGCTCTTCTCACGATGCCTTATAAGATTAGAAACTTCGAAGATTAAGTCTAATAATATTAGCCTACCTTCCGGTGTCAATGGCCTAATTCCTAAATTAGGCGTCGCTATAATGCCCGCCGGGTCATGGCTAAACGCGACTACTACGAGGTTTTAGGGGTCTCCAAGGGGGCCTCCGAAGCCGACCTGAAGAAGGCTTACCGCCGCCTGGCCAGAAAGCTCCATCCGGACGTCAATCCGGGCGACAAAGCCGCCCACAAGCGCTTCCAGGAGGTCCAGGAGGCCTACGAAGTGCTCAACGACGACGAAAAGCGGCGGGCCTACGACCGGTTCGGCCATGCCGGTCCGGGGCCCGGGTTCGACCCCCGGACGGCAGGTGGGCCGGGGGGTTTCCCCGGGTTTGGAGGAGCCGCGGGGTCGCCTTTCGAGGGCGTCCACTTCGAGACCGGGGACTTCGGAGACCTGTTCGGCAACATCTTCGGCGGCCGCGCGCGGCGCTCCACCGGACCCGAGCCGGGCGAGGACCTGCGGGGCCAGATCGAGGTTCCGTTTCGCGACGCGGTTCTCGGCGGAACCGCGGCGCTGTCGCTGCGGCGCGAGAAGCCGTGCCCGACCTGCAACGGAACGGGGCGGACCGGCAAGACGGTCTGCCCGACGTGCCACGGCGAGGGGATCGTGGTCGAGTCCGAGCGTGTGCGCATCAAGATCCCCGAAGGCACCGAAGACGGGGGAACGATTCGCATTCCGGGCAAGGGCGGTCCCGGGCAGCGCGGCGGACCGCAGGGAGATCTCTACGTCTCGGTGAAGGTGACGCCGCATCCGTACTTCGAGCGCCAGGGCAACGACATCTACGGCGTCGTGCCGGTCACCATCAAAGAAGCGTACTCGGGAGCCGAGATCGACGTTCCCACGATCCACGGCACGCGCCGGGCGAAGATCCCGGCGGGGACGCAGGGCCGCCAGAAGTTTCGTCTGCGCGGTCAGGGCGTGAAGGATCCGCGGACCGGCGCGAGCGGAGACCACATCTACACCGCTCGCGTGATGGTGCCGAAGAAGGAGACTCCGGCCGGCAAGGACGCCGCGACGCTCCTCGAATCTCTTTACGACGGAGATGTGAGGGGGGATCTCCCGAAGGGACTCTAGGGCTCTACCGTCCCTCCGCCATCTTTCCCGACAGCGTCATGCAGGTGCTCGACGCCCGCGCGACGAGGCTGCCCTTTTCGTCGACCACGTCGCACTCCGTCATGCCGACCGTCCTCCCGCGCTTGACGATCCGCGCGGTCGCGGTCAGGCGCGCGGTCCAGATCGGCTTGAAGAAATTGATCTTCAGCTCGAGCGTCGTGAAGGTCTCGCCCTCCTCGAGCGTCGAGGCGTAGGCGATACCCATCGCCGCGTCGGCGAGATCGCAGAGGATCCCGCCGTGGAGCGTGCCCATCGGATTGGCGTGCTGCGGGCCGGCGTCGAGGACGAAGACCGCGCGTCCCTTCCCGGCCTCGACGACGCGAAAACCGATCAGATCCGCGACCGGGGGCTGGGGCGCCGAGCCCGCGATCATCGCGCGGACGCGGTCGAGAAGCGTCGCCACACCGGCCTCAGGCGCCGGCCGCCGCGAGCAGCTCGTCGGCGTGGCCCTCGGGCTTGACCTTCGGCCACACCGCGGCGATCTTTCCTTTCTCGTCGATCAGGTAGGTCACTCGCCGGATGCCCATGAACTTCCGGCCGTACATGTTCTTCTCGCCCCACGCACCGTAGTCCTTCACGATCTTCTTGTCGGTGTCCGCGAGCAGAGGGAACGGCAGAGAGAATTTGTCAGCGAACTTCTTGTGCGACTTCTCGTCGTCGGCCGACACGCCGAGGACCGCGATCTTCTTCCGGCGGAACGCCGACCAGCCGTCGCGGAAGGAGCAGGCTTCTTTCGTGCAGCCGGGCGTGTCGTCCTTCGGGTAGAAGTAGAGAACCACCTTCTGACCCTTGAAGTCCGACAGAGTGACTTTCTCGCCGTCTTGATCCGTGGTCTTGAAGTCGGGTGCCTTGTCGCCGATCGAGAGAAGAGACATGCGCGAATCCTCCTGGTTGGGGAGGATTCTATGAGGATGTCATCCCGAGCGGAGCGAGATAGCCGACCACCGAAGGCAAACCCTCGGC
>JBKOVK010000110.1:0-3571 GCA_046724475.1 Acidobacteriota bacterium | reverse complement strand
ACCGGGAGCCCTGCAGTTCGACAGCGACGACCGCCTGACGCTCCTGTCGGTGATCTCCCAGGCCGGGGGACTGACCGATCGCGCGTCCAAGTCGGTCCGCGTCAAACGACAGGGCCCCGACGGCAAGGATACGGAGAAGGTCGTCGACTTCAAGAAGATCGTTTCCGGACAGGAGCCCGACCTGCCGATCGAGCCCAATGACGTGATCGTGGTCAAGGAGTCGTTCTTCTAATGGCCGAACTGGAAAGCTACGACGAAGGCGTCGAAGGCGCGGCGCCGCACAAGGAGATCCATCTCGCCGACTACTGGGCGGTCATCGTCAAGCGCCGGCGCCTGATCCTCATCTGTCTGGCGGGGGCGCTGATGGGGGGCGTCCTGGCCACGGTTCAGAAAACCCCCAGTTACAAGTCCAAGGCCGTGCTCGACGTCGAGCGCGACATGATTCGTAAGGTACCCTTCTCGTCGCAGAGCAATGAGGGGGGAGGGGCGGCGGCGGAGTTCCTGCCGAGCCAGATCCAGCTGATGCAGAGCCGCGAGATCGCCGAGCGCGTGGTGCGCCGGTTGAACCTCCTGGCGGACCCGGAGTTCAATCCGAAGCATTACCAGCGCTATCGTCCGGACAGCAAGGGAAAGGCTCCGGTCATCAAGGAGGAGGCCATCGTCGACGCGGCTCTGGATGTCCAAAATTCGCTGGACGTGACGATCATGCGCAACACCAGTCTGGTCGAGATCTCGGCCGCGGCTCCCTCGCCCCGCCTCGCCGCCGCGATCCCCAACGCCGTGGCCGATGCGTACATTGACTGGAACGTGGAATCCCGCTTCAAGCTGATCGGCCAGTCGACCCAGTTCCTGTCCACCCAGATCGAGCAGGCCAAGAACGAGATCGAGGAGAAGGAGAAAGAGCTCCTCAACTATGGCCGACAGAAAGAGATCGTATCCCTGGACGCGAACGCGAATCCGGCGCTCGAGAAACTGCAATCCGTCAACCGGGACCTCGCCTCGGCCGTGGCCGACCGGGTGGCGAAGGAGTCCAAGTACGAGGAGCTACGCCTCGCGCCTCCGGAGACGATCGCCGAGACCACCAGCGGCGGGAACGTCTCGAACCTCCGGACTGACCTGCAGAAGCTCGAGCGTGACTACTCCGACAAGTCCAGCATCTACAAGCCCGAGTGGCCGGCGATGCAGCAGCTCAAGACCCAGATCGAGGAGACGAAGAAGAACCTCAACGCGGCGATCACGGAGGGGGCAGCGAAGACGGTTCAGGCCGCGCGCAACGAGTACATGACGGCGCTGCGCCGCGAGCAGAATCTGCGCACGATGACTCGCACGGAGCAGTCGGCGGCGCTTTCACAGGGCAGCAGCGCCGCGGAGTATCGCAACCTGCGCGTCGAGGTCGACACGAAGCGCGCCCTGCTGGACAACCTGCTGCGCCAGCAGGGGGAGACGGAAGTCATCTCGCGGCTGCGCGACGACCAGCTCACGAGCGTCCGGATCGTGGACCGGGCCCTGGAGCCGGGCAAGCCCTTCGAGCCCTCGCTGAAGAAAAACCTCCTCATCGCCGTGTTCCTGGGCGGAGGGTTGGGCGTGGGCCTCGCCTTTTTCCTTTCGTATCTCGACCGCACGCTGCGCTCTCCCGAGCAGGTCGAGCGGCTGGTCCAGCTGCCTCCGCTCGGCGTCATTCCCGCGCTTCCCGAGGGCGGCGCGGCGCCGGGAGTGGCGCGGGCGCGAATCTTCCGCTCGAAGGCGGCGGTGGAGGACGGCGAGGTCAGCCGCGACGCGATCGAGCTCGCTCCGCACAACGAGCCCCGGTCGCCGATCGCCGAGGCGTATCGCGCGTTCCGCACCGCCCTCATGCTCTCGCGGGCGGGTGGCGTGAAGTCCGTCGTCATCACGTCGGCGTTCCCCCACGAAGGCAAGACCGCCACGGCGGTCAATCTGGCCGTCGTGCTCGGCCAGCTCGGTCGCCGCGTCCTTCTCGTGGACGCCGACCTCCACAAGTCCCGCCTGCACGAGATCTTTCACGTCCCGAACCGTGTCGGACTGGTCTCGGTGCTGGCGGAAGGCATCGAGCCTTCCCGCGCGATCGTGAAGACCTCGGTGCCGGGGGTCTTCGTCGTTCCCTCGGGGCCCGAGGCGCCCAATCCCTCCGGGCTGCTGGCCTCCGAAGCGATGCGCAAGTTCCTGGAGCTCGCGTCGGTCAACTTCGACCACGTCATCGTCGACTCCCCGCCCGTATTGCCCGTGTCCGACACTCTCGTCTTCGCGCTGCAGACCGACGGCGTCGTGCTCTGCGTGCGCGGAGGAGCGACTTCCCGCGAGCACGTCATCCGGGCGCGGGACCGGCTGCGGCGCAGCGGAGTTCCGATCGTGGGAGTTCTGATCAATGCCCTCGAGCCCGAGCGCGCGGCCTACGACCGCTACGAGTACGCCTACGGGTATCCCCGTGAAGGACGTCCGGAGGTCGAGGAGGCGAAGGCAGGCCCGCGGGTCGCCCACAGCTAGCCGGCCGGAGACCGGCCTCTCGTGAATCCTTCTCGCGTTCGCTTGTCGGGCGGCGCCGATCCGGCGACGGGATGAGCGCGTCTCCGCTGCCGCGATTCGTCAACCTTCGGGCGGGCCCGCGGCGCGGACTCGCGTTGCTCTGTCTCCTTCTCTTCCTGCTTTGTCTGGCCTCGGTGGCGCGGGATGCCGTCGACCGCCGTTCCTGGTCCGACGTGGCCCGCGACCGCGGACTCGCGCGCCGCCACCCGGCGATCCTCGAAACCGCGAAGATGATCGACGAGAGCGACGCGGCGGGGCTCGTCGTGGCCGAGGCGCTTCTCGACGATCGAGCCGCGTCCCCGCCTGGCGCGCCGGCGGACACGCCTCCCGAGATTCGGGGCATCGTGCTCCGAGGAATCGAGGGGCGCCCCGGCTCCGCCTACGGCCGGCTTCTCCTCGGCCGGAGCGCTCCGGCGACCGGCGGAACCGCGCTCTGGATGCGGCCGTTCGAGCTCGCCGTGGCGGCCGCACCGGGTCTCGACCTCGCCTCATCCGACCTCGCGAGGCACTACATCGCGGGATGGCGCACCCTGCCGACCGCAGACCGGCCGAAGGCCGCTTCCGCGATCCGCCGGGCGTTCCGAAGCCCGGCTTTCCTTCGAGCCAGCCTTGTCCCGGCCCTGGCCACGTTGGGTCCCGAAGTGACGGTTCGCGTGCTCCCCGAAGACCCTGCCACGCTCCGTCTGGCGGCTCAGATCCTTCAGGAGTCAGGCCAGGGTCAGGCGGGGGAGATGCTCGCGGCCCGAATGAAGGGGGCTTCGGCCCCGCCGGAGGCCAGCAGGCCAAAGGACTGAACGAAAGAACAGGGGATGGTATACTGAGCTTTCAAAACAAAAAGCCCCGTGACGTCAGCGAGATAGCTGTAGTCTCGGGAGAGAGGGCCAGCGCGTGCCTCTGCTGAAACGGGGGCCTGAGGTCTTTCCTCAGAGTCTCTTCGATTCGACGGCGGTGGATGTTCCCTGGACGGTCGCGCACACGCGCAGCCGGCAGGAAAAGGCGCTGGCCCGCCACCTCGAACCCCTCGGGGTCG
>JBKOVK010000138.1:0-3726 GCA_046724475.1 Acidobacteriota bacterium | reverse complement strand
CTGCGAGGAAGGGAGAAGATCATGCCCGGGCTAGATACACCGCTACATATCAAGATAAGACGAAACCAGTGGCCAGATTACACAGCGGTTTTGCGCAGAACGATCCGACCACAATGAGAAAGCTTGTAACCGACAATGGATACTCCATATACGAAGAAGACATTCAGACCCTCTGGCACAGCTCGGTGATTAGGTTCGGCGTGCGCGCCGTCTAACATCACCTGGAGCAGACTGGCCTGGCCTGCATGTGACGAATGCGTTGATATTCGCCTTGAAATCAATGCGGAAGATATTACCGGGGGGATTGCCGCGCGCTCACTGGTCCATCGCCACGGCGCTCGCGGCGATTTCACTGGCGTGCGGTGGCCGCTCCGAGAGAGTCGTCCGCCTCCCCGTGCCCGAGGCTGAACAGTACGAAGTCGCCTCGGAGTCGCGGCCCGGTGTCTGGCTCTCGCCCGGGGACGCCGTGCGATGGTCCCTGCCGGCGGGCCCGGCGCGGCGTCTGACGGGCGCATACGGGAGCGTCCTCGCGCCAGGTCTGCCCGGAAGTCTCCGCATCCGCATCTCCGGCGCCGGGCGACGCGTGCGTTCGAACTTCCTGACGCTCTCCGCGGATCCCGCGCACTGGCACCCGCTTTCGGTCGAGGTTCCGCGGAGCGGCGAGCCGCTCGAACTCGAGCTCGCCTACGAGAACCGCGGTCCCGCAACCGAGATGCATTCGCTCTTTCTGACGGAACCCTCTTTTCCGGTTCCCGCACGGGACCCTCCGCGCACGATCGTCCTCTTCGACATCGACTCGCTTCGCGCCGACCACGTGGGCGCCTACGGATACCCCCTCGCGACGACTCCTCGGCTCGATCACTTCTTTCACGAGGGCCTTCGCGCCGAAAAGTGCATCGCGGCCGCGAACTGGACGCTTCCGGCGCATGCTTCGATCTTCACGTCGGCCTCGGTCGCCAGTCACGATGCGGGCCGGTATTCGACCGTGCTCGCGGACAGCTTCGACACCCTTGCGGAGAGCCTGGCGGCGGCCGGGTACCGGACGCTCGCCGTGACCGGAGGCGGTCTGGTCCATCCGTCTTTCGGCCTGGGGCAGGGTTTCGACCGCTACCTCAGTGTGAACGAATCGGCCGACGAAGCCGTTCGGCGGTCACTCGATTTGTTGCGGGAGCACAGGAACGAACCGGTCTTTCTCTTCTTCCACACCTACCAGGTCCATGAGTACGTCACCGACGAAGTCGCGGTCCGGGAGCTCTTCGGCGGCCCGCCGGCGCTGGGCCCCGACTGGCGCTCCACCCTTCACGAATTCGTTCGCATGCACAGCCTCTCACCCGACTTCCCCCGCTGGGTGCGCAACCGCTACGACGCGGCGCTGCGGAGCGTCGACGGGGCGTTTGGCCGCCTCCTCGACGGCCTCCAGCGAGAAGGCCGGCTTTCCCAGACGGCGATCCTCCTGACCTCCGACCATGGCGAGGCACTCTGCGACCGCCTGGTCGGGGGAAACTGCCTCTCGGTGGGACACGGAACTCCCTACCTCTTCGAGGAGGAGCTTCTCGTGCCACTCGAGGTCCGCGTACCCTGGATGCCGAAAGCGCACGGTGTGGTCGCCGGCAACGCCGCGGAGCTGGATGTCGCGCCGACGCTTCTCGACGCGGCGGGCCTGGAAGCCCCCGCGTCATTCGAGGGTCGCTCGCTCATCACGTCGCCACCGCCTGCGGGCCGCCCCATCGTCACCGAGGCCCCGCCGCTCGAGGCCCTTGCCGTACGGATCGGCGAGCACAAACTGATTCGTCGAACCGGTGTCTCTCAGAAGTTCTGGACCGCCGCCCCCGATTTCACCGTTTTCCCGGTCCAGGAGTCTTTCGATCTCTCGAGAGATCCCGGAGAACGAACCCCTCTGGCGTCGGCTTCCGACTGGGGCCAGAAGCTCCTCGAGGAGGTGGACCGTTACCTCGCTTCGGGTTTCCCGGACGCTCTCATCGTGCGTTTTCCGAGAGTCCCCGACGAGGAGGGCCGCACGATCGTCGTCTCGGCCCGCGGCCGGGGCCCGGCCCCGTCCCTTCAAAGCTTCGGGCTCGCCGCGCGGGGCGTCCTGTCGCAGCACGGGGCTCGAACCGAGATTCGCTTCCGGCGACCGCGCGCGCCGGTCTGGCTCGCCTTCCAATCCGATGAGTCCCACGCACTCGCGCTGCGAATCGATGGGGCGGGGCCCGTGGCGTCGGCGGCGGGACGGCGTCTCGAACCGGGGTCGTACGCTTGGAACGTGTTGGGCTGGGCGGGACGGGAGCGGCTGGCGGCCGGGGCCGAGACCGTGATCTTCACGACTCCACGGTCGCCGCGGCGGCCGAGGGTCCAGCACACCCTTCCGAGCGACGTCGTGACCCAACTGCTTTCACTCGGGTACCTGCCTTTTTCGTCACCCTCGGGAGAGCCGGCCGCCGCGAAAGGCGAGGCCCCGGACGAGAGCCTCGCCGCGGGCGAAGTCCGGATCGACCATGCCGACTAGGTTCTCCGCTGCCGTCGCGGGTCTCCTTCTTCTGGCCGCTTGCCGCGAGGAAGCTCCTCCCTCGATTCCCGCGGGCCGGCTTGTGCGAGCCGAAGGCAGTTCGGCGCGTTCTCTGCTGGCACTCGTGCCCGAGCAATGCCGCGTCGGCGAAGTGTTTCGCCGGCTCCCGAGCGGGCAGGCCGAACTTGTCGTGGTCGGGACCGGGCTGACGCGTGGCGACGCGATCCTGTGGAACGGACGCCGGCTGAAGACGAACTTTGCCAGCAGCCGGGCCCTCAGCGTCGAGGTCCCCCCCACGCTACTCGAGTCGCCGGGGCAGGTTGACGTGACCGTCGAGGACGTGATGGATCCGACGCGTCCGAAGCTCCGCGCGCATTTCGTGGTCCAGCCGCCGCCTTAGAATCCATGCGCGTTGTCCCGATCCGAAAAGATCGGATGGATAAGAGAGGCCTGGTCGACCGCGCGAGACCAATCAAGACATGTTCATCGGTGTACCAATACCTATTCGGCCGGCCGACGTATCGCTCGTGATGCGTCAGTTCGTTTTTCGCCTCGCAGTCCTGGCTTTCTGCACCCGAGCGTTGCCCTCAGCTGCCCAACCGCTGAGCCCGCACGACATCGTGAGTATCCGCCTCGCGAAGGACGTGAGGCTCTCGCCGGACGCTCGGCGGATCGCCTTCGTCGTCTCCGAGCCGGCGGAGTCGGAGCAGGCCGCGCGACGGTCGGGAATCTGGACGGTCGCGACCGACGGGAGCGATCAACCGCGCTTGCAGATCTCGGGCGGCGACGACAGCTTTCCTCGCTGGTCGCCGGACGGCAGGTCGCTAGCGTTTCTCTCCGTGCGCGGAGAAGCTCTGCCGGCAGCTCGGCCGGCCCGCCAGATCTATCGGATCCGCATGGACCCCGATCGCGGGGGCGCCCCAGAAGCGTTGATTTCCGTCGAGGGCGGAGTCGACGAATTCGCGTGGTCGCCCGACGGCCGCTTCATCGCCTTCACATCGCCCGAGGACGCGGTCGAAGAGGATCCGGTGGTCGTCGGCCGTAACTTGCAGTACACACGGTTGGGCATTCTGGACGTTTCCGCGCGAACGGTGTCCCTGATGACGGGCCGCGACTTCGACGTCCAGGAGCTCGCCTGGTCTCCCAAAGGCGACGAGATCGCGCTCGTGGTCGCTCCGAGCCCTCGACCGGAGGATCAGCTTCGACTCGCGCTGGTCGTG
>JBKOVK010000339.1:0-12383 GCA_046724475.1 Acidobacteriota bacterium | reverse complement strand
CGATTGTGGCGTTCAGTTTCTGACCCTGCTGGAGATCTTCGAGCCGGAGCTTGGCTCCGCCGATGTCGAACCGGAAGCCCGCCGGAACGTTGTAGGAATGGATGCCGTCCGCTTCCCTTACGTACAGAATCGCGCCGGCGTTCTTGATGACCTTGGCGTCCTTGAGCTGCTTCGTCTGCACGACGGTGGGAACCGTCACGGTCTTGATCGTGGCCGTGATCTTCATGCCCGGCTTCAGATCCTGCCAGGCGACGTCTTTGCCGTCGACGTTGACCTTGAAGTCCGCCGGAACGTCGAACTCGCGCATCTGCCCGCTGGCCTCGCGGATGACGACGAACTTGTCGCCGACGTTGACGACGGTACCGTTCTTGATGTCGTACGACGTTTGGGCGAGAACCGCCGGCGCGATCGCGACGGCGAGAAGCAGAACCACAAAGAGTGTGGACCGTTTCAACATGTCCTTGTCCTCCTCATTCGGCAAAAAAAGAAAAGAAAGGGATGCGATGTGAAGGGGAACCGGGGTTTAGGGGACGCGCTCCCTCCTTTCTGCCGTGGAAGCGCTGACCGCCGCGTTCAGCGAGGCATGCACGATGTAGCGCTGCGGTGCGTCTCCCACGAAGTAGAAGGGGTAGCAGGTCACGAGGGTCAGCGTGGGCTCCGCCGAAGGCGCGAGCACATCCACCCGGTCCGGCGGAACGATGGAGATCCGCCGGATCGTGTAGCTCTGCCGCGCCGACAGCGTTTCGACCTCGATCACATCCCCTTCGGTGACGTCCTTGAGGCCGCGGAAAAAGCCGTCGCGGTGGCCGGCGACGCCGACGTTGCCGGCTTCGCCGAACCGCGGCGTGTACGTGATGTGGCCGACTCCCCGGTTCAACGCCGGTTCGTCGGTCCCCTCGAGAACCGGCACCTCGAGCCCGATCTTGGGCACCCGAAGGACCGCGAGCGTCTGGTAATCCTGGTCCAGGCTCAGCCGGAATCCGCGCACCCGTTCCGGTGACCAGAGGGAGGTATCGGGGGAGAGAAAGTCGCCCAGGGAGCGGGACGGCTCGGCCACGGGAACTGGAGCCGGAGCGACTGCCGGAGGAGTGGACAGGGACGCCTTGCGCTCCTTGAATTCGCGGAGCGCGGCCTTACGCCCGATCGCCCCCTCGAGGCGGAGTCCTGCGAAGGCGACGAGCAGGAGGATCCCCGACGCCCAGGCGGCGACCTCGAGAGTGCGTGCTCCGGCCGACCTACCCCCGGCCGACAGACGTCCGGAAGACTCCAAATTTGTCCTCTTTCCGTAGAGTTCCGGAACTTAAATATCGCCGTGCCGATGGGTTGTCAACCGAGCGGCCCGCTGCCGGAGGACCGGGAAGCCCGCCCGGGGCCGGCCTCGACGCGGTTCCGGCCGGCCCTTTTGGCCCTGTAGAGGGCCTCGTCGGCGTCCGCCACCAGGTCCTCCGGGGAGGACTCGCCCCCCGGCCCGGCGGTGGCCACGCCCAGGCTGATCGTCACGACCCCCGACGGAGCCTTCGGGTGGCGGGTGGACATGTCCTCGATTCGCTGGCGCAGGACTTCGGCCACGGCGACCGCTCCCCGGGAAGGGGTGGAAGGCAGGATCGCGGCGAATTCCTCTCCGCCGTAACGGGCGACGAGATCCCCGGGCCGGGTCAGGGCCTCCCGGATCTCGGCGGCCACACGCCGGAGGCACTGGTCGCCGACCTGGTGGCCGTTGGCGTCGTTGAAGTCCTTGAAGTGGTCGATATCGATCATGATCAGCGACAGCGGCAGCTCGTCGCGCGTGGCGCGCTTCCACTCGCGCGCCAGGGTCTCCTCGAACCGGCGCCGGTTGGCGATTCCCGTCAGCGCATCGATCTCGGAGAGCTGCTGGAGGCGGGCGTTGAGCTCCTCGAGCTGCAGCGTGCGCTCGGCGACCTGGGCTTCGAGCGCGCGCTCGCGGGCCCGCACGCGCGCCGCCCGCAGCCGCGAGGCTCCGAACGCCGCCAGCGTCAGGGCCCCCGCGCAGAGTCCGTAGAACCACGGAGTCTCATGGAAGCGCGGCACCAGCCGGAACCGCACCGAGGCGCCGGCGTCGTTCCACACGCCGTCGTTGTTGCAGGCGGCCACCCGGAAAACGTACCGGCCGGGCGGGATGTTCGTGTAGAAGGCGACGCGCCGCGTGCCGGCCTCGACCCAGTCGCGGTCGAAGCCTTCGAGCTTGTAGCGGAACAGGACGCGTTCCGGATCGATGAACGAGAGACCCGTGTAATGGAACTCGAGATCCCCCCGTCCCGGCGTGACCTCGGTTCCTTCTCCCAGAGTCACGGCCTGATGATCGGCCAGCATCCGCTCGACGGCGACCGGCGGCGGAGTCGTGTTGGTCTTGATGCGATCCGGATCGATGACGACCGCGCCCTCGACGGTCGGAAACCAGAGCATCCCGTCGCTCGTCTTCCAGGCGGCGGGCTGCGTGAAGCCGCTGCACTCGGACGAACGCATCCCGTCCGCGCGCCCGAACGACACGGACGTCACGCGATCGCGCCGGCCCTCCGCGACGTCCTCGAGATCGCGGCGAGGCACTTTGAAGATGCCGCGGCTGCAGCTCATCCAGAGGTTCCCCCTTCCGTCCTCCAGGATGGCGTATTGCACGTCGTCGAAGAGACCCTGCGCCCGGGTGATCCGACTGAACCGCCCGTCCTTGTAGCGGCTCAACCCTCCCCCGTCGGTGCCGATCCAGATGCAGCCGTCGCCGTCCTCGTAGAGCGCGAGGATCGTGTCGTCGGACAGCCCCTGTTCGCGCGTGTAGGCCGTGAATCGTCCGCCGGCGAAGCGAAACAGCCCGCTTCCCTCGGTTCCGATCCAGAGATTGCGGTCGCGGTCTTCCACGAGCGCGAGCACCGTGCCGGCGGTCAGCCCGTCGCGGCGGCCCCACACGCGGAAGGTCTCGTCCCGCTCCTCGACCAAGCCGCCGTCGTCGGTCCCGATCCAGAGCGTGCCGCTCCGGTCGCGGTAGAGACAGCGGATGATCTCGCTCGGCAGTCCGTCCTTCTTGTGAAAGTTCCGGAACCGGTCGCCGAGGAGCTCGGAGATCCCGTCTCCCCATGTCCCGACCCAGAGCCGGCCGCGGCCGTCTTCATGGATCGAGCGCACGAACTCGCCCGCGAGGCCTTTGAACGTATCGGGAAGACTGAAGCGGCCGTCCTTGAACCGGGACACGCCCGCGCCGCGTGTGCCGAGCCAGATCGCTCCGTCGCGGTCCTGGTAAATCGTGCGGATCCGATCGTTCGAGAGACCCTGTTGCCGGGTGTAGGCCGTGAACTTGCCGTCTTTGAGTCGATTCAAGCCTCCGGTGACGGTGCCGATCCAGAGGCTGCCCTCCGAATCCTCGCAGATGGAGAGCGCCGTGTCGTCGGAGAGGCCGTCGGCCGGGGTGAACGAGGAGATCGTTCCGTTGGCCATTCGCGCGAGCCCGCCGCTGCGCGTGCCGATCCAGAGGTTCCCGTCGCGGTCTTCCTGGATCGACTCCACCGTGTCGCTGGGCAGGCCCTGCTTGCTCGTCCACGACTCGAAGGCGCCGTCGCGATAGCGCGCCAGGCCGCCGCCGTCGGTCCCGATCCAGAGATCGCCGCGGCTGTCGACCAGCAGCGACTGCACGATGTCGGACGGCAATCCCTGGGCACGCGTGAGAGCCGTGAACTTCCCGTCGCGAAAGCGGTTCAGGCCGCCGCCGTCGGTCCCGATCCAGAGACTTCCGTCGCGGTCCTCCTGGATCGACCAGACCTGCCCGGAGGAGAGGCCGTCCTCCGCGGTGAACGCGGTGATTTTCCCGTTCTCGAGCCGGTTCACTCCGGCGCCCGTGCCGATCCAGAGCGCTCCGCGCCGGTCCTGGTGGAGCGCGAGGACCCGATTGCTGGTGAGTCCGTCCTTGGTCGTGTAGGACGAGAAACGACCGTCGCGGAAGCGGTGCAGCCCGCCCCACGTGCCGACCCAGAGCGTGCCGTCCCGGTCCTGGTACAGAGCCTGGGTGTTGGTGTTGCGGAGTCCCGGCGCCGTGCTCTTGTCGAAGACCGTGAACTGCACGCCGTCGAACCGCACGAGACCCCTCTCGGTTCCGAGCCAGATGTAGCCGTCACGCGTCTGCAGGATCGCCTGAATGGAGTTCTGCGGCAGGCCCTGATCGGTCTTCCAGACCTGGTGTGCGTACTGAGTGATCGCCTTACGGGGATCCAGCGCTCCGGCGGAAGCCGGCGCGAGGCACACCACGAGGGAGAGCGCGAAACGGGCGGCGAAACCGCCCCGGGATGGCATGGAAGATTCTACCAGCCCTGAGACGAACGCTCAGCCCGCCTGGACCGCCTTGAGCACCATCGGGATGATCACGAACATCTGGATGGAGTCGAACACGCCGTGTGCGACGATGCACGGAAGGACGTTGCGGTATATCGCGAACGTGACGGCGAGCACGGCGCCGATGACGAGGATGCCCACGAGCACCAGCGGCTGGCCGTACGCGCCGTGCGCGGCCGTGAACATCAGGGTCGCCGCCACTGGTCCGACCCGCGTCTGAAGGAAGGATCGGAAGAAGAGCTCCTCGACCACCATCGCCGACGCCACGATCAGGAGCTTGACCCAGAGGGGCTGCGCGAGGATCCAGAAGATCACCGGCGACACCGTCTGCGTCCCAGCGGGCTCTCCCCGAGCGCGGCGGGACGCGATGTACCAGAACCCGATCAGCATCGCGGCCGTCAGGATCGTGACGATCCATCCCCCCACGCCGATGATCACTCCGACGGCAAGATCGCGTCCCGGCTTCTCGCTTCGCAGCCGGAGGAAGTCGACCAGCGAGCGGCGACCCGAGAGCGCGTAGTAGGACACCAGGAAGAAGACCAGGACCGCGTGGACCGCGAAGACCGACACGAGCGAGAGGCCCTTGGTCTCCGCCTGGGAGCCCGCGATGCCACCGGCGAAGGGAATCGCGACGACGAGGAGCAGCACTCCCCCGAGCAGCGCCATCGCGGCCGCGCGGCGGCCCGGCTCGGCGAAGCCGTCCTCGGCGAGCACGGCGCGCGAGCGCGCCTGCACGAAGGAGAGCAGGATGCCGAGACTTCCGGCTGCCACCAGGAGCACGAAGGTTACGGAGTGCATCTTTTTCTTCCAGGGTGAGCGGCGCAGCTTACCGCAAGTTCTCGCCTTCTCCGCATCTGGACATTGAACGCGCTTCCTTGACAGGATGCGCTCGACCTATGTCCGGCGCCCCGCGGCCCCTCGAGATTCGCGACCTCTCCAAGAGCTTCGGAGGACGGCGCGCGCTCGACGGCGTGTCGCTGGATCTCGCGCCGGGCGAAGTCCTGGGCCTGCTCGGCCCCAACGGCGCCGGTAAGACGACCCTGGTCCGCAGCGTGGCCGGCCGGGTCGTCCCGGACGGAGGCAGCGTCCGCATCCTCGGTTTCGCGCCTTCCGACGACGCCGCCCGGTCGGCGCGCGGCTGGGTGCCTCAGGAGATCGCGCTCTATCCCTTGCTGTCCCCGCGCGAAAACCTGTGGACCTTCGGCCGATATCAGGGTCTTTCGGTGGCAGCGCTCGCAGCCTCGATCGCCGAGAGCCTCGCCTGGATCGGCCTCGCCGACCGGGCGGACGAGAAGACCGATCGCCTTTCGGGCGGGATGAAGCGCCGACTGAACATGGCGGCCGGTACGATCCACTCCCCGAAGGTTCTCCTGCTCGACGAGCCGACGGTGGGAGTGGACCCGCAGTCGCGCGAGCGGATCTACGAAATGATCGGCGAGCTCCAGTCGCGCGGCGTCTCTCTCCTCTATACGACACACTACATGGAAGAGGCCGAGCGCCTCTGCGATCGCATCGCGATCATCGACCACGGCCGCATCATCGCGCTCGGAACCAAGGAAGAGCTGGTCAAGAAGACACTGGGCGGCCGGCAGGCAGTCACGGTCGAGGCGACCTCGCCGATCTCGCCAGCGTTCGCGGAGAAGCTGCGACGCCTCGCCGCGACGGTCGACGGGACAAAGGTCAACGTGTCCGTCGAGGACGCGGCCTCGGGCGTGCGGGATCTGCTGGGCCTCTTCGACGCCGAGAAAGTCGGCGTGCGCGATCTGACGTTGAAGAGCCCGACGCTCGAACAGGTCTTCCTCCAGTTGACGGGACGGGAGCTGCGGGAATGATCTTCGCCGTCGCGAAAAACCGGCTGATGAACCTGAGGCGCGACCGCGCCGCGTTCGTGCTGGCGTTCGTCTTGCCGGTGGCGTTCTTCTCGATCTTCGCCGCGATCTTCTCAGGCTCGGGCAGCCGGGCCGAGACGCGCAAGATCCAGGTTTTGGTGGTGGACGAGGATCAAAGCGCGAACTCACGCCGATTCCTCGATGGTCTGCGGGCCGAGACCGGTCTCGACGTCCAGTCCGCGGGACCGGCGGCGAGGAACGGTCCACCAATTTCGTACACGGCCGCCACGGCCGAATCCGCCGTCCGCCGGGGCGACGCGCCCGTCGCGCTGATCATCCCGAAGGGCTTCGGCCAGCACCCGATCTCGTTCGGCCCCGCAGAGAATCGGCCCGAGCTCGCAATCCTCGCGGACAGCGCGGATCCGATCGCGCCGCAGGTACTGGCGGGACTCGTCCAGAAAGTCGTGATGACGTCGCTGCCCGGGGCGATGGCACGGACCGGCGTCGCCGAAGTCGACCGGTGGAGCGGAGGACTGACGCCCGAGCAGAAGGCCCGCATGGATGAGAGCCTGCGGTCCCTCGAAGCCGAGACTCCTCCCGGCCAGCCCGCGGCACCGCGCGCGGCCTCGGCGTCCGGTCCCGTCGCCGTGAAGACGCGCGACATCGTCGGCGAGGCCAAGAAGAACCCGACGGTGACTTTCTATGCTGCCGGCCTCGGCGTCATGTTCCTTCTCTTCTCGGCGTCGGGCGCGGGAGGAGCGTTGATCGAGGAGGCGGAGAGCGGCACCCTCGACCGCATCCTCTCCACGCGCGTGTCGATGACGCCGCTTCTCGGCGGAAAGCTCGTCTACCTCGCCGGAGTGGGCGTCGTGCAGCTCGTGCTGATGTTCGTGTGGGGAGCGATCTTCTTCGGCGTTGACCTCGTGAACCACCTTCCGGGTTTTCTCGTGATGGCCGTCGCGACGGCGGTCGCGACGTCGACGTTCGGTCTGCTGCTCGCGTCGATCTGCCGGACGCGGATGCAGCTCGTCGCCGTCGCGAACCTGTCGATCCTGATCATGTCTGCGGTCGGAGGCAGCTTCTATCCGCGGTTCCTGATGTCGGAGAAGCTCCAGAAGTTCGGCCTCGTGACGATCAACGCCTGGGCCATCGATGGCTTCACGAAGATCTTCTGGCGGGACGAGTCGGTGTCGGCCCTATGGCCGCAAGTCCTCGTGCTCGTTGGGTTTGGGGTGGTTTTCTTCCTCATCGCCCGCCGCGTCGCCCGGAAGTGGGAAATCGCTTGACACCTTCTATGCTGTAATGGCATAACCCCTCCCAAGCCGTTCAGGGAGGGGACATGAACCTCCGGACCTCTGGCAAAAGGCTGCGAATCCTGCCTGTGGTGGCCGCGGCCCTGCTCGCCGGAGGCGCGGTTCGAGCCGCAACGCCGGTCGTACGCACCATCTCCGGCGGCCTGCTGACGATCGACATCGGCGACGACACGTCTTTTCAGGTGAGCGACCGGCGCGTTCCCGACACAGCTCTGTTTCACCCCACCCCCTGCCCAGCCGGGACAACAGGCGACACGGGGACACTGGCGTCGATCGATGGAACGGTCTACGCGCCGGACTTTTCGAGCCATCCGTGCGGGACGTACGTGATGCAGTCGTTCACGGCCTGGACGCCTGTGTCGATCTCGCAGGTGACGGGCACGGGAACCGAAGATGATCCGTTCACGGTGCGGGTAGTCGTCGCCGGCGGCGCGACCAGCCTGCAGATGACCGAGACGTTCACGCACGTCGCGGAAACGGACCACCTGGGACTCACGATCCAATTACGAAACGGCGGAACCACCGCGATGGTGGTCGACACATTCGTGGCGACGAACATGTGGCTCGGTATCCAGTACGTCGCTCCGTTCCTCCGATACGGTGCACCGGCCGGAATCGCGGCCGAAAAGGTTGGTGCGCCGACACCGGCCTGCTGGATCCACCACTACTACGTCACGTTACCCGTTGGCAGCCGATACACGGGTGTGACACCGCAAGAGATGTGGGCTCAGATCGCCGGCGGATCACTCTCAAACCTCATGAGCGGCGGCTGCAGTTATGAAGGCATCGCGACGCAGCTTCTGACTCAAACGCTTACCCCCGGTCAGTCCGTAACACTGGGCACGACTGGGCTCTCATTCGTCGACGGCCCGTTCCTGAGCGTATCGGTTCCGGCGGCGTCTCCGATCGCCCTGGCGATCACCGGAGTCGCCATCGGCGTGATCGGAATCCTCCTGGCCAGGGATTCACGAATCTGAAGACGGTGACGACATGAGCTCCACCCTCTCCCAAATTCCACGCCTTCTCCGCAGCGCGCGGCGCCGGCGGACGTCCCTCCCGCCGCGCGGCTCTGGGTCAGTGGTGGACCACATCCTCGTCGGCATGGTCGGGAGGCCTCGGCGTGACGACCCTGCCGAGACCGCTCGGGCCTTTCGGACCCGTGGCGTGCGACGGAACAGATGTGTGGGTCGGCGCTGCCGACAGCGTCTTTCGCATTCGCGCGAGTGACGGAAAGCTTCTCGAGGCATGGTCCATCAAGAAGGCCGCCGGGGCGCTTCTCGTCGCGATGGGGCGCGTGTTCGTCGCGGGTTTCGGCGTCGCCGGCGAACCCGGCATTCTCTCGATGATCGACCCCCGGCAATCTCCCGGAGCCGTGACTGCCGTGGCGACGAATCTGCCGACGTATCCCTTCGTGCCTGCGTTCGACGGCGCTCGAATCTGGACGGCCAACGCCGCCGGATCGGTTTCGATCCTGACCCCGTCGGCCGAAACGCCATGGACGGTCACGACTATCGAAGCCGGTTTCCAGCTTCCGTCCGGAATCGTCTTCGACGGTTCCCATGTCTGGGTGTCGGACTCGGGACCCTGCGTCCTTCTGAAACTCGACGCCCGCGGCGCCGTCCTGCAGACCGTGAGCGTCGGACTTCGCGGAGGCAGCCCTCTTCCCCTCACCTTCGACGGCAGCCACATCATCGTGTCGAACGCGCTCGCGGGAGTCCATGTCGTCCGCGTCGCCGACGGCACGACCGTCGCGGTGCTGGACGGGGCGCACGGCGCGCCTTCGGGTGCGGCGTTCGACGGCGAACGGCTCCTCGTCATCGGGCAGGGAGATCCTTCGAAGGGACTGTCGCCGACACTCTCAGTGCTGCGGACGGACTTTACGCTCCTCGGCGAGACTGATCTCTCGGGCATCTTTCCCGTCGCCGCCGCGAGCGACGGTTTGAACTTCTGGATCACGGTGGAGGCCGCAGACGGATCCAAGCTCGTTCGACTCTGAGGAGGACGTTGTGAAGCGTCTGGCGCTCGCGTTCATCGCCCTGCTTCCCGCCGGATTCGTGGCGGCCGCGACCTGCTCCGGATTCCCATCCTGGACAGTGACGGCGACGCCGGCGGGCGGTACGAGCGTCCGGATTCACGTCTGCGGAACCTTCGCTGGATGCCGACCGCACGGCCCGACGGCCGTCGTCGTCGGCTCCGAGATTCAAGTCATGTTGAAACAGGCGGAGCTACCCAGCTGTATGTGCATCCAGCCGGTCGACGACTTCGAGGTGAACCTCATCGTCGCGGGCATCCCGCCGGGGATGTATGACGTCGTCGTGTTCGATCAGGATTGTTCGCAAACCACGGAAGTCGGACGAACGACGTATTCGGCGCTGGCCGCCTCGACGATTCCGACGCTCGGCACGCTCGGTCTCGCCGCTCTGGCTCTTTTGATCGCTGCCGTGGGCCTTTCACAACTTCGACAGTGAGTTGCCAGTTGACGGGAGGATCTCGTGAGAAAGCTGCTCGTCCCTTCGCTTCTTCTCTCCACGGTCCTGACCGGCGCCGCAACGGGCATCGTCCAGGATCAATGCGGCCCCTTCACCGACGTCGCGCCGACGATCTGTCCGTACGTGCTTGAGATGTACTACCTCGGCATCACCGCGGGCACCTCACCCACTACTTATTCGCCCGACAATCCGGTCACGCGCGGCCAGGCCGCCGTCTTCGTCTCCAAGGGCGTCAATCAGTCAATCGCTCGCTCGTCCAGACGCGCCGCTCTCGGCCAGTGGTGGACGACTCAGCAGCCGACTCTTCTGCCGCCTACCCCGGTCGGAATGGGCTCATTCACCTGCGCCTCCGACGGAGCTGACGTCTGGGTTCCGGCCGGCGACGGAACGGTGACTCGAGTGCGCGCGAGCGACGGAGCAGTGATCGAGACCTGGACCGGGGCAGCGGCGGCATACGGAGTCACCATCGCGATGGGACGGGTACTCGTGACGGGTCAGGTCCCCGGCGCCGGTAAGCTCTACATGCTCGATCCGAGCCAGCCCGCGGGCGCGGTCACAACCGTGGCGGACAACCTCGGCACGGTGCAAGGCCTTGCATTCGACGGCAGCCAGGTCTGGATCGCGAGCGGCAATCCGACAATTGCGATCGTAACTCCCGGACCGACTGTGCCCTGGACGACAAAGACCGTCGGTGGGTTCGGTGGAACCTCGACCCTTCTGTTTGACGGGACGAACATGTGGGTGACGGACTACGTCCAGAACGCCTTGCTCCGGGTCGACTCGAGCGGAAGCATCCTTCAAACCGTGCCTACAGGGCTCAGTCCGGGATTCTCGGTCTTCGATGGAGCGAACATCTGGGTTCCCGGACTCGATGGCACGGTCACGGTCATCCGGGCGTCGACCGGCGCCGTGCTCGCCACTCTCACCGGAAACGGCCTGGACGGCGCCGTCGCCGCCGCGTTCGACGGAGAGCGGGTCCTCGTCGCGAACTCGGGGCCGGAAACCGTCTCGCTGTTCCGCGCCGCGGACCTGACGCCGACGGGCTCTATGCCCACCGGCACGGCGACCGTCCCGACCGGCGTGTGCAGCGATGGAGTCGGGTTTTGGATCACTTTGAGAGCCTCCGGTAGGCTCGCCCGCTTCTGAGGAGGAACCATGAAACGCCTTCTCGTCGCTCCTCTTGTATTCATGGTCGCTCTCGCCGGCGCGGCCACGGGAATCGTCCAGGACCTGTGCGGCCCGTTCACCGACGTTTCACCGACGATCTGTCCCTACGTGCTCGAGATGTATTACCTCGGCATCACCGCAGGCACGTCGCCGACGACCTATTCGCCCGATAATCCGGTCACGCGCGGCCAGGCGGCGGTCTTCGTCTCGAAGGGCGTCAACCAGGCGATCGCCCGCTCCTCAAGCCGAGCTGCGCTCGGGCAGTGGTGGCTCACGACCCCGCACTGGGACATCGGTCTGGGCACTACCGCGGTCGGCAATTTCCCGACGCAATGCGCGTGCGACGGCCAGGATGTCTGGGTCGCCAACGAAGACTTCGGTGGGCCCGGCTCAGTGTCGCGGGTGCGCGGGAGCGACGGGAAGCTCCTCGAAACGTGGACTTCCGCTACCGGCGCGTTCGGCATCCTCTCGGCCATGGGCCGCATCTTCGTGGCCGGCATCAGCGCCAGCAAGCTCTACATGATCGATCCGTCACAGCCCGCCGGCGATGTCACGATCGTTGCAGATCTGGGATTGACTCCGTCGGCGATGGCTTTCGACGGCGTGCGCATCTGGACAGCGAACAACCTCCACTCGGTCTCCATGATCACTCCCGGGACCTGGGCGGTCACGACGGTCGAGGGCTTCCAGGCTCCTGTCGGGGCTGTCTTCGACGGCATGAGTGTCTGGATCACCGACTTCACGGCGGGCACGCTCCTCCGGCTCAATTCGGATGGCTCCGTAGCTCAAACCGTCACGGTCGGCGGCAGTCCCGAGTTCCCGGTCTTCGACGGCGAGAACATCTGGGTCCCGAACTACAACGACAAAACGATCAGCGTGGTCCGCGCCTCGACGGGCGCCGTGGTCGCGACCCTCTCCGGCAACGGACTGTCGGGACCCGAGTACTCCGCCTTCGACGGAAGGCGGGTGCTCGTGACGAGTCGGTTCGCGGATACGATCTCGCTCTGGAACGCCGCAGACCTCTCGCCGATCGGTACGCGGTCGACGGGAGCGGGTAGCCATCCGCTCGGCGCGTGTAGCGACGGGATCGGTTTCTGGATTCCGCTCTCGGCCTCGAATACGCTCGGCCGCTTCTGAGGCAAGGAAGACGCATGAAGAAGAAGTTTTGGCACTTCCACTCGCCCTCGCCGCGGCGCTCGCCGGCACCGGGACAGGCATCGTTCAAGGCAGGTACTGAGGCCAGAGCGTAGGAT
>JBKOVK010000147.1:0-17799 GCA_046724475.1 Acidobacteriota bacterium | reverse complement strand
CTACACGGTCGTCCTGCCGCCCGCCAATGCCTTGCTGCAATCTTCGATGGCGCGCGTCGCGGCGACCTCAATCGTCAATGTGGTCTCCCCGCGGACCTTTCGAGAGCCTCGGCCCGGCATCACGTTCTTCTTCGACCGGGTCGCTCCGAACGGCCGCAATTTCGAAGGCGTTTTTCTCAAGCTCGGCGACGAGACCGAGGCCCCCAATCGCGTCATCGTGGCCAAGAGCGGCGGATTAACCCTGGAGGACGACCGGCTCTGGCTCGACCTCGTGGAATCGACCGTCCACGAGCGGGACCCGGGAGACCCGGCGCGCTACCGGGTCAGCCGCAACGCCACCCAGAGACTGCTTCTGGCCGGCGAGATCTCCACCGGCGGCCGGGTCCAGATCGAGCGGGGACTTCGCTCCCAGTCGCTGTCGCAGCTCATCCGCAGCGCGCGGAAGCTGTCGGCGACGGACCCCGACCGCCGTCTCGCGTGGGTCGAGATCCACAAAAAGTTCGCGATTCCCGCGGCGTGCCTGGCCTTTGCACTGGTGGGCATTCCGCTGGCGAGGCGCCTGCGCCGGGGAGGCCGCGGCGGAAGCTTCGCTCTCTCCCTCGCCGTCCTGATCGGCTACTACATCCTCCTGACGAGTGGCGAGACCTGGGCGACGGAGGGAAGAGTCTCCCCCGCCGTGGCGGTCTGGCTCCCCAACATCCTCCTGCTCGTCCTCGGGCTCGCGGCCCACTTCTGGAAGGCCGAGGGGCGGGGTAAGCCGCCGGCGGGCCCACCGAGACCCGAGACGCCGCAGGCCGCGCGCGCGGGAGAGCGCCGTCTCTGGGCCGCGATCCCGCTCTGGAGCCGATTCCGGCTGCTTAGCCACGTCGACCGTTACGTGCTTGCGCGGTTCCTGACGGCGCTCTTCTTCGTCTTCGCGTCGGCGATCCTTCTGTCGCTGGTCGTGGACTACGCCGACAAGCTCGACGAGGTCGCGCGGCACAACCCGCCGACCGAGGCGATCATCGGGTTCTACCGCTACTTCCTGCTGTCGGTCGCGATCCAGATTGCGCCCTTCGCGATCCTGCTGGCCACGCTGGCGGGGCTCGGCGTCTTCTCCAAGAACAACGAAGACACGGCGTTTCGGGCTTCCGGCGTCTCGCTCTACCGACTCGTCCTACCGGTCTTCGTCGCCGCGGCACTTGCTTCCCTCTTGTCTTTCGCCGTCGGCGAGTACGTGCTCCCGTTCGCCGAGCAGAGGCAGGCCCGCTTCCGCAACGCCATCTACGGCCACCCCGCCGACTACGGCGTGCACACGGCCGCCGACCGCAACTGGTACCTGGCTCACGACGGCAAGATCTGGTTCCGAGAAGACAGCGATCCCAAACGCGACGCCCTCCTCGCCGTGTCGGTCTTCGAGCTCGAAGGCGGCGACCGGCTGAAAGGTCGGACCGACGCCCGGGAGGCGGTCTGGGACGGGAAGGCTTGGGCCATGGCCGACGGCGCGTCGCGGACTTTCTCAGAAAACGGCGAGACGTCCGACTATGCGACCTTTCGCCAGAAGCTCGTCGAGGGCGACCCGCCGCGATCCGTCACCGCCGAAAAGCGCCGGCCCGAGGAGATGCGCTTCCGGGAGCTCGAGCGCCTGACCCGGCACCTGCGCTCCAGCGGCTACGCCACGATGGGTCTGGAGACGGCTCTCCAGGCCAAGCTCGCCCAGCCGGCGCTTCTCCCCATCATGGCCTTGCTGGCGGCGCCGTTTGCATTTCGGGTCGGCCGCCGGGGGACGCTCGCGGGAATCGGGGTGGGCATCGGGCTGGGGATCCTCGCTCTGGTCGCGTCGGCTTTCCTGATGAAGCTCGGCGAGGTGGGATCTCTCCCCCCTGCCCTCGCCGCGTGGTCGCCGAACGTCTTCTTCGGACTGGCTGCGGCCTACTTCCTGGTCCGCCTGCGCACGTGAGGAGCTTTTCTAAAACGCCTGTCCGCTCGAGAAGGAGACCAGCCAGCCGCGCCGTCCCTGCGGATCCGGGTCGAACGCGTAGGCGAAGTCGAGGCGCAGAACCGTGTTGCGCGCGGCGCGCGCGATCCCGACGCGCAGGCCCGCGCCGGCGTCGGTCTTGAAGGCCGCGACGTTCAGAGGTGTGCCCGGCGGCACGGCCGTCCCGGTGTCCACGAACACGGCCGCGCCCAGCGTGAAGAGCTGCAGAACTTCGAAGCCGCCGAAGACGCGGTGCTCGACGTTCAGGATGAAGCGGCGGTCCCCCTCGAAGGCGTAGAGGCGATAGCCGCGCAGCCCGTGGTCGCCGTCTGCGAAGAACTGGACGTCCCCGTCGAGGTTCCACCCCTTCTGGAACACGGCCCGGGCCACGGTCGTCTGCGCGAGCCCCGACCGCCATGGGATTACGACCGATCCCGTGGTCGTCAGGATCGCGTTCTGGAGGCCTCCGTCGACGCGCGTCTCGAAGGCCGCCGACACCTTCGCGAAAGCCGCACCCGGAAGACGCCAGCCCTGTTCTAGGGCTCCGGCCACCGCTGCAGTCGTCGCCGGAACGCCGAACGCCTTGGGCGAGAGCCCGACGGACACCGCGACTCTGCGGCCGAGGTTGAAGTCCTCCACCCGCAGGTCGCGGTTGACGAACGGGAGTGAGAGATAGTCGTTGGAGATGCTCTCGAACCCGACGTACACGTATCGGAATTCGCGGTTTTCCGGAAGCCCGGCGTCGGGAGCGCCGGCGACGGGTGCGAAGAGGTCCTTGACGAACCGGACGCCGGCCGAGAGGCGCTGCGCGCTGGATGAAGAGGAGGAAATCGACGTGCCTGCCGAGAGGTTCGCGATCTCCTGGTGGTGCGCGAACTCCGAGACGATCTCGCCGTCGGCGTACATCCTCTGTTCCAGCCGATGGTCGTCCCAAAGTGCCTCCGCAGCCAGCCGGTCGAGGACGGAGGTGAACGGTTTGAACACCCGCACGCGGCGCTGCCCGCCGTCGGAGTTGTCGGCGTAGAGCAGCGACGCCGACCAGTAGGAGCCGAACAGGGCGGGATCGCGGAATTCGATGCGCCGGTCGGTGCGCTCGAAGCCGTCGACGTAGGAAAGGGCGAGCTGCTTTCCCCGACCCAGGAGGTTGCCCTCGACCAGACCCACGCCCCAGCGCGTCTCTCCCCCGGCGGAGCCGGCCGACAGCGCGATCTCCGTAGTCCAGGCGTCCTGCGTGACGACCTCCACGTCCACCACGCCGTCGTGGGGCTTGCCCGCCTTGACTTGCGCGGACTTGAGAAAGTCGAGCTGACGCAGGTTCCGCTCGGTCTGGGCCAGAACGGTCGGGTCGTAGGAGTCGCCCTCCTCGAACAGAAGAAACTTCCGAATCGTGTCCGGCCGCGTTCCGACGTGGAGCGCGTTGGCGGTGCGGTAGACCCATCCGCGTTCCGCCTCCTCGGGAGCAAACACGTCGAGGCTCGTGACGGTGATCCGCCCGATCCGTAGGGGTTCTTCCTCCGCCAGGACGGCCGCAGCGAGCAGAAAACCGGCGAAGATGAGGGCCGGAGCACGGCCGGTCATGTCCCGGAGTCTACGTCTCTTTGTTCTCTTGGAGTGTCCGGCGGCCTCAGTCGTTGTCCGTGATGATGAGCACAGCCCTGCGTCCCTGCCCGAGGGTGGCGCCTCCGGTTGGATTCGAAAGCGTCAGGTTGAGACTCTCCACCCCTTCCGCGACCGTGTCGTTGACGATCGGCACGGTAAAGGTCTTGCTCGTCTGCCCCTGTGCGAAGCTCAGGGTGCCGGACTTGGCCGTGTAGTCCGAGCCCGACGTCGCCGTGTTGTCGCTGGTCGCAAAGCTGACGTCGACGGCGCCGTCCGTGCCGCCTGTCCGCGTCACGGTGATCGTTGCGGTTGGAGCGCCCTCGCCGGCCGAGAAGGTCGCGCTCTTGAATTGCAGCGCGCCGTTCGTGTCGTTGTCGGTGATGAACAGAACGGCCGTCCGCTGCGCGGCAAGCGTTCCGCCGCCGGTGGGATTGCTCAGCGTCAGATTGACGGTTTCCTTGCTCTCGACGATCGTGTCGGCCAGGATCGGGACGCTGACCGTCTTGGAGCCTTCGCCTACCGCAAAGTTGACGACCGCCGTCACGGCCGTGTAGTCGCTCCCGGCCACGGCGGTGCCGTCGCTGGTCGTGAAGGTCACCGACTGCGCCGCGGTGGTCGCGGTGCGCGAGATCGTGATGGCCTTCGAACCGCTCTCGGCGGTCACGAAATTGGTAGCGCCGAACTTGAATCCCGAGGCCGGCACGTCGTTGTCGACGATGGTCAGCGTGGCGACACCGGAGGTCCCCACCCTGGCTCCGCCGGTCGGATTGCTCAGGATCAGGTAGCCGGTTTCGTTCCCTTCGGCCGCCGTGTCGTTCGTCACGCTCACCGTGAAGGATTGGCTCGTCACTCCCGGACCAAAAGTCAGAACGCCGCCCGCGGCGCTGAAATCCACGCCCAGCGTCGCGGTGTTGGAGGCCGCGCTCCAGTTCACGCTCACCGTGCCGGTGCTGTCGCCGGTCCGCGACACGGTGATCGACTTCGTGGCGGTGGCTTCGCCCACGCTGTAGTCGGAAGCGCTGAAATTCAGGGTCGGCGGCGTGTAGACATCGTCGTCCAGGATCGTCAGAACGGCGCTGTTGTTCCGGCCGATCAGGGCGCCGACCGGTGAGCTCAACGTCAGATTGAAGGCCTCGTTACCCTCGGGGGCCGTATCGTTCGTGATCGGAATGTTGATGGTTTTCGACGGCTCGCCCGCGGCAAAGACGAGCGTGCCCGAGGTCGCTGTGTAGTCGGATCCGGCGAGGGCCGTGTTGTCTCCGGTCGCATAGTTGACGGAAATGGGACCGGTGCCCAGGCGCGTGACGGCCACCGAGAAGCTTCCACCGCTTTCGGAGACCGAATACGCCGTCGCGCTGAGTTGCACGGTGTCGGTCACCGTCGTGGTCTGGGTTGCCGAGTTGTTGGCCGTGTTGGGGTCCGTTTCGTTGGCGGTCACGCTGGCGGTGTTGGTCAGAGTCGTTGGAGCCAGCGGCTTGACGACGATGGAGGCCGTCGCGGAAGAACCGGCGCCGAGACTGAGGATCTGGCACGTGACGGTGTTGGAGAACTTGCTGCAAGTGCCCCCGGGCGTCGTCGACGAGACGTAGGTGATGTTTCCCGGCAACAAGTCGGACACCGTTATGCCCGTGGCTTGCGTGGCGGCGTTGTTGGTCACCTGGATGCTGTAGGTCAGTGTTCCGTTCACCGCTACGGGATCGGGGGCATCCGTGCCGGCGATCGAGAGGTCGATGGCCGTCGGCGGCGGTATCGAGACGTTGGCGACGGCGAAGAATTCGCCGCGCGGCTGTTGTACGTAGATCTCGTTACCCCCGTTCCAGTCGTATCGCCAGGTCCCGACGTCGCCGGAGATGGTCCACCAGTCGCCGATCATGTACACGTGACCGAGCCCGTCGGTCATCATTCCCGGAATGCGCCACGCCTTTCGCCCGTCCGGGTCGACCATCAGCCCGTGGTCGGTGATGGGATAGCCGGCGGTCTCATCCAGCGAGACGCTCAGCAGATGAAAGTTCTGCGGGGCGTCCTGGTTGCCAAATCCGCGATTCTCGCGCTGGTAATAGAAGACGCGGTTGCCGCCCAGCGCGATCCCGCCGAGATAGTTATAGCCAATGTGTTTGATGGCGGTAAACGCGGACGCCATGGGCTGAGTCGAGTCGAACTTGTAGAGCATGCCGCCCGAAGTCCACATGGTGAGAAGGGCGTGGTCACCGTCGAGCGGCTGCATCCAGTTGATGTGGCGACTCGATTGAAGAGTCGGATCGGTCTCGAGCTGGTTTGTGTCCCAGCGGACCAACGGCGGCAGCGCGTTGGGGTGTACCTCGATGACGCCGGTGTCGCCGTGAATCTGCTGCAAGTCGCCGCCCTGGTTCTTGACGGAGAACCAGACATCCCCGCGCTGATCGACGAATGTCCAGTAGGACGCGAAATCGTAGCCGCCGCCGCCGCTGCTCGGAGCACTGACCTGCCCCAGGTTGGTCTTGTCTCCGGTCACGGTGTCGATGCGATAGATGTAAGAAGCCTGGCCGGCGGTCTGCCCGGTGAGGAAAACGTAGAGGTAGTTGCGCGCGGCATCGACGCCGACCGCCGAATAGGCCGTGTAACCCGGGAGGATGACGCCGTAGTCGCGCCAGTTGCCGGTCGCGAGCTCATAGCCCAGCGCGTGTGATCCGGTCCAGGTGGCCCAGGCGCCGGGCTTCTCCGCCGCGAAATGGGTGGCCATGTAGAGCCAGCCGTTGGCCTCGACGATGTCGCTGTGGATCTTGCCCTGGGGATTCGTCTGAACGTCCTCGCCGCAGATGTCCGTAATCTCGTGAACCAGCTCGGTCACCAGGCCGGTCGTCGTGTCGTACTTGAAGAACGAAGCGCCGTGATGCGCGGAGTGCGAGGAGCTCGCGAAGTACACGTTGCCGTCGGATGCGAGGCGAATCCCCTCCCACTGGCCGTCGAGCTCGCGCTTGTAGTCGTTGAGCGGGAAGGTCTGCACCAACTGGTCGGGTATGGGGTCGCCCAGGGAGGCGGACACGAGGATGAGTGCGGAGGCGATGCCGAACGCTCCGATCATGGACCGGGAGACCGAGCCGTGCGCCCTGGTCATGAGGAGTAGGTCCCTCCCACGCGTCAGTGAGCGTCATCATCACATCTTGTGATGATTCGTCGCAACTGCTGTGCCTCGGAAGAGTGAGCCTCAGCCGCCCGATTTCGCCGTCGATCGGTCGGGTGTCGGCGGAATCGTGACGCTGGCGACAGCGAAGAATTCGCCGCGCGGCAGTTGCAGGTAGGTCTCGTTCCCGCCGCGCCACTTGTAGCGAAGGCTCCCGAGATCACCCGGGATGGTCCACCAGTCGCCGATCATGTAAACGTGACCGCGCCCGTCGGCCTGCATCCCCGGAATCCGCCACGCCTTCCGTCCGTCCTGGTCGACCATCAGCCCGTGGTCGGTGATGGGATAGCCGGCGGCCTCATCCAGCAACACGCTCAGCAGATGAAAGTTCTGCGGGGCATCCTGGTTGCCGAATGCGCGATTCGCGCGCTGATAGTAGAAGACGCGGTTCCCGCCGATGGCGAGCCCGCCGAGGTAGTTGTAGCCGATGTGCTTGATGGGGGTGAATGCGGACTTCATGGGCTGGGTCGAGTCGAACCTGTAGAGCATTCCCCCGGACGCCGACAACGTGAGAAGGGCGTGGTCCCCGTCGAGAGGCTGCATCCACTCGATGGCGCGATTCGCTTGATGCGCCGGGTCGGGTTCGCGCTCGTCGGTGTCCCAGCGAACCAGCGGAGGAAGCGCGTTGCGATGCACTTCGATCACACCGGTGTCGCCATGAATTTGCTGCAGGTCGCCGCCCTGGTCCTTGACGGAGAACCAGACGTCGCCGCGCTGGTCGACGAACGTCCAGAAGCAGTTGAAATCCCAGCCCCCCTTGCTCGGGGCGCTGACCTGCCCGAGGTTGGTCTTCTCTCCAGTCACCGTCTGGATGCGATACATGTACGCCGCCTGGCCGGCGCTCTGGCCGGTGACGAAGACGTAGAGGTAGTGTCGCTTGGCATCGACACCGACGGCCGAGTAAGCCGTGAAACCCGGACGGACGACGCCATAGTCGCGCCACTTGCCGGTCGCAAGCTCGTAGCCCAGCGCGTGCGATCCGGTCCACGTCTGCCACGCCCCACCCTTCTCGGCCGCGAAGTGGGTGGCCATAAATAGCCAGCCGTTGGCCTCGACGATGTCGCTGTGGATCTTGCCCTGAGGATTGGTCTGCACGTCCTCGCCGCAGATTTCCGTGATCTCGTGAACCAGCTCGGTGACCTGGCCGGTCGTCGGGTCGTACTTGAAAAACGACGCGCCGTGATGCGCGGAGTGAGAGGAGCTGGCGAAGTACACGTTGCCGTCGGACGCGAGGCGGATTCCCTGCCACTGGCCGTCGAGCTCGCGCTTGTACTTGTTGAGCGGAAACGTCTGAACCCGCTGATCGCCGCTCGCCGCGGGGCTTTTTCCGTTCCCGGCCGCGGGTCCGCCCGCCGTCGTTGCCGTCGGGTTACCCGCGCAGGCCTGGACCAGCACGAGTGCCGCGACGCCCATTCCGAGCGCCGGGCTGCTCGCCGATCGGGAGACGGAGCGGCGATTCATCGCCCGTTCACGTTTCGTCATCACAAACGGCATTCTAGTCGGCGGCAGAACCGCTTGGACGTCCTCGCAGGCGATATGTTTGGGCTCGATGCGCCGACCGACGCGCAGGCTGGCCGCCGCCGCCCCGCTCCTGTTTCTGGCGCTCGGGTTACGCGTGTGCGCGGCTCAGCCTACCGACGCGCCCGAGCCCGCTTCGCCTCCCGACCCCTCCGTTGCCGCCACCGTCGGCAACGCGCTGCTCGACGAGGCGCGGCGCTGGGCCTGCGACGGCGCCGCGCTCGCGACGAATCCCCTGCACTGGCACGCCGAGGATTTCGAGAGATTCGCGGCCTTCGCCGCGTCGCTCGGCATTCTCATCGCGACCGATGAGCAGACGTATCAGGCGATCCAGCGGCGCAAGTCGAACGTCACCGACGACATCTCGAAGGCGACGACCGACTTCGGTGCCGCGTATGCATGGGGAATCACGGGCGCCCTCATCGCCGGCGGCCTGCTGACGAAAAACCCCGAGATGCGCGACACGGGCCGCGACGCGCTCGAGGCGGCGGCCTTCGCGGGCATCCTCACCAACATCTTCAAGCCCGTCTTCGGACGGGAACGGCCGGACCAGTCCAACGGGGAGACGATCTTTCACGGCTTCAACAACAATTACAAATCCTTCCCGTCGGGACACGCCACGACCGCCTTTGCCGTGGCGTCCGTGATCGCGATGCGGACCGACGGCTGGATCGTGCCGACGGTGGCCTACACGCTCGCCACGATGGTGGCGTTCGACCGGGTCAACGACCGCGCCCACTTCGTCGGCGACGTCTTCGCCGGCGCGGCGATCGGCGTGAGTGTCGGTCGTTTCATCGTCGGCCGGCACGAGAAGGAGGAGGCGGCGAAAGCCGCGCTCCATGTCGAGATCCTTCCCATCCGGAACGGGATCGGAGCGCGGGTAGTTTTCTAGCCGTCGCCTTCACTTGCGAGGAGACCTGCCCTTCGGGCACTGGCCGGCGGCTCGTCCGGATGCGGACTCGACCGCGGCCCTGGTCTCCTCGCTGCGCTCCGGCTCCCGCGGCGCGAACCTCCTCCCTCCCTTCGGTCGGGAGACTATTCGCGCCGCGAACAAATGGGGCTGTAGGCGGCCTCAAAAAGGTCGCCGCCGGCTTAGGTGCCTTCCTCCCAGGAGCTCAGGTACTTCTGCTGCTCCGGAGTCGGCACGTCGATGGTGATTCCCATCGAGGCGAGTTTGAGCCTCGCGATCTCGCGGTCGATCTCGTCGGGAACGGCGTAGACCTTTTTCTCGAGCGAGGCGTGGTTCTTGACCATGAATTCGGCGGCCAGGGCCTGGTTCGCGAACGACATGTCCATGACCGACGCCGGATGCCCCTCGGCGGCCGCCAGGTTGATGAGCCGGCCTTCGCCCAGGAGATGCAGGCGCCGGCCGTCGCGGAGACGGAACTCCTCGACGAACTCGCGGATCGGGCGCCTGTCGGCGGCCAGCTTCTCGAGCGCCGGAATGTCGATCTCGACGTTGAAGTGTCCCGAGTTGCACACGACCGCGCCGTTCTTCATGGCGCGGAAGTGCTCCTCGCGCAGGACGCCCTTGTTGCCCGTCACCGTGACGAAGATGTCGCCGATCGGAGCGGCCTCCGCCATCGTCATCACGCGGAACCCGTCGAGCGCGGCCTCGATGGCCTTGGTCGGATCGAGCTCGGTCACGATCACCTGCGCTCCGAGGCCCCGCGCCCGCATCGCCACGCCGCGGCCGCACCACCCGTAACCCGCCACCACGACGTTCAGGCCCGCCACCAGCAGGTTCGTGGCCCGGATGATCCCGTCCATCGTGGACTGTCCCGTTCCGTAGCGGTTGTCGAAGAAGTGCTTGGTCTTGGCCTCGTTGACCGCGACCACCGGGAACTTCAGGACTCCGGCCTTCTCCATCGCTTTCAGTCGGATGACGCCCGTGGTGGTCTCCTCGGTCCCGCCGATGACGCCGGCGAAGAGAGCCTTGCGGTCGTCCTTGGAGAGGTCCTGCGCCCACTTGCGGACCACGGGGTCCACTTCGGCGTCGCGGTCGAGCGCCAGGAAGAGCAGCGACGAGACGAGGTCGGCCCCGTCGTCCATCGTCATGTTGGGCCGGTGCGCGAGCGCGGCGCGGATGTGGTCGTAGTAGGAGGCGTGGTCCTCGCCCTTGATCGCGTAGGTCGAGACGCCGTAGTCGGCCACCAGGGATGCGGCCACCTCGTCCTGCGTCGAAAGCGGGTTCGACGCGCAGAGAACGAGATCCGCGCCGCCCGCCGTCAAGGTCCGCGCCAGGTTCGCGGTCTCGCTCGTGACGTGGAGGCAGGCCGAGAGACGCACGCCCTTCAGGGGCTTTTCCTTGGCGAAGCGTTCGCGGATCTGGGCGAGCACCGGCATGCTGGCGTCCGCCCACTCGATGCGGGTCTTGCCGCGAGAGGCCAGGCCGAGATCCCGAACGTCGTTCGCGACTCGATTGGAAATCGCCGTGGACATCCTAACCTCCCACCGGCGCGGCCATTTCGACCCCCGCCGCCTTGGCGAGCGCGTCCGCACGATCCGTGTTCTCCCAGGTGAATTCCGGCAGTCTGCGCCCGAAGTGGCCGAACGCGGCCGTCGCCTTGTAGATCGGGCGGCGCAGATTCAACGACTCGATGATGCCTTTGGGCGTCAGGCGGAAGTGCTCCCGGATCAACCCCACGATGCGATCCTCGGGCAGCTTGCCGGTTCCGAAGGTCTCCACGTGGACCGAGACCGGATCGGCCACGCCGATCGCGTAGGCGAGCTGAATCAGCGCCCGCTCCGCGATGCCCGCCGCGACGACGTTCTTCGCGACGTAGCGCGCCATGTACGCAGCCGAGCGGTCCACCTTCGTCGGATCTTTGCCCGAGAAGGCGCCGCCGCCGTGCGGGGCGCTGCCGCCGTACGTATCCACGATGATCTTGCGACCGGTCAGCCCCGTGTCGCCCTGGGGCCCGCCGATGACGAAGCGACCGGTCGGGTTGATGTGGAACTTGGTGTCCTTGGTCAGCAGCTGCGCCGGAATCACGGGCCGGACGACCTCTTCGATGATCGCTTCCTTCAGGTCGGCGTGCTTGATCGCCTCGGCATGCTGCGTCGAGACGACCACCGTCTCCACCCGCACGGCCCGTCCGTTGTCGTATTCGACCGTGACCTGCGACTTGCCATCCGGCCGCAGGAAGTCGAGCTCTCCCTTGCGCCGCGCCTCCGACAGGCGCTGGACCAGTCTGTGCGCGAGGGTCAGGGGCAGTGGCATCAGCTCCTCCGTCTCGCGGACGGCGTAGCCGAACATCATTCCCTGGTCTCCGGCTCCTCCGGTGTCGACGCCCTGGGCGATGTCGGGGGACTGCGGGTCGATCGAGGAGACGACGGCGCAGGTCTCGTAGTCGAACCCGAACTTCGCGCGCGTGTACCCGATCTCTTTGATCGTCTGCCGCACGATCGAGGGCAGGTCGACATAGGTCTTCGTCGAGATCTCGCCGGCGATGAAGGCCAGACCGGTCGTCACCAGGGTCTCGCAAGCCACGCGACCGGTCGGGTCGTCCCGCAGGACGGCGTCGAGAACGGCGTCGGAGATCTGATCCGCGATCTTGTCGGGGTGGCCTTCGGTTACCGATTCCGAAGTAAAGAAGTGCCTTCCTGTCTGCAGCATGCGTCAACTCTCCTCGGGAAATGGTTCGGGGAGGATTGCCCTCGTCAGAACCGCGAAGGCTAGCATTACCCAACCTCCGGCGTCAAAGGATCCTCAGGAAATGGAAGACGTTGCGCCCATAGGAACGGCTCTCCTCGAGGGCGAAACCCTCGAGCGACGGGCGTTTGTCGCCCGAGTCGGTCTGGACGACGAAAACGCCCCCCGGGGTCAACAGAGAGGCGACGGCCGAGAGGTCCTCGATCGTTCGTTCGTTGCTCCAGTAGGGCGGGTCGGCGAAGACGACGTCGAAGCGCTCTCCCCTCCTCTCCAGGTCCGCCACGGCCTTCGCCGCGTCGGAGGCGACGATGACGATCTCGTCGCCGGCGCCGAGCGTCTCCCGGGCGCGGCATAGAGCCCCGGGGTCGGGATCTACGAGCACGGCGCGCGCGGCTCCCCGGGAGACAGCCTCGAAACCGACGGCGCCGGATCCGGCAAAGAGATCCAGGACGCAGGCGCCTGGAATCCGCGGGGCCAGGATGTCGAACAGGGCTTCCCGCGCGCGCGAGGAGGTCGGCCGCGCGCTCTCCGGAACCTCGAGCCGTCTCCCCTTCCACCGTCCGGCAGAGATGCGCACGGAGGACCGGCCGCCCGGCGATGTCGTCACGGTTTCACGGCTTGGGCTCGGGCGGCAGGAACCGGTAGCGCAACTCCTCGATCTTGACGAATTGCGAGTAGGGCTCCGTGACGCCGACGATCTCGACGAACCCGGTGTCCTTCTCGAGATGGTCAACGCGGAAGACCACGCCGTCGAATCGTTTCAGCAGCGTGCCCGGCGGCAGCAGGTCCGGCGCAAAGCGCGACTCGGGAGCCAACGGCGAAAGAAAGATCCCCTTGAGACCCTCGAGGGCCACGCGCAGCTCCGAGAAGGCCTCGGGTCCGGTCGAGAACTCGTCGAAGCGCACGGTCTTGCGACTCCCGTCGGGCCGTGCGAGCGTGACGGAAGAGGACGAAGCGAGGTCGGCGGTCAGTCGCGTGCGCAGATCCGCCGCGATCCGATCGAACTCGGGTCGCGCGAAGAATTCGCAGTAGAACTTCCGTTCGGCCGGAGCCAGGGGTTGTCGCTTGACCTGGTCGCGGCCGTCGTGGCTGGTCTTCCAGACCAGCATGCCGTCGCGGAAGACGGTCAACCGGTCGTATCCGGCGCTCGACTGACGGATCCACTCGGCGCAGAACGTCGGACCGGGCTCCGGAGTCGGCGTCGGAGAGGGGGACGCCGCGGCCAGCACGAGCAGGAGCGCGGCGGCCGGCGTCGGGCTCATCGTCTGCGGGCTGCGCGCAGCGCGAAGGCCAGCTCCTCCTCGGGACCGATCCGGCCGTCCTCGCGCGCCGCCCGGGTCCGCGCGAGCGCGATGCCGATGCGTGGCCCCGCGGCCACACCCGCCTTCAACAGGTCCGTACCCGAGATCGTCAGCTCCAGGGGCGGAGCGATCGCCAGGATGGCGCGCCGGTCGCGCGGGGAGGCGAGGGCCGCTGCGGCGATGCGCTCCTCGGACTCGAGCCCCTCCGCCCGGCGGGATCGCTGCGAGAGGGGCCGCTCCGCGAAGCCGACACCGAGGAGGCGCCGCGCTCGAGGCCACGAGAGAAGCCGGGCACGGTCGCGTCCGGAGAAGTCGAGGCGGTCCGCGAGGCGTCCGAGACTGCCGATCCGCGCGTCCCCCATCCAGGCGAAAAGGTAGCAGAGCCACCCCGGCTCGGGCCGCCGCCGGCGAGCCAGAAGCTCGGCGGCGAGCAGGCGCCGGGATGCGCCGGGCCGGACGAGCGCCGGCGAGATCGCGGCGTCGATCCGGAGCGAGGAGAGCCGAGCCACCGCCCGGCCGCGCCGCTCCTCGGAAAGGAGCAGCGCGAGCTCTCGACGCAGGCGGTCGCCCGAGACGTTGCGAAAAGCTCTCCTGCCAATCGCCGCGGCGATGGCGAGCCGGGACTCCGGCGCGATCCGGAATCCCAGACGATTCGCGTAGCGCACCGCGCGGAGGGCCCGGGTGGGATCGTCCTGCGGCGAACGCGGGTGGAGGAATCGGATCCGGCCGGCCGCGAGGTCGGCGCGGCCTCCGTGCGGATCCACGAGGCGGCGTCGAGGAAAGAGCTCGAAGGCCATGGCGTTGATCGTGAAATCCCGCCGCGCGAGATCCTCTTCGATCCGGGCGCCCTCCACGACGTCGGGCAGCGCGCCGGACCGGGAATAGGTCTCCCGCCGCGTCGCGGCGACATCGATCCGTTCGCCCGAGGGAAGCTCCAAAACCGCCGTGCCGAAGCGGCCATGTGCCCGGTGCTTGGCTCCCAGTCGCTCGGCGAGAGCACGCGAGTACGCTCCGGCGTCTCCCGCGATCACCAGGTCCACGTCGCGGGCGTCTCGATCGAGGAGCAGGTCGCGCACGACGCCCCCGGCCAGGTACAGCCGCTCGCCGCGCTCGCGGGCCAGGACGCGCGCGGCGCCGACCGAGGCCCGAAGCCGTCGTGGAAGCGCGGAAAGATCAGCGTTAGAAGACGTACTCGACGGACCCCTCCCCCGCCAGGGCCTGGATCTCGCTCGTGAGCCGGGGGGATGGGGCGATCCGCATCGAGTCCGCGGTTTTCAGCGTCGCCTCGAACTCTCCCGGGCGGATCAGGCGAATCGAGACGGGTGTGGTGCCGGGGTGGAGGCGGAGCCTCTCCTGGAGTCGCGCGAGCACGTTCTCGTCGGCGTACGCGAGGTTGACGCGGATGGCGAGCTCGCGCGCGCGGCGCTCTCGGATCCCCTCCAGCGGCGTGATCTCCTGCACCGTCAGCTCGAAGGCGCCGCCCGACTCGCGGACGACGGCGGTGGCGAGGACGGGAAGGTCGTCGCGGATCCAGCCCTGCACCTTCTCGTAGAGGCTGGCGAAAATGCAAACAGCGAGGCTGCCACTGGTGTCCTCGAGCGTGGCCTTGAGCATCGTCTTTCCCTCGTTGATGCCCTTCTTGATTTTTTGCTTCTTGAGGTTGATCAAGACTCCCGCGACACGCACGGACTGGTCCACGCGTCCGGCCAGGTCCGCGATCCGCGATTCGGCGAAGCGGTCGATCTCGTCGGAGAAGCGGGTCAGAGGGTGTCCGGTGACGTAGAAGCCGAGCGTGTCCTTCTCTCCCTTGAGCCGCTGGTCCAGCGCCCAGTCGGCCTGCTCCGGGAAATCGTCCGTCGCCGGCCCGTCCTCGACCGCGCCGCCGCCGAAGAGGTTGCTCTGCCCCAGCTCCGATTCCTCCCGGATGCGCGCGGCGCGCGCCAGGACCTTTTCGGAGGAGAGCGCGAGCGTGGCGCGATTCTTCCCCAGCGAGTCGAACGCTCCGGCGGCGATGAGCGCGTCGAGCGTGCGCTTGTTGACGAGCCGCGAGTCCAGGCGATTCACGAAATCGGTGAACGACGCGAACGGCCGCTTGCGCCTCTCCTCCAGGATCGACTGCGCCGCGGCCTCGCCGACGCCCTTGATCGCCGCCAGGCCGAATCGAATCGCCTCACCCACGGCGGCAAAGCTCTCGGCGGACTCGTTGATGTCCGGCGGGAGCACGGGGATCGACGATTCCTGGCAGTCCCCGAGCACTTTGACGATGCCGTCCGTCGAGCCGATCTCCGAGGAAAGGTTGGCGGCGAAGAAATCTACCGTGTAGTGCGCCTTCAGGTACGCCGTCTTGAACGCGACCAGCGCGTAGGCCACGGCGTGGGACTTGTTGAATCCGTAGCGCGCGAAAGGCTCGATCAAAGCCCAGAGCTCCTGCGCCTTCTTCTTCGGCGTGCCGTGCTCCACGGCGCGCCGCATGAATTTCTCGGCCTCGGCCTGCATGATCTCGCGCTTCTTCTTGCCGATGGCCTTGCGAAGGAGATCGGCTTCGGCCAGCGAGTACCCGGCGACGGCCTGCGCGATCCGCATGACCTGTTCCTGGTAGACCAGGATCCCGAGCGTCTCGGCGAGGATCGGTTCGAGCTCCGGCAGCGGGTACGTGACGCGGCTGGTCCCGTTCCGGCGGCGGACGTAGTCCTCGACGGTTCCCGCGTCGAGCGCGCCGGGGCGGTAGAGAGCATTCAACGCGGCCAGGTCCGCGAAGACCCGCGGCTTGGCGCGCCGAAGGAGATCGCGCATTCCGCCGGAGTCGAACTGGAAGACGCAGGCCGTTTTGCCGGAACGGAAGAGCTCGTAAGTCGGCTCGTCGTCGAGCGGCAGATGGTCGAGGTCCACCGTGACGCCGAGGCGTTCCTTCACGGCCGCCGCCGTGGCTTCCAGGATGTCGAGGGTGATCAGGCCCAGGAAGTCGATCTTCAGCAGGCCCATCTTCTCGACGGCATTCATGTCGAACTGTGTGGTGATTTCGTCCTTGTTCGTCCGGTAGAGCGGCAGGTACTCGGTGATCGGCCGGGGCGCGATCACCACCCCGGCGGCGTGCATGCCCGCGTGGCGCGAAAGACCTTCCAGCCGCTCCGCGATCCGCACGACCTTGGCCACGGCTTCGTCGGAGCGCATGGCCTCCTTGAGTCCCGGGGAGTCGCGGAACGCGCGCTCGAAGTTGACGTCCGGGCCGTCCGGCACCATCTTGGCGATCTTGTCGCCCAGAGCGACGGGCAGAGACAGCACGCGCGTGACGTCGCGGACCGCGAGCTTGGGCTTCAGCTGCGAGAACGTCACGATCTGGGCAACGTTCTCGCGGCCGTACTTGCGCGTCACGTATTCGATGACTTCTCCCCGGCGCGCCTGGCAGAAGTCGATGTCGATGTCGGGCATCGAGATGCGCTCCGGATTCAGGAAGCGCTCGAAGAGCAGGTCGTAGCGGAGCGGATCGATCTCGGTGATGCGAAGGGCCCAGGACACGATCGAACCTGCGGCGCTGCCGCGGCCCGGACCCACGGCGATGCCGGTCTCGCGGGCGTGGCGGATGAAGTCGGAGACGATCAGGAAGTAGGACGGAAAGCCCATTTTCTCGATCACGCCGGTCTCGTACTCAAGACGCTCGCGATACTTCTCGGGGGCGATCCGCTCGGCGGCGGGTGTCTCCGCAGCGATCTCGGCCAGCCGCTTCTCGAGACCTTCGCGGGCGAGGTCGCGGAAGTACTCGGCCGGAGGCTGTCCGTGGGGCGCGGCGAACGTGGGAAGGTGAAGCCCCTCCGTGTCGAAGGAGACCGCGCACCGCTCGGCGATGGCCGCGCTGTTGGAGACGGCCTCGAGGCTCCAGGAGCGGAAACGGGCCTTCATCTCCTCGGGGTCCTTGACGTAGAACTCGTCGTTGTAGAACCGCATGCGCCGCTCGTCCTCGAGCGTTTTTCCCATCCCGATGCAGAGGAGAACCTCGTGCGGGAAGGCGTCGTCGCGGCGCAGATAATGGCTGTCGTTGGTCGCGACGACCGGCGCCCCGGTCTCCTTCGAAAGGCGCAGCAACTCCGGCACGATCGCAATCTGCTGGGGCAGGCCGTGATCCATGATCTCGACGTAGAAGTTTCCCTTCCCGAAGATGTCCTCGTACTCGCGGAAAGCCTTGAGGGCGGCCGGGTAATTGCCGCGGGACAAGGAGCCCGCGACCTCCCCTTTCAGGCAGCCCGACAGGCCGATCAGGCCTTCGGCGTGCTCCCGGAGCAGGGCCTTGTCCATCCGGGGCCGGTGGTAGAAACCCGTCAGGTACGCCTCGGATACGAGCCGCACCAGGTTGCGATAGCCCTTCTGCGTCGCGGCCAGGAGCGTCAGGTGGTACGCGTAGCCCTCTCCGGACTCACTCGCGGCCGTGGCCTCGCGGTCCGTGCGGTCGGCCGGCGCGATGTAGGCCTCGACGCCCACGATCGGGCGGATGCCGTTCTGCAGCGCCTCGTGAAAGAAATGGAAGGCGCCGAACATGTTGCCGTGGTCGGTGACCGCGACCGCCGGCATGCCCAGCTCGGCGACGCGGCGGCAGAGCTCGGGGAGTCGGTTGGCG
>JBKOVK010000002.1:0-12381 GCA_046724475.1 Acidobacteriota bacterium | reverse complement strand
AGCTGCTGGATCGAATGATGCGGGCTCTCGAGGCCGGCCCGGAACGCCGCGCGCGCATTCGAGAAGCTTCGGGGCGTCTGCGGGTTCAGGCGCAGGCCGACCTCGAGCACCTTGCGGTCCTGCTCGAGCACCCGCCGCAGGGGCCGGCGGTCCCGGCGGGAATGGTCGCCCTCTTCGACGAGGCTCTCCGCGCCAACCTTCTGCGCGTCCGGACGACGGGACAGGAGCTCGAGTCCCTGCGCGCCGAGGTGCCCGCGCTGCGCCGACGGGCCGCCGAAGCCGAAAGCCGCAGCGATACGTCGGAGGCGAAGGCGGCGGAGGCCGAAACGGCACGCCAGCAATCCGAGCGCCGGCTCTCGACAGCGGAGAAGACGCATCGAAACGAGAAGACGCTTTTGGAGCGCCAGCTCGCCGAGACGAGGCAGGAGCTTGCCGGGATCCAGACCTCGAGGCTCTGGAAGCTCGCCAACCTCTACTGGATCACGCGGCGAAAGGCCGCCGGCATTCTGGCAGGCGTTCGGGGCACCGCGCCGTCAGACTGGGCCGGTCCCGACGAAGCCCGGGCGCCGCGAAAAGCCGAAAGCGTGGAAATCGACAACGGGCACGAGGTTGTGTTCTTCCCGGCTGCGGCGCGAGACGGCCTGCCAAACCTTCTCCGGCGCCTTGCCGAGATCGGGCATCGCGTTTTCTCGATCTCTCCGACCGCGCGCTCCGACGGAGCGCCCTTCGTCGTCGAGGAAAGGGCGCCTCGCCTCTTCGCGGTGTCGCTGCGGGGCTCCACGGAGGAAGAGCTCTTCGCCTCCCTGGACGCGCTGCGGCGGGAACGCGCCCTCGGCGCGACGGTCTCCATCCTTCGTCAGCCTTCCTGGTTCGGCGTCGCCGAGAGGATGCGCAAGGACCGGGCGTGGCCGCTCGTCTACGAGCTCGTGGACTCGCCGGGCGCGCCGGTCGACGAAGCCCTCGTCGAGGGCGCGGACTTCGTCCTGACCGAGTCTCCGGAGCTGGAGGAGAAGGCGCGGAGGCGCCACAACCGCGTGATGCGCCTCTCGCCCGCTCCCGAAGACTTGGAGCGTAGCCTCCGGGCCGTCCGCGACGCGATTCCGCTTCTCTTCCCGAAGGTGTCGATTGTGATCGTCACCTACAACAACGCGGACTTGAATCGCCTCTGTCTCGAGAGCGTCTTCGCCCGGACCGAGTGGCCGCAGTTCGAAGTCATCGTCGTCGACAACGGCTCGACGGACGGCACGCCGGCGCTGCTCCGCGAGCTCGACAGCGCGCGGACGAATCTGACCGTGATCGCGAACCCGACCAACCGGGGCTTCGCCGCGGCCTGCAACCAGGGGCTGGAGGCCGCCTCCGGAAACTTCCTCGTTCTCCTGAACAACGACACCGTCGTCGCGCGCGGTTGGCTGACGGCGCTGGTAGGCCACCTCAAAGCCAATCCCGGAATCGGCCTGATCGGGCCCGTGACCAACGCGATCGCCAACGAGGCGAAAGTGGAGGCCGGCTACTCGGACGTGCAGGACATGCCCGCCTGGGCCGCCGAATGGACGCGGGCGCACGATGGCGAGAGCTTCGCGATCCCGATGCTGGCGTTCTTCTGCATGGCGATGCATCGCCAGACCTGGGAATCGGTCGGTCCGCTGGACGAGCGCTTCGGCATCGGAATGTTCGAGGACGACGACTACAACCGCCGCGCGCGCTCACAGGGGTGGGAGATCCGCTGCGCCCGAGACTCCTTCGTCCATCACTGGCAGAAGGCCTCGTTCCGCCTGCTCGGCAAGGACGCCTACCTCGCGCTCTTCGAGGAGAACCGCAAGAAATACGAGGAGAAGTGGGGCGAGAGCTGGAAGGCCGAGGGCGTGGACGTCTGGCAGCGGGCCGACCTGGGCTTTTTCCGCGACCAGCTCGCGCCGGTCGTGGAGCGTGTCCGCGGAGCCGCCGGGGCCGTGGTTTTCCTGCCCTCGATCGGCTGGGGCATCCACCTCGTGCAGCGCCCGCATCACCTCGCCCGGGCGTTTGCGAAACGCGGCTGGGTCTCGATCTTCGACTGCTCGAACGCCCAGGACAAGATCAACGGCTTCAAGGAGATCGAGCCCAACCTGTTTCTTTACAAGGGGCCGACGGAGCTCCTCGCGCAGATCCCGTCGCCCCTGCTCTGGGCCTTTCCCTACAACTACGCCCAGGTGGACGCGTATCCGAAGGACGCGCGCGTCGTCTACGACTGGATCGACGATCTTTCGGTCTTTCCGTACGATCGCGCGCTTCTTCAGTCCAACCACGAGCGCGCGCTCGAGGAGGCGACCGTCGTCGCGAGCGTCGCGCGGCGGCTTCACGCGCAGGCGCTGGCCCGGCGCCCCGACGCGATCCTTCTTCCCAACGGCGTCGAATACGAGCGCTTCGCGGCCGAGGCGACTCCGCCGCCCGCGGGCGACCGCGACCTCGAAGCGGTGCGCGCGAGCGGACGCCCGATCGCGGGCTACTACGGCGCGCTCGCGGAGTGGTTCGACTACGACCTGCTCGACGCGGTGGCGAGACGGCGTCCCGACTGGAGCTTCCTCCTGATCGGACCGATGTACGACAAGAGCCTCCAGGGACGGCCGATGCTCAAGCGCGAGAACGTCCGCTGGATCGGTCCCCGCGACTATCATCTTCTGCCGGGCTACCTCGCGCTCTTCGACGTAGCCACGATTCCGTTCCAGATCAACGACATCACCACGGCCACTTCGCCTCTGAAGCTCTACGAATACTTCGCGGGCGGCAAGCCGGTCGTCACGACGCCGATGCCGGAGTGCCAGGCGTACTCCGAAGTCTCGATCGCGGGCGACGCGGAGGAATTCTCCGCCGCCCTCGACCGCGCCCGGGAGCGCGGGAAGGATCCCGGCTTCCGCGAACGGCTGAGAGCCCTGGGCCGGGCCAACTCCTGGGAGGCGAGGGTAGATTCCGTGCTCGCGGCGCTCGAGGAGAAGGCGGCCGCGCTCGGCGCGCACGCCGGGCGATAGCTTTTGGCGGACGGCCGCCGGATCCCTCGGCTCCTGAAAGCGGCGCCGCTCTTCGTCCTCGCGCTCGAGAACGTCGCGATCTTCTTCCGACACTACTTCGAGGGCTGGGGCTTTCCCTGGGACTTCGTGGGCTCTTACTACGCCGCCACGGCGTACTGGACCGAGGCCATCCGCCACGGAAGCCTGGCCCTCTGGATGCCGTACCAGTCGATGGGCTACCCGTTCCCGATCAATCTCCAGACGGGTCTCTGGTACGCGCCCGTCTGGGTTTTTCCGCTCCTTCGCATCCCGTACACGCTGCATGCAGCCGTAGTCCTGCAGGCCCTTCACGTCCTCGCCGGAGCGATCGGGATGTACGTACTTCTGCGTCTCGCGATCGGCTCCCGGCGCGAGGCGCTTCTGGGCGCCTTCGCGTTCCAGCTCTTCGGCGGTTTCTACTCGAACGCCGAGCACGTGGACATCGTCCGATCCTTCGCCTGCCTGCCCTGGCTTCTGGCATGCCTCGTCCCGCCGAGACGAGGAGAACGCGCTTTGCCGGGGAGGCTTTTCGCTCTGCCGCTCGCCGTCGGCGCGCTGGCGACGGGCGGCTATCCCGGCAATCTCGTCGCGACGCTCTTCTCGCTCGGGATCCTGGTGCTGCTTCAGGTTCTCGCGCGGCGATTCGCGACGCCCGCCATCGTCTGGGCCTGCAGTGGCGCGGCGGCCGTCGCGCTCGGACTCGCGATGGCGGCCATCCACCTGCGGCCGGCTTGGATCTACCGCGCGGAGCTCGCGCGCTACCACGCGACCGACCACCTGCAGCGCGCCTCGCTCGGCTACGAGCACCTCCCGGGACTCGTCATGGAGAACCTCGGAATGCCCGGCGATATCAGCATGAGCTCGACGTTCGTCGGCTTTGCGGTGCTGGCCGGGGTCGCGTTTCTCAATCGGCGCGCTCTGGCGAGACTCTGGCCGTATGGGGGGCTGCTCCTGCTGGCTGTGGTCATGGCGGCCGGCGATCACGCGCCTCTGCATCCGCTGCTCCGGACTCTCATTCCGCCGCTGGCGTACTCACGGTTCCCGAGCAGCGACTACAGGGGCATCGCAGCCGTCCTCCTGATCCTGCTCGGAGCGGCCGGCTGGCGCGAGCTGCGGCGGCGCCCGCCGGGGATCACGGAATTCCTGCTGCGGCTTCTGCCGCTCGCGCTTTTTTCGGCGTGGGCGATCGCGCGCGTCGAGCGGGCTGTGCCGTTCTGGCCGGCCGCGGGCCTCGCTGTCATCTGTTTTGCCCTCGTCGTCGCGGCGCTTCTCCTCTGGCGAAGCCGCCGGGTCCCGCTGGCGGCGACCTGCGTCCTGCTCGCTGTCCTCTCTCTGGATGCGGGACGCGTGCTTTCGCGCATGGAGACCTGGGCCGTCCCCGACCTGATCGGGATGTGCCGCGTCTACTACCCCACGCCCGCGCGCATGCACGACGCGGGCGTCGTCGTCGCGCCGGAGCTTTTCTCCGCGCCAGGGTCGCCGCGGCCGCCACGCTCGAACGGCGAGGGAGGCTACCGCGCCAGCGGCTATCTCGCCGGCACGTACGACCTCGACGACTTTGGAGGGCCCACGCTGGCCGCACGCGAGGCGATCACGCGCAACCCGGAAATGCTCGAGTTCATGCGGAGGGAATGGACTCCGGTCCTCCTCGACGCGCCCGCACAGGCCTCCGCCGGGACCGTCGACGTTCCTCAACTGGAGGCGCGTCTGGCCGGGGCGCGGCCGGATTCGCGGGTCGAGCAGCGATCCTACGGAGCCGACTCGATCGAGTACCGGGTCCGCCTCGAGAGGCCGGCGCTCCTGGTTGAGAACGAGACTTTTTTCCCGGGATGGTCCGGGCGCCTTGAGCAACCGCCCGAGATCGCCGCCGTCCGCGTCAACGGAGTCTTTCGAGGCTGGCTGCTGCCGGCCGGGGACTATGCGATGGAGGCGCGGTTTCGAATGCCCGGCTTGAGCGCGCTGGCGACGGTGACGATGGCGGCGTGGCTCGCCTGGGTGATTCTTTGCGCGGTGCGATTCCGCAGCAGTCTCGCGACACTCCGGCCGGCGCGGACGTGAGACTGCGCGACTACTGCGACGACTGCGTCGACGCCGTCGGAGTCGCGGCCGCGATCGCCGGCGCCTCGACACGGACCGAAGTCGCGATCTTGTGGCCGTCTTTCTCCAGCCACCGGACGGCGACGCGGACGCCGACCTTCAGGCTTCCGCCGGTCACGTGCGTGGCGCTCGTGCGGCGCAACGTCGTCTCCCGCCCGGAGCTTTCCCGAACGACGAAATTCGAGGCCGCCGAATCCATGCGGGCCACGGTGCCCGATAGAGCGTTTCCGTGGCTCTTCGGCTTCGCCGCCGTCGGCGCCGGAGCCGGAGCGGCGAGCACGGCCGCGAGAACGCTCGCGGAGAGGAAACCCATCATCGCGGGTTACCCTACCGCGCGGGACGTGAACGCTCTGTGAACGGATCGGTACAGGAACCCCCGGCCCGCCGGGGGGCCTTCGTCGCGGTCGTGTCGGCGGCCTGCGCCGCCGCGGCCTGGTTCCTCTTCCGGACGGGCTTCCGCGGGGTCATCTACGACTCGTTCCACTACCTGACACTGGGGCGCATCGTGTCGAGCGAGGGCCTCTGGAACCTCGCCAGCCGTGTGCGCTCCTACGGCTACCCTCTCTTCATCGCGCTCGCCACCCGATTTGCCGACGTTTCCGACGACACGGCCCGGCAACTGGTCTTCGCCGCGCAGCTCCTGATCCACCTCGCGACGGCGTTCTACGCGGCGCGCGCCGCCGAGCGCGCCTTCGGGACGCCGCCCTTCTTCTACGGGACCTTCCTCTGCCTCGCCGCCAATCCCTTCGCGCTCATCCATTCGACCGAGCTGCTGTCGGACTCGCTGTCCGCGTCTCTGCTCGCTCTGGCCTTCTTCTCCTCGCTGAAGCCCTCGCATCCGGCGCGCCGCGCGTTCGTCTCGTTTCTCTGGGCGGGCCTCGCCGTAGCCGTTCGGCCCGCCAACGCGGTCGTCGTTCCGGCCCTGGCGATCCTCTGGGCGTTTCGAGCCTGGCTCTACCGGGAAAGAGTCGTGCGCGCGATTCTCCCCGCAGTGGGCGCGGTCGCGCTGGCTCTGCTGCCGCAGCTTGTGTCAAATCTGCGCTGGTACGACACGTGGTCCCCCCTTCCCGTGGAGCGGATCTACGGGGAACAGGTCGGATGGGGAATGTCGATCCTGAAGTACGGCACGCTCGTCATGCCGGACCGGCTGCCGACCCTGGTCTACGGCAACCCGTTCTGCCCTCCCGGAGTTTCGAGCCCGCTGCAGTTCGCGTCGCGGCAGCCGCTCGGATATCTGGCCACACTCGCGCTCCATGGCTTCGCGCTCTTCGATCAGGACCTGCCGTTCACCTACGTCGTCAACCCGAAGCCAGCGTACCGATGGCCTCTCTCCCTTCTGAACTACGCGTATCTCTTCCTGTGTATCGTGGGAATGGTCGTGGGTCTCTTCCGATGCGGCAGCGCGTCGCCCTCCGTCAAGCTCTACTTCTCGGGAGCCGCCGTAGTCTGCGCGGCGTACGTCGCGCTGTACCTGCCGGTCGCCGTGGAATCGCGGTTTTCGCTGCCCGTCTACCTGCTGCTCGGCCCGGCCTGCGTCTTTGCTGTGGCCTGGCTCTCGCAGCGGCGGTCCGGGACCCTCGTCGCCCTCGTCATCGCCGGCGGGGGCTTTCTCGCGGTCTGTGTCCAGCTCTCTCTCTGGATGACCCGGCAGGCGCCGGTGCTCCAGGAACTGGTCGGGCGCTGACTCCGGCGGCCGGCATAGAGTTACGCCCATGAAAAAACTGTTTCTCGCCGCTGCGACCGTCCTCTGCCTCGTCGCGCTGTCGCCGTCGGAGACACCGTTTGACCTCCTGATCCGCGGAGGCCGCGTCGTCGACGGTTCCGGCGCGCCGTGGTTCGCGGCGGACGTGGGCGTGCGCGACGGAAAGATCGTCGCGGTCGGCGCTCTGTCCGGCCGGCCGGCCACGCGGACGATCGACGCGGCCGGGCTCTACGTCACGCCCGGCTTCATCGACCTGCTGGGACAGTCCGAGTACAACGTCTTGGTCGACAAGCGCGCCGCCTCGAAGATCACGCAGGGCATCACCACCGAGGTCACCGGAGAGGGCGCCTCGATTGCGCCGTTGAACGCCGCGATGATGGCCGAGGCCAAGGACGTCTACACGCGCTACGGCTTCACGCCCGACTTCACGACGATCGACGGCTACTTCAAGACGTTCGAGCGCCGCGGCAGCGCGATCAACCTGGCGACGTTCGTCGGAGCCGGGAGCCTGCGCGACTTCGTCATCGGAAAGGAGAACCGCCGCGCGACTCCGGAGGAGTTGAAGCGCATGTGCGACGAGGTCGACAAGGCCATGCGCGAGGGAGCGCTCGGGGTCTCCACGTCGCTCCAGTACGTGCCCGACATGTACAACTCGACCGAAGAGATCATCGCGATGGCAAAAGTCGCCGCGCGCTACGGCGGCGCGTACTTCACGCACCAGCGCTCGGAGGCCAACGCGATCGACTCCTCGCTCGACGAGGTCTTCCGCATCGCCAAGGAAGCCGGAATCCGCAGCCAGATCTGGCACCTGAAGACCGCGTACAAGAAGAACTGGGGACGCATGCCCGCCGTGCTCGCGCGCATGGAAAAGGCGCGCGCCGAGGGCATCGACGTGGCCGCGAACCAGTACCCCTGGACGGCCGGCTCCAACGGCCTCGACGCGTGTCTGCCGCCCTGGATCCGGGAGGGAGGCCGGGAGGCGCTCTTGAAGCGCCTGGCCGACCCGAAGCTACGCGAGAAGGCCAAGGCGGACATGCTCGTTGACACGGACCAGTGGAGCAATCAGTACTTAGGCTCCGGCGGTCCCGACCGCGTCTTGATCGCTTCCGTCGTCAATCCGAAGCTGAAGTCCTACGAGGGCAAGACCGTCGCGCAGATGGCGGCGGAAGAGAAGAAGGACCCCCGGGACTCCCTGATCGACCTCGTCATCGCCGACCGGGCCAACGTCATCTGCATCATTTTCATGATGGACGAGAACGACGTGCGCACCGCGCTGAAGAGCCCGATCGTCGCCTTCTGCACGGACTCGGCCGCCGGCGCGACCGACGGCATTTTCTCCGAGGAAAAGTCGCATCCCCGCGGCTGGGCCTCGACCGCCCGCATCCTGAGCCTCTACGTTCGCGACGAGAAGCTGCTTCCTCTGGAGGAGGCGGTGCGCAAGATGACGTCGTTTCCGGCGGAGGCGGCCGCCCTGAAGGGGCGCGGCCTCGTCAAGGAGGGCTTCGCCGCGGACCTCGTGGTGGTGGACATGGCGAAGGTCAAGGACCTCGCCACGTACGAGGAGCCCCGCCGCTACAGCAGCGGCTTCCCGTACGTCGCGGTCAATGGAGTTCTGGTGATGGACGGTGGGAAGATCACCGGAGCCGCTCCGGGGAAGGCGCTGCGCGGGCCGGGCTATTCCGGTTCGACGGGTCCTTGAGGTCCGAAGTGCACAGCGCCGGTGCGGATCTTGCACCCCGCATAGCTCGTCATGGCCGCTGAGGATTCCTGTGACGTCGACCCCGCATGCGTCCAGCCGGATTCCCTCGCGCCGAGCGAGATTCCCCAGCAGCCGGCTGTTCAGAAGGCGCTGAAAGAAGCGGTCCCGGCTCCCGGGGCCGAGAGGCGACAGCGCCCCTGGGTGTGGGCCTTCGGCGTGATCGCCGTGATCCTGGGACTGACCTACTTCCTCGTCGAGCGCGGCCTGTTTCTGCGCTCCCTGCGACATACCGACTGGCAGAAAGCGCATCTGGCTGCATTGATCGTCGCGGGTCTGCTCGCGTTCCACGCGATCGTCACCGCGCTCCTGCTGCCGCGACTGACCAACCGCGCCACGCGCTACAACGTGCGCCGCGTTCTCAACCTCCTGGTGTTCCTGCTCGTCGTCTTTTCGGCGATCTCGGTGGTGTTCGTGGGCTGGTACGGCGCCGTCGTCTCTCTGGGATTGCTGTCCCTGATCTTCGGTTTCGCCCTCCAGGCGCCGATCACCAGCTTTTTCGCCTGGATCTACATCCTCGCCCGATCGCCGTACCGCGTCGGGGACCGGGTCCGAATCGGAGACTCCGCGGGAGACGTCATCGACGTCGGCTATCTCGACACGACGCTGTGGGAGATCGGGGGGGAGTTTCTCTCGACCGACCATCCAAGCGGCCGCATCATCCGCTTCCCGAACTCGACCGTGTTCAAGGAGCCCGTGTACAACTATTCCTGGCCGCTCTTCCCCTACATCTGGAACGAGATTACGGTGCAAGTGGCCTACCAGAGTGATCTGGAATTCGTGGCCCAGGTCATGACGGAGACCGTCGAGGATGAGATCGGCTCTCGAATGGCCGAGCGCATCCAGATCTACCGGAGTCTCCTGGCCGAGACTCCCGTGGACAAGCTCGACGTCGCCGAGCGTCCCAGCGTCGTCTTTCGCATCGATCCCGTCACGTGGGTGGATGCGACCGTGCGATACCTCGTCGCCCCCCGCAACGCCGGCCGCCGCAAGACCGTGCTGACCCGGCGAATCCTCGAACGCCTGAACGCCGCGCCCGACCGCGTCCTCTTTCCTGCGGCCAACGCCCGTTAGCGGCTCGGCGTCACTCCCCCAGCGCCTTGAGCTTCTTGGGGGTTTCCCCCAGGCCGAAAGACGCGATGGCGTGCTCGTGGATGTGGTCCATCGCGGCGTCGATCGAGTCGGTCACGAGCAGCAGATCGAGGTCGGTGTTGGAGATGGTGCCGGCGGCGACCATCTTGAACACCACGCTCATCAGGGGCCGGTAGTACTCCGTCCCCATCAGGACGACGGGGAAGTTGTCGATCTTCTTGGTCTGGATGAGGGTGAGCGCCTCGAAGAGTTCGTCCATCGTGCCGAGGCCTCCGGGCATCACGATGAACGCATAGGAGTACTTCACCAGCATCACCTTCCGCACGAAGAAGTGGTCGAAGGTGATCGAGCGATCGACCCAGGGATTGACCATCTGCTCTTCGGGCAGGACGATGTTGCAGCCGACCGTGAAGCCGCCGGCTTCCTTGGCGCCGCGGCTGGCCGCCTCCATGATGCCCGGCCCTCCGCCCGTCATGACGGTGAAGCCCATGTGCGCCAGGCGCGCCCCGACCTTGCGGGCGAGCTCGTAGAAGGGATGCCCCTGCTCGAATCGCGCCGAGCCGAACACCGTCACGCAGGGACCCACGAAGTGAAGCTTGCGGAAGCCCTGGATGAACTCCCAGGCGATCTGGATGATGGAGCCGAGCTCCTTGAGCCTCGACCGCGGGCCGGAGAGGAAGAGACGTTCCGGTGGATTGGGGTCGGCCTGAACCTTTTCGGGCTGCTCGCCGGGATTGGCGGGCGGCTTCGGCGGCGACGCCGGGCCGGTCCATTGCGGATCCCGAGGTTTGTCGCCGCTCACGAAAAGATCCTAGCAGGCGGCTTCGCCGGTCGCTGTGACCTCGCGCCGCCGGCGCATTCGATCAGCTAGGCGGGACGGCGAGCGGCCGCCAGGCGCGCCTCGGCCAGGTCGAAACGGGCGCGAATCGCGTCCAGAGTGTCGGCGCCGGCCGACTTCATCTCTTCCTCGGCCTTCGCCTTCTCGCTTTCCGCGGCGCGCGCGTCGATCTCGCTGCCGGCCTCGGCGGAGTCGGCCAACACCGAAACCTTGTCGTCCAAGACCTCGGCAAAACCCGAGGAGACCGCGAACGCCTCCGAGCGGCCGGAGCGCCGGTAGGAGAGAACCCCGGGCTTCAACAGCGTGATCAGCGCTGCGTGCCCCGGCAGGACGCCGAGATATCCCTCGGCGCCCGGCAGCTGGACCTCGTCCGCTTCGGTCTCGACGACCTTGCGTTCCGGGGTCACGACCTGAAGTTGAAGCGCCATCCGCGTCAGGCCGCCGACTTGGCCAGCGCGGCGGCCTTCTCCCGGGCCTCCTCGATGGTGCCGACCATGTAGAAGGCCTGCTCGGGCATGTCGTCGCACTTTCCGTCCACGACCTCGCGGAAGCCTTTGATCGTGTCGGCGATCTTGACGTACCGGCCCTCGAGGCCCGTGAACTGCTGCGCCACGAAGAAGGGCTGGGAGAGGAAGCGCTGGATCTTGCGGGCACGCGCGACCGTGAGCTTGTCCTCTTCGGAGAGCTCGTCGATTCCCAGGATCGCGATGATGTCCTGGAGGTCCTTGTACTTCTGCAGCACCGCCTGCACGTCGCGGGCGCACTTGTAGTGCTCCTCGCCGACGACCCGGGCGGAGAGGATCGTCGAGGTCGAGGCCAGCGGATCGACCGCCGGGTAGATGCCCATCTCGGAGATCGCGCGGGAGAGAACCGTCGTGGCGTCCAGATGCGCGAAGGCCGCCGCCGGCGCCGGGTCCGTCAGGTCGTCGGCGGGAACGTAGATCGCCTGGACCGACGTGATCGAGCCCTTCTTGGTGGACGTGATGCGCTCCTGGAGCTCTCCCATTTCCGTCGCGAGGTTCGGCTGGTAGCCGACGGCCGACGGCATCCGTCCCAGAAGCGCCGAGACCTCCGACCCCGCCTGCGTGAAGCGAAAGATGTTGTCGATGAAAAGCAGGACGTCCTTGCCCTCGGTGTCGCGGAAGTACTCGGCGACCGTCAGGCCCGTCAGCCCGACGCGCAGGCGCGCGCCGGGGGGCTCGGTCATCTGGCCGTAGATCAGGGCGGCCTTGGACTTGACCGGGTCTCCCGGCGTGATGACGCCGGACTCGGTCATCTCGTGGTAGAGGTCGTTGCCCTCGCGCGTGCGCTCGCCCACGCCGGAGAAGACCGAGAAACCGCCGTGGTGCATGGCGACGTTGTTGATGAGCTCCTGGATGATGACGGTCTTGCCGACGCCGGCGCCGCCGAAGAGACCGGTCTTGCCTCCCTTGGTGTAGGGCTCGAGCAGATCGATGACCTTGATGCCGGTCTCGAACATCTCGACCGAGGTCGCCTGCTCGTCGTAGGGCGGCGGCTCGCGGTGGATCGGCCAGCGTTCCTTGGCTTTCACCGGCCCCAGGCCGTCGATCGGATCGCCGATGACGTTCAGGATCCGTCCGAGCGTCTCCCGCCCGACCGGGACGGAGATCGGCCCACCGAGGTCCACGGCCTTCATCCCGCGGACCATGCCGTCGGTCGGCTTCATGGAAACACACCGCGCGACGCTCTCTCCCAGCTGCTGCGCGACCTCGGCGATGACGTCGATCTTTTGGCCGGTCTCCTTGCCGTCGTCGACGACGTGGACCGCGTTGTAGATCGCGGGAAGCTTGCCCTGCGGAAACTCGATGTCGAGCACCGGCCCGATGATCGCGACGACTTTTCCGACGTTCTGTTC
>JBKOVK010000312.1:0-4769 GCA_046724475.1 Acidobacteriota bacterium | reverse complement strand
CAGCGCCTGCTCGGCGCGCCGTCGCTCGGTGACGTCGTGGACCATGCCGATGACGCCCACGACCTGGCCGGCGGTGTTGCGATGCGGCCCGTACGTCCCGATCGCCCAGCCGGAGTGGCCGGTTTCGGCGATCGTGTAGGGGACGTCCGACGACGACACGGTCTCGCCGGCGATCGCTCTCTGGAGGAGCTCGCTGATCCCGTGCTCGCGCAGGAACGGGAAGGCATCGACGCACCGGCGGCCGAGCACACGGTCGGCCGGAAGGCCGGTCATCTTTTCCATGTACCGGTTGAAAACGATGTAGCGGAGATCCCGGTCGAGCACGACGATTCCCTCGCCGGCGCCCTGGATGATCTCCTGTCGGAACTGGTTGGACTCCTGCAGCTCCTCGCGCGAGCGCTTGCGCTCGGTCACGTCCTCGACGACGCCTTCGTAGTGAAGCAGCCGGCCCGAGGGGTCCCGAATCGGACGGGCGCTGACGCGCACGGTGATGATCTGTCCTCCGTAGCGCTTCCACCGCAGCTCGAGATCGTGGACCTCGCCCTCGCGCTCCAGTTTCTCGAGCAGTGTGCGCCGCATCGACGCGTCCGCGTACACGTCGCGGATGTTGACGGCCATCAGGCTCTCCCGCGAGGGATAGCCGAGCAGCTCGATCAACGCCGGGTTGGCATCGAGGATCTGGCCCGACAAGGCGCCGCGATAGAGGCCCACCGGAACGCCCTCGAACAGCGAGCGGTACCGGGTCTCGGACTCCCGCGCCGCCTGGCGGCGTGAGCAGTCCTCCAAGGCCGATCGCATCGCGGCGGGAAGCCGTGGGAAGTGGTGCGGGTGCTTGAGGACGTAGTCATCGAAGCCCGCCTTCATCGCGGCGACGGCGAGCTCCTCGCTGCCGGTGGCCGTACAAAGGAGGACCGGCAGGTCGGGATTGCGCTCGCGCACGCGCGCCAGCACGCGGAAGGCGTCGATCCAGCTCGGCCGATGGTCCGCCACGACCATGTCGAACTCACCGGCGTCGAGAATCCGGTCGAGCTGCGAAGGATCCGAAACGGCCTCCGTCCGCGAGCCGGGGAAGGCCTGGCGGGCGGCTTCCTCGATCTGGACGCGATCCCGCGGATTCTCGTCGATGACGAGCACCCGCAGCGCTTCGCCCGTGCGACGGGAGCGGTCCGTCAGGCCGCGCCCGGCGAGAGAGTCTGAGAACATCGATTAAGTGTGTCTGGCTCAATATTATGCCTCAACACGGACGGCTTCCGGGGCGGTTTTTGCCGCCCGATCAGGCGTGCTATCCTGCGCGCCTCTTCGCGTGGGGCTGTAGCTCAGCTGGGAGAGCGCCTGAATGGCATTCAGGAGGTCGACGGTTCGATCCCGTTCAGCTCCACCATTTCCTATTCACCGACCCGGTTCTTCCGCCACGCCGCCGGATCGAACCGTCGACCGATTTCGGGGGTCACGCAGATCGCCGGACCTGATCTCGTGGGTGACTTCCGCGGCGGCCAGTGCTCCCGCGTTCCGTCCGATGTGAGAGATCGCCGTCGCTTCGATGAAGGCGTCGATCGTGCCGTCGGCTTCTATCGTGGACCACCGGAGACGGCGCGGCGAGGTGTTGCGCTAGAGTTTCGACCGGATGACGGAGATTCCCATCGAGCGGCAAGGATCGGGAGATCGGGGCCGCGCATTCTTTCCCTTTCTCTTGCCGCGGGAGATCGGGATGGTCCTGGGAATCTGGGCTGTCTGGAGCTTCGTCGTTGTCGTGCTGGCCATGGCCGCCGCCTCTCTGCCCGTGACTCCGCCGCACCCCTGGGCGCCCGAGATCGCGCGAGAGGCTCCCCCGCTTGCGCGCTGGGACTCGGGCTGGTACCGCGACATCGCGGTGCGCGGTTACCATTACGACCCAGGTGCCTCCGCCAGCAACACGTCCTTCTATCCCCTGTACCCGCTCGTGACGGGCTTCTTCTCGCGCTTTACGCACATCCCCCTCTTTCCCGCGGGCATGGGAATCTCGCTTCTCTGCCTGCTTGGCGCGCTCCTTCTTCTCGCGGACTTGCTCGCGGAAGACGGTCCGGACCGCGTCCTGCCCGGAATCGCCGTCCTCCTCTGTTTTCCTACCGCCTTCTACTTCGCATCCTTTTACCCCGAGTCGCTGTTCATCCTGGCGACGGCTGCCGCCTTCCTCGCCTCCAAGCGCGGCCGCTGGGGTTTGGCCGGGATCGCGGGTGCCGCTGCGGGGCTGACCAGGTTGAATGGTGCCTTGATCATTCTGCCGATGGCGTGGTTTGCCTGGCAGGAGATGAAGAGAAACGGGCGCCGCCTGAAACCGGGACCCCTCTTCGGGCTCGCCGGCGCGGCCGCGGGAGCCGCAGCATATCCGATTTTTCTCTGGGTCCGGTTCGGAAGTCCGCTCGTCTACTTCCCGGGCAAGAACTCGAATTGGGAACACAGGCCAAGGGCCTTCTGGGAGCTTCCGCATTTGATTGCCCATGAGATGTTCACGCGTCTTGCAGATCTAGGCGCGGGCGGAAAACTCAACTTCGTGATTCAGAACGGTGCCCTCGTCCTCTTCACGACACTCACGATCGGGCTCATTGCCCGGCGCAAAGTCGCGGGCGCGCTCTATTGCAGCGCGACCCTCGCCGTACTGTTCAATAGCGGGTCCACGGACTCCGTCCAACGGTACCTTCTGGCTCTTTTCCCCTGCTTTTTCCTTCTCAGCGATTTCCTGCGAAGGCGTCCCGCGCTCGCCTTCGCCTATCTTTTCGGTAGCCTGGGTCTCTTGGTGACGCTGCTGACGCGATTCGTCAACTGGATCTGGGTCGCGTGACTCATCCGACGCTTCCCGGCATTCTGAAGGTCCCTGGTCGCGATGACTGCCGTCTCCCGTTGAGCACGTAGCAGGGATAATCGTCCCGCGCCGCCACCGAGGCGGACAGGTCGATGTCGACCGTCGCGCATGGTGCGTCGAGGGTCGTTCGTGCCAGGATGTTTCCGTACGGGTTGATGATCCATCCGACGCCACCGCACGCTCCCGTCGGATCCACGCGGTTGGACGACAGGCTGAACGCGCCCGAGCGCACCGCCGCCACCACGCCCACCGACAGCCACTTGGCCGTCGTGGCGGCCGAGGTCGCGCGTGGCGACTCGATGACCTGCGACCGCTCAATCGAGCTTCAGGAGTCAACCGTCCGGCTGCTGCGAAATCTCCGCGACCCGGCCGATGGAGCCGGGCCCATCTTCCGCAGCCCACGCTCCGGCCGGCAGCGCTCGCACATCCGCCGCTTCTGGCGCGCTGTGCGGAAAGGCGCCAGCATCCCGCACGTCCGCTTCCACGACCTGCGCCACACGGCAGCCTCCGAGATGCTCCGTCGCGGCTTGCTCCTCCGCGAAGTCCAGTACGTCCTCGGCCACTCCTCGCCCCGAATGACCGAGCGCTACGCCCACTTCGCCAGAACCTTCAAGCCCCCAAAATCTCTCTCCTGGCCCGTACAGCAATCCGTCATGCACGAAAGCGCCAGACCCGCTCCTCCAACCCACTGAAACCCCACGTCTTTACTAGCAAAAAGCGACAGGAATCGTTAATGGCATTCAGGAGGTCGACGGTTCGATCCCGTTCAGCTCCACCAGACTCAGAATCCTAGCGGGCCGCTTCGCGGCCCAACCGACGAGAGAGGGGAAGTCTCTACCGGCCCCTCTCCCATGGATTCAGCTGCGCTCCGCCTCCCGCGGCGTGAACCTCCTCCCTCCCTCCGGTCGGGAGACTATTCGCGCCGCGAACGGTTGGGACTCGGCCTCTAAAGGAGAGACTTCGCGCGCCGCGAACCAAGGTGAGGACCCCGGCCATCCGCGCTGACGCTAGATCCGGCGATTGACTCGCGTCTTTCGTTGCCGTATTAAGAAACAATTAAGCCCGTCCCCCCGGGCTTTCTTTGATTCGTTCCGAAAGGAGGGTTCGCATGCTTCGTTCACGGATCGCCATCCTGGCCGCCGTCGCGCTCCCCGTCTTGCTGGTCGTGCCCTTATTAGGGCAGCCCGCGCCGGGCAAGATCTCCGGCACCGTCCGCGGCGCCGACAACGCGCCTCTGCCGGGAGCTCCGGTCACAGTCAGGAATACGCTGACTGGAGACACGCGCGTCGTGCGGACCAACGACACCGGCGCCTACGAGGCGTCCGTTGCGGCGGGCACGTATACCGTCACGGTCGATACCCAGGGTTACCTGAAGGCGTCGCAAACGGGTGTCCGCGTCGAAGCCGGCGTGACGCAGACCGTCGACCTGACTCTCGAAGTGAGGGTCGCGGAGCAGGTCACTGTGACGGCCATGAAACGCGAGTCGACCGTGCACGACACGCCCATTTCCATCGCGGCGGACTCGGAGCAAGAGCTCCAACAGAACGGGATCAGGAACTTCGAGCAGCTCGCCAACAATACGGCCAACGTGGCCGTGCAGAACCTCGGACCCGGTCAGAGTCAGGTCTCGATCCGCGGAGTCTCCTCGGGTCAGATCGCTCGAGACCAGCCGGGCCCCAAGGAAGAGGTCGGCACCTATCTCGACGAGTCGTCGATCTCTTTCCTGCTGTTCACGCCCAACATCGATTTCTTCGACATGAGCCGAATCGAGGTGCTGCGCGGACCGCAAGGGACGCTCTACGGCTCGGGTTCGCTGTCCGGCACCGTCCGGTACATCAGCAACCAGCCCGTTCTCAACACGACTCAGTTCTTCGGCGAGGCGACCTTCGCCGGCATCGAAGGCGGCAACGAAGGCGGCGGCGCCAAGTTC
>JBKOVK010000021.1:0-7195 GCA_046724475.1 Acidobacteriota bacterium | reverse complement strand
CAATCCTAGTTCAACCGGAACGTCACCGTCACCGTGAGGTAGACGCGGACGGCCCGGCCGTTCAGCGTCGCCGGCTTGTATTTCCACTGCTGCACCGCCCGAACCGCCGAGGCGTCGAGGAGCGGGTTGACGGATTTCAGGACACGGACGTCCTCGACGTTCCCATCGGCCGTGATGATGGCCTCCAGGATGACGACGCCCTCCATCCGGGCCTTCCGGGCCGCCTCGGGATACTGGGGCTCGATGCGGGAGGTGAGGACCGGGGCCTTGACGTCGCCGCCCACGCGCAGAGGCTCGCCGCCCATTCCGGCGCCCGTTCCGCCCGGAACGCCGCCCATGACGCCTCCCGGCACGCCGCCTTCCACGCCACCTTCGACGCCGCCCTCGACTCCCGAGGACTCCGCGACCGGCTCGGGCGCTGCCAGGGGCTGGGGAACGGTCTCGGGCATGACGACGGGCTGGGACCTTTCGACGGGCTTGACCTGGACGGGCTTGGGCGCTTCGGGCGCCTTGGGGGCGGCCTTGGGAGCCGCCGGAGGGGGAGGGGGGGGAGGGGGAGCCGCTGCGTAGAAGGTGACCGGGATCGGGGGCTCCGGCACATCGCCGACGAACCAGATCGAGGCGCCGAGGGCGACACCGATCACCAGCCCGTGAATGACCACGGAAACCGGCAGCGACATCGCTTTCTTGGATCCGCCGGTTCGATGTGTCGATTCGATCAGTGAGTTCTCAAACATGGACCATTCCCCCAAACGGGTATGACACCGGCCCTACTTCGCGGGTTCCGGCGTCGGCGCCCCTCCCTGGGCGGCGGCTTCGGCCTTGGCCTTTTCCTGGGCCGCTTTCCGCATCTCCAGCGCCTGCTGGAGGTATTTGTTCGCCGTGTCCGTGTATTCCTGCTTCTTGGCCGGGTCCGTCTCCATCTTGGCCTTCTCGCGGTAGAGGAGGTTGATGTACGACACCGCCTCGAAATAGTCGGGCTTCATCTCCACGGCCTTGTTCAGGGCTTCCAACCCCTCTTCGACGATCTTCGCCCGGAACGTCGGGTCGAGGTCCGGGAAGTTGTAGGAGCGGTCCCAGGCCTGGACGCCGATCAGATAGTAGACCTCGGGGTTGTTGCCCTCGACGGTCTGCCGGGCCTTGAGCCACTTCACGCCGTTGTCGAAATCGCCCTTCTTGAAGTACAGCATGGCCACCGATTGCATCGCCTTGCTGTCCTTGGGGTCCTTCTTGAGAAGATCGTTCTCGTAGAAGTTGATGGCGTCGTCGTAACTCTCGGTGTTCAGGTACATCGAGACGAGGTACTCGAGGGCCTTCTTGTCGTCGGGGTAGGCCGCCACGTACAGTTTGAGGTTTTCGATCGCCTTCTGGGCGAACTCGAGGTCCTTGGCGTGCTTGGACCCCGGCTGGTACATCCCCATGTAGGCGATGCCGATGTGCTTGTGGAGCTTGGTCTCCCCGGGATCCAGCCGCAGCGCTTCCTCGTACGCCGCGAGGGCACTCTGATACTGGGCGGCTTTCAGAAACTCGTTGCCGCGCTTGATCTCCTGCTTGGACTTGATCTTGTTGCAGCCCGACAGCGCGACGACCGCGATAAGAAGAGAAGCGGCCGCGGCCGCACGTTGGCGATAGCGCATGCTTCGCTTGGCTCCTTGCACTTTCCCTCTTGTCCCCACCCGGGCGGACGGACTCGCCCCGGGGGCCGAATTCTGTTGAATTCCTCTCAACAAAGCAACAATCAGTTTTTTGTCCCACCCGCAAGGGGACCGCCGCGCCACCATCTCGAGGCCGCGACACCCGGCAAGGCCGCGACGCCCGTGTGTCCTCCGGTCAGCCAATCCTTTCCCAAGCCGGGGAATAATGCCGGCGACAGCAGCGCTTTGCGTTCTCAACGGAGGACTCGTTTGACGCGAATTTCCTTACTCGCCCTGCTCGCCGCCGCGGCCGTGGTCGCGGCGCCGCTCGCAGCCCAGAATCCGCCTCCCGCGCCGGCTCAAAAGCCCGCGCCGAAGCCCGAAAAGCCGCAGGAACCGCAGCCCTTCCCGCCGGTGTCCGAAACCGTCGAGGTCTCGGTCACCAACGTCGAGGTGGTGGTGACGGACTCGAAGGGGAACCGAGTGCCGGGCCTGAAGGCGTCGGACTTCGAGGTGCGCCAGGACGGCGTCCTCCAGCCGATCACGAACTTCTACGCCGTCACCGGCGGAAAGCTCCTCCTCGAGGACGGGAAGGTCGTTCCGCTCGACTCCAAGGAGCCGCAGGCTGACATCCCCAGGGATCTCTCGGCCCACTACATCTTTTACATCGACAACCTGAACATCCAGCCGCAGAACCGCAATCGGATGTTCAAACGTTTGAAGGAATTCGTTTCGACGGCGATCGGCCCCAACGCCGAGGGGATGGTCGTGACCTTCAACCGTTCTCTCAAGGTTCGCCAGAAGTTCACGACGGAGCCCGGACAGATTCTCGGGGCTCTCGAACAGATCGAGCTGGACACGGGAGGCGGGACGAACACGGTGGGAGATCGCAAGGACACGCTCGAGCGCATCGCCGACGCCAAGACCTCGAGCGAGGCGGTCGATTACGCCAAGAACTACGCACGCTCACTGCGCAACGACATGGAGTTCACGATCGACGCCATCAAGCAGACCCTGGACAGCGTGGCCGGCATCGAAGGGCGAAAAAGCTTTCTCTACGTCTCGGAGGGACTGCCGGCGTCCGCGGGCTACGAGCTGTTCGAGGCGATCCGCGACAAGTTCCAGGACACGTCGGCCACGATGGAGCAGTTCGACTTCGACCTGAACACGAAGTACATCAAGATCATCCAGGCCGCCAACGCCAACGGCGTCACCATCTACACGCTCGACGCCTCGGGACTCCAGACGAGCGACCTGCTGGCGGCGGACTCGCGGTCCACCAAGGACGTCCACGTCAACGACTTCGCCACCCGCCAGAACATGCAGGGTCCGATCCGGATGATGGCCGAGGAGACCGGCGGTCTCGCCGCGATCAACACCAACGACTGGAAGTCGAATCTCGACGAAGTCGCCGCGGACTTCTCCAACTTCTATTCGCTCGGGTACCGCAGCGCCAAGGGCGCGACGGACCGTCCTCACAAGATCGAAGTCTCGGTCAAGCAGAAGGGATATCGGGTTCGCACGCGCACGAGCTTCGTCGAGAAATCCATCGAGACGCGCACGGCGGAGGCCGTCGTCGCGAGCCTGTCGTACCCGAGGACGGAGAACCCTCTCGGAGCGTCGCTGTCGGTGGGGGACCCCAAGCCCTACGACAAGGAGAACTATTCGCTGCCGGTGCGGATCTCGGTGCCGATCGGAAAGCTCGGCCTGCTTCCCGCGGGCGATCTGTACGAAGGCCAGTTCTTCATCTATTTCGTCGTGAAGGATGCGGCGGGCAACCAGTCCGACCTCCAGGTCCAGAGGCAGGAGGTGAAGATTCCGTCGAAGGACTTCACCGCCGCGCAGCGCAAGGACTTCTACTACGACGCGACGCTGCTCGTCGTCCCCGGCGGCCAGAAGCTGGCGATCGGCGTGCGGGACGCCGTCTCGAACCTGACTTCGTTTCTCCAGAAGAGCGTCTTCGTCTCGGTCCTGCCGAAGCAGGCGCATCCTCCGGCGGAGCCCGGTAAGCCCGGAACCTAGGCTCGTCTCCTTGGGCGGATAATCGGGGCCGTGCCGGCCCCTCTTCCGCGACTCCTGCTCTTCGCGCGCGCTCCGGTGGCGGGGCGCGTCAAGACTCGGTTGGTTCCGGCGATCGGGGCCTCGGGCGCCGGGGACCTCTACCGCGCTTTTCTCGAAGACGCCGCGCGGGCCTATCGGGGACGCGGCTTGTGGGAGAGCGTGCTGTGTGCCGAAGGGGACGCGCTCTCTCCGTTGCTGGTCGAGATCTTCCCGAACCCCTGGACTCGCAGGACGCAATCCGACGGAGATCTGGGCCGGCGCCTCACGGACGCGTTCGAAAAGGAGTTCCGGGCGGAGACGCCCTCCTGCGTCGCCGTGGGTGCGGATCACCCGACGCTGCCCGCCGCGAGGCTGGCGGAGCTCTTCGCCGCTCTCCGAAACGGATGGGACGCGGCGCTGGTGCCGGCGGAGGACGGAGGCTACTGCGCGATCGGCCTTCGCCGCGAAGTTCCTCCGCGCTCCGTCTTCGAGGGGATCGCCTGGTCGACCGCCGAGGTTCTCGAGCAGACGGTCGCCCGGCTCGCATCGGCCGGGCTTCGCTATCGGCTGCTCGAGCCGGGCTACGACGTGGATCGGCCCGAAGATCTCGACCGTCTTCGCCGGGACCTCGCCGGCCGCGACCGGTCAGCCGAGGACTATCCGGCGGCGACGGCCCGGGTGCTGGCGAGCCTCTCGAGCGAACCGGGACTGGCGTGATCCCGGTCCTCGATTCGCGGAGGATGCGGGGCGCCGACGAGGCCGCGATTCGCGCCGGCACGCCGTCGGAAGTGCTGATGGAAAACGCCGCCGCGGCTCTCTGCGCGGAGCTTCGGCGGGCGCATCCGGGCTGGCAGAGGGTCGCCGTCCTCTGCGGTCCCGGCAAGAACGGGGGAGACGGGCTCGCCGCTGCGCGACTCCTGGCGCTCGCGGGCGTCGTGCCCTCGGTCTTCACTCTGAAAGACCCGGAGGAATACAGCGGGGATCCGGCCGTGAACCTGTCGCGGGCCCGGGCGGTCGGAGTCACGCCGACGGCCCTGACCGACGCCCGCGGATTCGCCGCGCTGTCGCGGGCGCTCTCGGAGTGCGACGGCGTCGTGGACGCGCTCTTCGGGACGGGCCTCTCCCGCGCTCTCTCGGGCGCCGCGCGGCGCGCGGTGCTGCGGCTCAACGCCTCGGGCAGGGCGGTCGTCGCCGCCGACGTCGCCTCCGGGGTATCGGCCGACACGGGAGCGCTTCTCGGGCCGGCGGTGCGTGCCGAGCGGACGGTGGCGTTCGGCGCGCCCAAGCCGTGCCATCTCCTGCCTCCCGCGAGCGGCTTCTGCGGCCGCTTGATCGTCGCGGACATCGGAATCCCGAAGCGCATCCTGGAAGCGCGCGGCGCTCGGGAGTCCCTCATGGAGGAGGAGGACGTCCGCGCGCTGCTCCCGCCGCGACCCCTCGAGTCGAACAAAGGCGACTTCGGGCGGCTGGCCGTCATCGCCGGCTCGCGCGGGAAGGCCGGAGCCGCTTTGCTCGCGGCGCGAGGAGGGATCCGTGGAGGCGCCGGTCTCGTCACGGTGTTCTGCGCCGAGTCGGTCGCGCCTCTCGTGGTCGCAAACCTTCCCGAGGCGATGACGGAGCCCCTTCCGGAATCAGGAGGAGCGATCGCGGCGTCGGCGGCGAAGCCGGTGGCCCGTGCGCTCGCGCGCTTCGACGCGGCGGCGGTGGGACCGGGTCTGGGAAGTTCTCCCGAAACGGTCGCCTTTCTCGAGACCGTCCTGCGGGAAACGCGCCTTCCCGTGCTCGTCGACGCCGATGGCCTGAACGCCTTCGCGGGGCGCCCGGGCTTCTTCAAGCGCCGGCGGGGTCCGCTCGTGCTGACGCCTCATCCCGGAGAAGCGGGCCGCCTCCTGGGAAAGACGGCGCGCGCGGTCCAGAGCGACCGGTTCGGCGCCGCCAGAACTCTGGCGCGGAGCACCGGCAGCGTGGTCCTTCTGAAGGGGGCGCGCACGCTCGTGGCCGAACCCGGCGGGAGGCTGACGGCCAATGCGACCGGCACTCCGCTGATGGCGACCGGTGGCTCCGGGGACGTCCTCGCGGGCCTGATCGGCGCGCTCCTGGCCGGAGGTCTGGATCCCGTGGATTCCGCGCGCGCCGGAGCCTGGCTCCACGGCGCTGCGGGCGAGGACCTCGAATCGCTGCTTGGCGACGCGGGCCTTTTGGTGCACGAGCTCGCCGACGCCGTCCCGCTGGCGCGGCGACGGCTGCGCCGTCCTCCTTCGTCTCCGGCCGCCGAATGATCCCTGCGGAGACGCGGACGTCTTCGGAGGCGGAGACCGAGGGTCTGGGAGAATCCCTCGCGCGTTCTCTCTCGAAGGAGGACGTCGTCTATCTCACGGGAGAGCTGGGCTCAGGCAAGACGGCGCTGGTCCGAGGGATCGCCCGGGGACTCGGCGCGCGCGAGCGCGAAGTTGCGTCGCCCACGTTCGCGCTCCTCCACGAATACGCCGGACGCAACGGAAGCCTCGTGCTGCGGCACCTGGATCTGTACCGGCTCGCGGACTCCGCGGCGGAGCTGGCCGTCCTGGGGCTTCCCGGCGCGGTCGAAGGCGCGCCCGTCTGCGTCGAGTGGCCGGGCCGCGCGATTCGGAACCTGTTGCCGCCGTCCGTCGAGGTCGAGCTCGCGGCAGCGCCGGACGGCGAGCGAACGATCCGAATGCGCCGACTCTAGCTAGAAGGCGAAGACGAGACCGCCGTTGGGGACGAAGTTCGTCACCCACGTGTTGTTCGTGCAGAAGTCCGGCCCGCAGATCGCCCGGCCGCTCAAGTACGTCGAGTAGAAGCGGCCATCGAACCGAAAGGCGAAGTGCGGGTTGAGGAAGATCTTGATGCCGCCGCCCGCAGAAGCGGTGTAGCGCACCTCGGATTGCGACTGGAAACCGGGAAACTCCGATCTCAGGTTCGCCGCGCCGCTGCCGAGCGTGAAGTAGGGAATGAAGCGCGAGGAGCCACCGAAGTTGACGGTCATGTAGGCCATGAAGTACTGGAACCGCAGGTCCGCGATCTGCTGGTTGGGAAGATTGTTGTGTGTGTCGAGCTCGAGGTGCGTGTCGCTCTGGGTGTACTCGGTTTCGATCTCAAAGCGATTGTTGAAGTTGTAGCCGATCCGGCCACCATACGCCAGGTGGTCGTCGACGTCGAGGTCGGTGTGGCAGCAGTTGTTGTTGAAGTCGTGGAAGTGTCCGATATTGCCGCCGACCAGGTAGCCGGCGAACCCGCTGAGCTCGACGGTACCGCCTCGGTATTGGGCACTTGCGGAGGCGGCGACGGCAACGAGGACGGCGAGGGCGAGAACAGAAACCCGGGATCTCATGGCGGAACCTCCATCAGGGAAGAGGAGACGCGTGGGGCGCGGGCGGGTTTACTTGCGCGCCTTAAGACTCCTGTCCAGAAGCTTCTTCCATCGGTCTTCGACGTCGGGCGAATAGCCGACGTAACGGTCGATGAGAGTCCGGTCGGTTCCCAGGATGAAGGTCGAGGGG
>JBKOVK010000234.1:0-13864 GCA_046724475.1 Acidobacteriota bacterium | reverse complement strand
GGGGGAAACTTCGTCGTGGTCTGGCAGAGCAACAATCAGGACGGCTCCGCTCAGGGCGTCTTCGGCCAGCGCTTCAACGGCGCCGGCGTGCCGCAGGGGAGCGAGTTCCGCGTCAACACCTATACGACCAGCGGGCAGTATGCGCCGAGCGTGGCCATGGACGTGACCGGTGATTTCGTCGTCGTCTGGCAGAGCTACCAGGACGGCTCAGGTTACGGAATCTTCGGGCAGCGCTACGACAGCGCCGGTTCGAAGCAGGGTTCCGAGTTCATGATCAACACGTATACGACCGGCACGCAGGGGAACCCGAGCGTGGCCATGGACGTGGACGGCGACTTCGTCGTGGCATGGAACGGACGAACGTCGGGCCCCGGCGCCAGCGCTTACTACGGCGCTACGGCTCGTCTCTTCGACAATTCGGGAACGCCCCAGGGCGGCGAGATCCCGCTCGACCACTACGGCGGCAACCGGACGAGCGTCGCGATGGACAACGCCGGAAATTTCGTCGTCGTCTGGGCGAGCCTGCTCTCGAACATCTACGCACAACGCTTCGATTCCACGGGCAATCCGGTGGGTAGCCAGTTCCAGGCGAACGTCACCGACCCCAACGCCAACAGCTGGCCGAACATCGGCATGGACCGCTCGGCGGGGAACTTCCTCGTGGTCTGGACGGACTCGGGCAACATCGCCGGACAGCGGTTCGATGCCGCGGGCGGCCTCGTCGGCTCGGAATTCCAGCTCAACACGTACACCAGCGCTCACTCACATCCGAGCGTCGCCGTCGTCGACGCGAGCAACTTCGTGACCGCCTGGGCGAGCTACCAGGACGGATCGGGATATGGCGTCTTCGCGAAACGAGGAGAAACGAGCGCGGCGCAACCGATGGCCGTGGACGCGCGGTCGGTTACCGGCAGCACCTCGAACGCCAACGGCGTGCTCGAAGCGGGCGAGACGGTTCAGGTCGCCGCGGCGTGGCAGAACGCGCACGCGTCTTCGGTGAGTCTCTCCGGAACGGCGTCGAACCTCACGGGTCCCGCGGGTCCGACCTACACGATCGCCGACGACACCGCGGATTACGGGCTGCTCGGCTCGGGCTCGAGCAACGACTGCTTCACGGCTACGGCCAACTGCTACCTGATGACCGTCTCGGGCACTCGACCCGCGCCGCACTGGGACGCGACGTTCACCGAGACACTCAGCGACGGATTCCTGAAGACCTGGTCGCTGCACGTGGGGGAGAGCTTCGAGGACGTGCCGACGAACAACGCGTTCTACGCGTTCATCGAGAACATCTTCCACAACGGGATCACCGGAGGCTGCGGAAGCGGATACTGCCCGACGACCTCGGTGACGAGGGCGCAGATGGCCGTGTTTCTGCTGAAGGCGGAGCACGGCGCGCTTTACGTTCCGCCCGACTGCACGGGGATCTTCCCCGACGTCTCTTGCAACTCCCCGTTCGCCACCTGGATCGAGCAGCTCTTCCACGAGGGGATCACAGGCGGCTGCGGGAACGGGAACTACTGCCCGGACAATCCGGTGACGCGGGCCCAGATGTCGGCGTTTCTCCTGAAGGCGGAGCACGGATCGACCTACGTCCCTCCCGCCTGTATCGGGATCTTCGGGGACGTGTCCTGCCCTTCGCTCTTCGCCGACTGGATCGAGCAGCTCTTCCACGAAAACGTGACCGGAGGCTGCGGCAACGGGAACTACTGTCCGGCCAATCCGAACACGCGCGGCCAGATGGCCGTTTTCCTCGTCAAGGCCTTCGGACTCGAGCTTTACGGGCCCTGACGCCGCCAGTCAAGAGCTGATTTCGCCGCGCATCGGCTGACGGGGGTCCGGGATCCTCCGTCATCGGCGAAGGTGTCCGACGACGGCCTTCGCTAAAATCCCGGCACGCCAAAATGGTCGACCTCGATACCCGAGTCCTCATTCTCGGAGCGGGACTGCAAGGCGCCGGCGTCGCTCTGGAGCTGGCGCAGCGGGGTATTCCGGTGACGATCCTCGAGCAGGACGAGATCGCCCTCAACCGTGCGAGCCTGCGCAACGAGGGGAAGATCCATTACGGCTTCATCTGGGCCAACGATCCCTCTCGCGAGACCGCGTTTCTCCAGCTCGAGGGCGCGCTGCGATTTCGCGCCATCGTGGACCAGTGGCTCGGTCCGGACACCGAATGGCTGGTCCGATCGACTCCTTTCCACTACCTGGTCGCGCGCGATTCGGTCCTCGCGCCGGAATCCCTCGCCGCGCACTATCGTGCGGTCGAGGCTCGCTGCCGGGAGCGCCTCGCCGCGGATCCTTGCCTGGATTATCTGGGCAGCCGCGGAAACGGTCTCTTCCGGTCGCTGACCAAAGACGAGATCGCCGCGCGCTTCGACGCCAACCGATTCCTGGCCGGGTTCGCGACGTCCGAGCTGGCCATCGACACGGAGCGGCTCGCGACGGAAATGCGGCGGGCCCTCGCGGCGTCGCCGCGCATCGAGCTGCAGTGTTCGCACGCCGTCCGCTCCGTCGCGCGCGAAAACCAGGCGTTCCGTGTGGAGGGAGACGGTCCGAATGGATCCTGGCGCATCCGCGCGCGGCAGGTGGTGAACGCGAGCTGGGAGAGGCGCCTCGCCTTCGATCGCCAGGTGGGGCTCGCGCCTCCCGCCGACGTCCTCCACCGTCTCAAGTTTCGCGTCATCGCTCGCCTCCCGAGCGATCTCGACGGTGCGCCCTCGGTCTCGATGGTGCTGGGACGTTACGGAGACGTCGTGATCCGTCTCGACGGGACGGCCTATCTCTCGTGGTATCCGTCGGGGCTGCGGGGCTGGAGTCAGGACGTCGAGCCGCCGCGTTCATGGGACGCCGTCTGCCGCGGCGAGGTGGATCCCGCGTACGCGCGGGAAGTGGCCGAGAGCATCCTCGCCGGCATCGACGCCTGGTATCCCGGCATCGCCCGGAGCCAGCCGATCCAGGTCGATGCGGGAGCGATCGTCGCGATCGGGAGGAGCGACGTGGACGACGCCGCGAGCGAGCTCCATGACCGCAAACGCATCGGCGTCTGGTCCCAGGACGGATACCACAGCGTCGATCCGGGCAAGCTGACGACGGCCCCGATGTTCGCAGTGGCGGCTGCCGATCGTGTCCAGGCATTCGAGGCGAGACGCGCCGGATGACGGAGACCGAAGAGCGCCCGCGCGTCGTTGCGCTCGTCCCGACCTGGAAGGCGGCCGGATTCATCGCGGAGACTCTCGACGCCCTCGCCGCGCAGACCTGCGCCGGGCTCGAGTTTCTGATCTCCGACGACGCTTCGCCCGACGAGACCGCCTCGCTCTGCGAGAATCGCGCCGCGCGAGACCCCCGCTTTCGCGTCATCCGTCAGCCACGAAACCTCGGCTGGACCGGAAACGTCAATGCGCTTCTGGCCGAGTCGGTCGCCGGCGCCGACTACCTGCTGTTCGCCTTCCAGGACGATCTGCCGGAGCCGACGTACATCGAGAAATGCGTCGCGGCTCTCGAAGCCGACGCCGGCGCGGTGATGGCCTTCTCGGACATCCGCCTCATTCGCCAGGACGGCTCCGTCGAGGACCGTTCGTACAAGCGCCTCGACGGAGTCGCGGACCGGATCGAACGCGCCCGCCGCGTCGCCCGGCTCGAGGGGTCCTGGTGGATACCCAACCGCGGAGTCTTTCGGGCGCGGGCGGCGCGAGAGATCGGAGGCCTCCGGCGGCACGCGGCGGGGGAGTTCTCGGCCGACTGGCCCTGGCTGCTCGAGATGAGCCTGCTCGGTTCGTTCGTCCGGATCCCGGAACGGCTCGTGACGAAGATCTACCTTCCGACCAGCCTGTCGCGCACCTGGCGCTTCGGCGCGCGTCAGTGGACGGCGGTCGCGGGCTCCGCGAGGAAGGCCATCGCTCGGCGGGGCTTGCCGCTGCGCGATCGCCTCCGACTCGAGGCTGCCCTGGCAGGCTTCGTTCTGCGCCAGCTCCGGCGCTCCGTCCGCAAGCGTTTGCGGGGGGACGAGCCGGATTCTCGGGCGCCGACGCGTCGGCCGGAGAGCGCGCGTTCCCGGATCACGACGCCGCCGCTCGTGTCCGTCGTCGTTCCGGTGCACGGACGGTTCGAATCCGCCGCGCGCGCGATTCGCTCCGTCTCGAGTCAGACGCATCGCCCCATCGAGCTCGTCGTGGTGGACGACGCGTCGACGCCGGCCTTCGCTCTCCCGCCCGAGGCTCTGGATCTGGGAGCCCGCCTCGTCCGCCTCGACTCCAATTGCGGTCCCGGCGCCGCTCGCGACGCGGGACGGCAGGTCGCGAGCGGGGAGTTCGTCGCTTATCTCGACTCCGATGACTTCTGGTCGCCGCCGCATCTGGCGAACCTCGTGGCGGCGTTCTCCTCCCGACCGGAGGCCGGAATGGCCTACGGCGCCACGATGGAGGTGCGAAACGGTCATCCCTCGAGACTGCGCCGCTGGAACGATGAGGCGCACGGGGCGATCCTGCCGACACTCCTGTGGAAGCGCCCGTGGCACACGAGCGCCTGTCTCTGGCGGCGCGACCTCGTGGATGCGATGGGCGGTTGGATGGCGACCTGGCACTGGGAGGACCACGAGCACGACGCGCGCGCCGGCTGCCTGGGCGCGCGCCTGATTTCGGTCCCGGAGCCGACGTGCTTCGTGGAGGTCGAGTCCTCGGAGCGGCTGTCGGCGAGCCGCTCGGCGCGCCGGCGGACGGAGGGCTATGTTCTCGCGATGCTGTCGATCGCGGACCGCGTCCGAAGCACGGCGTGGGCAAGTGACCCGGCGGTTCGGGCGCGCGTGCGGTGGATCCTTCTCAACGCCGCGATGAGAGCCTCGGAGCAGCGACTCGCGCGGCTGGCTTCACGCGCGGCGCTCGAGTCGTGGCGATGGCCCGTGCCCTCATTGGGTCTGGTCGTGGCATCGGGCGTCGCCCTGTCCCTCGTCTGGTTGACCACGGGGCACGGATCGACGCGGATCTTTCGCTGGGCGCGCGGCCGGTCGGCCCCGGCCCCCCTTCCTTCAGCTGCTGCGGGACTCGGAGGGCTATAGTCAGGTCCCTCAGATCGGTCGAGTGATGCCCAAGAGCTCACGGCCCGTAGCCTCCGAAGCCGCCGTTCGACGATCGAGGCCCGCCCGGGTGAGGACGGATTCACCCGATCGCCGCCAGCGCGGCCGGAGCCCGAAGGCCGAAGGCGTCGCGTTCGCCATCTTCGTCGGGTTTCTGGTCCTGGCGTTCACGTTGGCGTTGCCGGACCATTTCTCGCTGCCGAAGCTCCTCGGCCTGTTCGTCTACGTCGCGTTCTGCGCGGCGGTATGGCTCCGGGCTCTGCAGAAGCGGCGCGTCCACGCGCTTCCTCGCGTGCTGTGGCTCGCGGCGGCGGCGCTCGCGTGCTGGTGGACGGCGACGACGCTGACCGCGCAGCACCTTCCCACGGCGCTCTTCGGCATGCGGGACCGCTACAACGGTCTGGCGACGATGCTGGCGGGGCTCGCGCTGTTTCTCTTCACCGCGACCACACGGATCACCGTGCGCGAGGTCGAGCAGCGGCTCGGCGCGATCGGCGTCGTATTGACGATCGCCTCGGCCTACGCCCTGCTGCAAGTGGCCGGGCTCGATCTCATCCGATGGCCGCCGGGCAGGCCGCCCTCGACGCTGGGCCATCCCGTGATTTTCGCCGGTGCCCTCGCCATATCGCTGCCGTTCACTCTGGCGTTCGCGCTCGATGGCCCGTCTCGAACCGCGCGACGCGCGTGGAGCGCGATGGCGCTCGTTCAGGGCATCGCCCTGATCCTGACTCTGGCTCGGGGGCCCTGGATCGGCGCCGCCTGCGGCTTCGTCGTGCTGGCGGCACTCGCGCTTCTCGACCGGCGCGCGCTCGCCCCCCGCCTGGCGGGCCTCGCGGCGGGTGCGCTCCTGCTTCTCGCAGCGCTGCTGGTCTTTTCGATTCCGACACGCACGGCGGTGATGGCCCGTTTCTCGACGCTCACGAACCTGGCCGGCGACTCCTCATTCCTGTATCGCCTTCACTTCTACGGCGCGGCTCTCGGGATGCTGCGCGATCATCCGGTGCTCGGCGTGGGATGGGAGAACTTCGGGTTGCTCTATCCCAGGTACCGCTCCTCGCCCTCTTCATCGATCGCGTCGGATCTGGTTCCGACCATGGTGCACAGCGGACCTCTGCAGACCGCCGTGTCGGGAGGAGTTCCCGCGCTGGCGCTCCAAGGCCTCTTCTTCGCAGCCTTCCTGGCGGTCGTGTGGCGTCGTCGGCGCAGCGAGTCCGACGGTCATCAGCGCCTTCTGGGCGCCGCGTTCATCGCCTCTGCGATCGCATACCTCGTGCAGGACCTGTCGGGTTGGCCGGCCGTGCCGTTGGGCGCGCTGGCGTTTCTGATCTGGGGCCTCGGCGTTTGCTGGAGCCTCTCGAACCAGCCGCGCTCGTTTTCGGGAAGGCGATGGCCCGTCGTTTTGCTCGCCTCGGCGGTCGGAATGGGAGGCGTTTGGATGTCGCTCGAGACCTGGAAGCGCATTCGAGCCGAGCGTCTGATGTTCGAGGCCCAATACATCGACGTCGGAAAGGCGTGGGGCTCGGTCGAGCCGAGGGTCCTGTCCGCGCTCGCGCTGAGCCCGGACACCGCGTGGGCCAACGACGCCGCGGCCAGGCTCTACTTACGGCGGGCCGCGGCGACGGGAGACCGGCGCGCGTACGACCGGGGGGTCGAGCTAACCAGGGCGGCGGAGGAGGCGAATCCCTTCGACCCTTACATCCGGCTCCGCCGTACGGACTTCGACGTCGTCGCCATGAATCGCGGCCTGATTCCCGGCGTGACCGGGGATGGCCGCGAGGCCCTGGCGGCCGCGAAATCGATGACGGTTGACAGCGCAAAGATCCGGAAAGTCGAGGCATCGCTGTCGCGAAAGGCCGGACACATCGCGTGGATTCAGCCGCAGTCCGTCGCCGGATTCGGGCCCCCGGGCAGTTTGATCGTCGCCGGGACCGCGCCCCGAACTGTCCCCGGCAGCCGGGTCTATCTTCACTGGCGAAATGCGACGCAGGGATCCTCATGGACCACGGCAGCCGACGCCCCGCGGCCCGACTCGACCGACACCTGGTACGGCGTCATTCCGGACGCGAACTTCGACGACAAGTACGAGGTCTACGCGACCACCGAGACGTGGTCGTACGGACCCTGCGCGTACGGGGGTCAGGGATCCATCCAGCTCTGTTCGGCGTTGGCCCTGATCGAGCCGGCGCCGCCCGGCACCGGGCCGCCCGGCAGCCTTCTCGTCGCCGGTTCGGTTCCCGAAGCCGCGACCTCGGGACCGCTCTTTCTGAACTGGCGCAACGGGACGCGACAGTCAGCGTGGACCGTCCAGCCGTTTCGTTCCGATGGACGCCAGAACGCGGTCTCGTTCCCTTCGGACGCGCCGGGCCACTGGTACGGCGTCATTCCGAGGGCCACGCTCGCCGAGCAGTATCAGGTTCACCTGTCCTCCCCGACGAAGATGCAGGAGGGCTGCACGTACACGGGTGAGGGAGCTCCGACACTCTGTGCGCCCATCAGTTGGATTCAGCCGCAGGCGCTGGCGGGAATCGGGCCGCCGGGCAGCCTGGTCGTCGCGGGATTTGCGCCCAGCGCGCGGGCGGCGGAAGCCCCGGTCTTCCTGCACTGGCGCGACGCCACCCGGCAGTCGGAGTGGACGACGGAGGCTTTCGCTCCGGTGCCGGACGGCAGGGGCGTCTGGTACAACGCCATCCGGAACGCCGATCTCCGCCACCGGTACGAGGTCTACATCACCGCTTCGACGACGGCGACGGACAAATGCCCGTACGCGGGTGACGGGTTGCGCAACACCTGTCCGTAGCTCGGCTCTCCCGCCGGTTGCCGGTCAGCGTCCTCGCCACGCCGGCGGGCGTTTCTGGAGGAAGGCGTCCATCCCTTCGGCGGCGTCCTCGAGGAGGACGCCCTTCGTCATGGCCTTCCCGGCAGCGTCATAGGCATCGGCGAGCGGCCGGTCGACCTGATCGTAGAACGCACGCTTTCCGTCCCGGATCACCGCGGGACTGCGCGCGAGGATGTCGTCCACGAAGCTCTGGACCACCTCGTCGATCTTCTCGGGCGGCGCGACGCGGTTGACCAGCCCCCACTCGAGCGCCTTCGGCGCGTCGATGGGTTTCCCGGTGAGCAGCATCTCCATGACGCGCTTGCGGGCGACGTTGCGCGCGACGCCGACCGCGGGAGTCGTGCAGAAGACCCCGACGTTGACACCGGGCAGGGCGAATGTCGCGGTGTCGGCCGCGACGGCGAGATCGCACATGGACACGAGCTGACAGCCCGCGGCCGTCGCAATGCCGTGGACGCGGGCGATCACCGGCTGCGGCAGCCGGGTCAGCGAGAGCATCAGCCGGTTGCAATCCCCGAACAGGCGGGCCTGCCAGGCCGGGTCGGAGGAGTGGGCGCGCATCTCCCTCAAGTCGTGGCCCGCGCAGAATCCCTTTCCGGACGCGGCCAGAACGACGACGCGCGCTTCGGAGTCGGCGGCCACTTGGTCGACGGCCTGCTGGAGCGCGGCGATCATGGCCGCCGAAAGCGGATTGAACCGCTCGCCCCGATTGAGCGTGAGGCGGACGACTCCGCCCGCCCTTTCGATCAGGACCAGAGGCGGTTGCGGCGATGGCGCGGACTGGGCTTCCATGGCCTGCCGGCCCGACGGGCGCTCAGCTCGTCGGGCTCGTCAGCTCCTTGCTCGTGATTTCGTACTTGAGCTTGTCGGCGTCGAACGGATCGACCCGGCCCTCGGCAGTCTCGGCTTGCGGGTACATGAAGTAGTTGACCGGCGCGAGCTTCGAACCGGGCAGCGCGACGTCGTGGCCGCAGTTGAAAGCCATCCAGTTCATGTTCCACGCGCCGAAGAGATACTTGCGGGCCTTCTGCATGGGCTCCGAATCCATCGGAAGATTGCCCGGCGGCTCCTCGAGAACGACCTTGCGGACGTCGGCCGGATCCGCGGGGACCCAGCCGTAGCCGTCGCAGTAGACCTCGGCGCGGCAGTGCTGACCCTTCGTGCAAACCTCGGTCGACGGCCCGAGGCTCTTAAACCCCAGATCGGACTTCGCGATGCGCAGTCCATAGACGTGCCGCGCTGGCAATCCCGCCGCTCGCGCGAGGCCGACGTAGAGCGCGTTCAAGTCCGCGCACTTTCCACCGAGGTCCTTGGACTCCAGCATGAAGCGGATGTCGCCGATCCCGCATCCGCGCGTCTTGGGGTTGCGGAACGTGTTGTCGACGATCCACTCGTAGATGGCCCGCGCCTTGTTGATGTCGCCGGAGATCCCGAGGCAGATCGATGCGGACTGGTCCTTCACCACGCCGTCGGTGGGAACCATCTTGGTCGGCTGGAGGAACTTCTGCAGCTCGGCGGAATCGGCCTTGGGCGGACGGCCCGGTTTCGTGACGTCGACCGCGACGTCGCGCGTCGAGACCTTGCTCGTCAGCGTCAGAACCGGGCGGACGCCCTCCGGGAACTTCGCGGTGACGATGCCGTAGTCGTCGTCCTTGTTCACGACCAGCTCGGCGGCCCCGCCCTCGGCCTGGAACGTGTTGGAGAGAGTCGTCTGGTAGCGCGTGTTCTTCAGGAGCGCCGCCGGAAGCCACACGTAAGTCGCTCCGGTGGGATTGAGGATCTCGACCCGCGTCGTCACCTCGAAGGTGCGCCAGCCGGCCTCGCTGGTGGATGCGAAAAGACGTCCGGGCCGGGGAAGCGCGAGAGTCGCCGAAGCGACGGCTCCCGAGTAAATGAACGTACGGCGATTCATTCCCACCTCCAGAAAGTCCCCACCGCCAGAAAGTCTAGGAGCCGGCCGCCGCTTTGGCCTTCTCCTCCACGACGCTCTTATTCTGCAGGATCGTGTCGACGATTTGCTTGGCCAGCTTCTGGATGTCCGCGGAGGATTCGACGGTGTTCACCACGAACTTGGCCGCGACGACGTAGGGATTCCAGCCGGTCGGAGGACCCTGGCCCCGGAGCGCTTCCGCCTGTCCGAAGACGATGAAGGGAGCATTCGGATTCTTTGCGAGGTCGGCCACGCTGACGGTGATGTTGGTGTTGACCGGGTCGGGCTTGCCGGAGATGAAGGAAGGCATCTGGATCATGCCCGTCTGCGTGTTGATGGCGTAGAAGATTCCGGTGACGAGCCAGCCCTCGCCCGTGGGCAGCGGATCCTCGCGGGAGATGCGCTGGGAGTTGTAGCCGCGCGACTTGAATTCGGAAGCGATCGAGCCCGAGAGCGAGCCGGCGCTCATGACGGCCTTCTCGCTGGCGCGCGCGCCGCGCAACATCGTCAACGGGCCGCGGCGTGATGTCCCGCCGCCGCCGTTCGGGTTGTCTCCGGAGTGCGCCTCGAAGTCCTGCACGTAGACCGTCCGAGGCGTCGAAGCCGAGGCGGCGGGCGGCGCCTGCGCCGCGGCGAGAGCGGTGATGAAGCCGAGGGCCACGAAAAGGACGAGAGGCCGGAATGTGCGCATTGCGTCACCTCCTGGATTGGATAGGCCGCGTTCTTCGCGGATCAGATCACAAATGCTCGGAGGCTGCACCCGAGCATGCCGGGTTCGTTATAGATTTTCTTCAGCCTTGATCCGGAAACCCGAGGCCCCCGTTCCGCGCGATAACCACGCGTCGCCCGGCGAGCGTGGGTCGGGAAATCTGCGGCCCTCGCGCGTCCATCTTCTCGGACTCCTTCTCCTTCTCGCGACCGCGTGCATGGTCGGCCCCAACTACACGACTCCGTCGAGCGACACCGCCCCGAAGTGGCTGCCGAGCCCCGGAGTCACCGAACAACCCCTCAACGCCGTCGACGCCTACTGGTGGAAGCTCTTCCAGGATCCCGTCCTCGACAGCCTCGTCGAGAGCGCGTACCGCAACAATCTCAGCCTGCAAATCGCCGGTGCGCGGGTGCTCCAGGCGCGCGCCCAGCTCAACCAGTCCATCGGCAATCTCTTCCCGCAGCAACAGGGCGTCTCCGGGCAAGTCATGTACGAGCGCAGCGGCGCTCCTGTCACGGTCAATCGCTGGGACGACAATCTCCTCTTCGCGGCGACCTGGGAGATCGACGTCTGGGGGAAGATCCGGCGCAGCATCGAGGCGGACCGCGCCGCCTACATCGGAACCGTCGCCTCCTACGACGACGCGCTCGTCACGGTCATCGCCGACGTGGCTTCGACCTACGTCAACATCCGGACGGCCGAAGAGCGGCTTCGCGTCGCCGCGCGGAACGTCGAGACCCAGAAAGAAAGCCTGCGCGTGGCTTCGGTGCAGTTCAAGTACGGCGAGACGAGCGAGCTCGACGTGCGGCAGGCCGAGACCTTGCTCGCCCAGACGCAGGCCGCGATCCCCGGCCTGCAGAACACGCTGCGCCAGGCCAAGAACGGACTGGGCGTGCTGCTCGGCATCACGCCCTATGCCGTGGACGAGCGCCTCGGCCCGGAGGGCTCCATTCCGGTGGCGCCGGCGGAAGCCGCCGTCGGCATTCCCAAAGACCTGCTGCGGCGCCGGCCCGACGTGCGCGCCGCAGGCCTGGCGGCCGCGTCCCAGTCGGCGCTGATCGGCGTCGCGGTCGGGAACATGTACCCCTCGTTCTCGCTGGCCGGAGCGTTCGGCGTCTCCTCGTCGACCCTCGGGCCGAGCTCACTCGCCGACATGTTCACGTGGCAGAACCGGGTCGCCCAGCTCGGAGCCTCGTTCTTCTTTCCAGTCTTCAACTACGGACGCCTGGTCAACCAGGTCCGCGTCCAGGATGCCGTGTTCCAGCAGGCCGTCCTCAATTACCAGAACACCGTGCTGGCCGCGCAGCAGGACGTCGAGAACGGCCTGTCGGCGTTTGCGACCTCGCGCGAGGCGCTCGCGGCCTTGCAGACGGCGGCGGAGGCGGCCCGCCGGGCGGCCGAGCTCTCCCTTCTGCAGTACAAGGCCGGCGAGGTCGAATACACGACCGTGCTCACGTCGGAGCAGTCGCAACTGAGTATCGAAGACTCCGTGGCCACGACGAAGGGCTCGGTCTGTCTCGGCCTCGTCTCCATCTATCGCGCCCTCGGCGGCGGCTGGGAAATTCGCGAGCAAAACGACGTCGTCTCCGACGAGGTCAAGGCCGAGATGGCCCGCCGCACGAACTGGGGCCGCATCCTCGAGACGGCCCAGCACATGCCAAAAACTTCGCCCGAGGAGGCACCCTGATGACGAAGCCGAGAGTGCGGGCCGCCGCGGGCGCTGCGACGCTGGCGGCACTGACGGTGCTGGCGGCGGCCTGTCACCGGAAAGGTGACGCCGCGGCGCCGGTGGCCCCGGCGGTCACCGTGAGCCACCCGCGCTCCGAGCCCGTCACCGAGTATCTGGAGATGACCGGCACTGTGGCGGCCTCGAAGACAGTGAACCTCGTGGCGCGCGTTCCGGGCTACCTCCAGTCGGTCAACTTCAAGGACGGCTCCGTCGTGCCCGAGGGCGCGCTCCTCTTCGTCATCGAACAAGCCCCGTACCAGGCGCAGGTGGACCTCCAGAAGGCCGCGCTAACTCGGGCGCAGGCCGAGCTCGATCGCCAGCAGGCGATGATGAAAGAGAACGCCACTGCGGAGACGACCGTCGAGAACTGGGTCAGCCAGCGCGACCAGGCCAAAGCGCAGCTCGAGGTCGCCGAGATCAACCTCGGCTACACGAAGGTCACGGCTCCCTTCGAGGGCCGCATGGGAGCGCGTCAGGCCGATCCCGGCAACCTGGTCGGCTCGGCGGGCCCGACGGTCCTCGGCACGATCGAGCAGCTCCATCCTATCTACGTAAACTTCAATCTCAACGAGCGCGACGCGCTACACCTCCGGGACCAGCTGCGCGAACACGGAATCCAGATCGGGTCCGGCATCGGAAAGGCGCCCGTGGAGGTCGGTCTCCAGAACGAGCAGGGTTATCCCCACGTCGGCATCCTCGACTTCGCCGACAACACCCTCTCGACGTCGACGGGGACGATCGCGCTTCGGGGGATCTTCCAGAACGCGGACACGACACTCTTTCCGGGTCTCTTCGCCCGCGTGCGCATCCCTCTCGGTGGGCCCCGGCCTTCGCTCGTGATTCCCGGAAGCGCGATCGGCAACGACCAGCAGGGCGACTTCGTCTACGTCGTCGGCGCCAATGACGTCGTCGAGCGGAGGAGCATCGTCCGAGGCCCGCTGACGCCGAGCGGGCTCGTGGTCCGGAGCGGGCTCGCGCCCACGGACCGCATCATCGTCAACGGCCTCCTGAACGCGCGTGTGGGGGAGAAGGTCGCGCCGCAGGATGCGCCGCCTCCGAGCCCTTTGCCTAAACCCTCTCCCTCCGCTGGGAAGTAAACGCCGCGGCCCCGGTTCCCGATGCTCGCCAAGTTCTTCATCGAGCGGCCGGTCCTCGCGAACGTCATCGCGTTCGTCACGATCCTGCTCGGCTTAGTCGCCGTCGGCGTCCTTCCCGTCTCCGAGTACCCGCCGATCACGCCGCCGACGGTGCAGGTGACGACGACCTATCCGGGAGCGAGCGCGAAGACGCTGGTCGAGACGGTGGCCCTGCCGATCGAGCAGCAGGTCAACGGCGTCGAGAAGATGCTCTACATGCAGTCCAATTGCACCTCCGACGGCCGATACACGTTGACGGTGACGTTCCAGGTCGGCACGGATCTGGACTTCGCGCAGGTCCTCGTCCAGAACCGTGTCTCGGCCGCGATGGCGCAGCTGCCGTCTCCGGTCCAGCAGCAGGGCGTCGTGACGAAGAAGAAGGAGACGTCTCCGCTCCAGATCATCACGTTGACGTCCAAGAACGACAAGTTCGACGCGCTGTTTCTCTCCAACTTC
>JBKOVK010000252.1:0-6099 GCA_046724475.1 Acidobacteriota bacterium | reverse complement strand
CCCCGGGGCCGCGGGGTCGATCAGGACAAGGCCGTCGTCTTTCGCTGCAAGCACTGCGGCGAGAAAGTCCTCGACCTCGATTCGATCGGCGTCGCCGCGACCTGCCGCAAGTGCGGCGCGGCCCTCCATTCCTGCAGCCAGTGCTCCCACTTCGACACCTCCGCCCGCTTCGAGTGCACGCAGCCGATCCCGGCGCGGCTTCCCAACAAGAAGGCTGCCAACGAGTGCACCTTCTACGCACCGGCGAAGACGTTCGACTTGACCGGCAGCCGCGGCGCGGCCACTCCCGACGACGCACGCGCCGCCTTCGACGCGCTGTTCGGCAAGAAAACCTAAGAGAGCTTCTTCGCCTCCGCCGCCGCCGCACGCAGGACGGCGCGCAGCATCGCCGGTGTCAGCTTGCCCGTGAAGGTGTTCTGCTGACTGGGGTGATACGTCGTGAAGATCCGGTCCTCCCCGATCGCGTAACGGCCTCCGTGCGCAAAGCGCGGCCTCGGCCGCGGCAACTCGACTCCTTCTCGCGCCAGCGCGCGCAGGAGGGCGCCGAAGGCCAGCGCGCCGAGGGCGACAAACACCCGCGGACGTCTCAACAACGCGATCTCGCGCTGGAGGTACTCGTGACAATTGTCCAGCTCCGACGGCAGCGGTTTGTTGCCGGGCGGCGCGCACCGACACGCCGCGGTAATCAGCGCGCGTCGAAGCTTCAGTCCGTCTCCGGGGCCCTTCGAGACCGGCTTGTTCGCCAGGCCCACCGCGTGGAGCGCCGCGTAGAGGACGTCCCCCGAGCGGTCGCCCGTGAACGTGCGCCCGGTCCGATTGCCGCCGTGCGCTGCCGGCGCGAGCCCGACGATCGCGATGCGCCCCGTCGGATCGCCGAAGCCCGGAACGGGCTTCGCCCAGTACTTCTGGCCGGCGTACCGCCGGGGTGGATGGCGCGCCACCTCCTCGCGCCAGCGGACCAGGCGCGGGCAGCGCTGGCAAGCGACGATCTCGCGCTCGATCCTGCGGAATTCCTCAATCGCGCCGATAGGTCCCCGTCAGCTTCGCTTCGGCGAGAACGTGGCCCTGCATGGCGGACTCGACCTCCGCTTTCGTGGCGCCGGGCGAGAGCCCGAGCTCGCGGTCGAGCGCCGAGAGGCGGAAGTTGTAGTGGTGCACGCCGTGCCCCTTCGGAGGCCCCGGGCCGCCCCATCCCGTCTCCTTGTAGTCGTTGCGGCCCTGGACGCCCCCCGAAGACGGACGCTCCGCCTTGCGAACGCCGGGCGGCAGCGACGTCACCGACGGCGGCAAGTCGTAATAGACCCAGTGAACCCACGTGCCCCGCGGCGCGTCCGGATCGTCGCAGATCAGCGCCAGGCTCCGGGTTCCCGGCGGAACGCCCGACCAGGACAACGGCGGGGACGTATCGGCGCCGTCGCGCGAATACTGTTGTGGGATCGGCTGACCGTCGCGAAACGCGGAGCTCTCGAGCTTCATGGCGAACGAGGCTACTTTTTGGCGGGCAGCGGCTTGGGCACGCCCATGGCGCGCCAGAGCTTCTTGTTCTCTTCCCAGTTCTTCTCGGCCCGTTTGCGCGCGGCCGCCGCCGCCGCGGCCCGGGCGTCGTCGGGATCCGGGGCGGGCGCGCTTTCCTCGGCGGTCTTCTCGGCTTCTTTCGTCTCGGTCACGAGGGGATTCTAACCGGCCTCGCTACTCGATGATGATCAGGCCGTGCATGCCAGCGTGCTGCTCCGGGTCGCCGCCGCAGTCGCTTTCCGTGCAGGCGAAGGCGTACGAGCCTCGCTGATAGGGCTGCGGCGTGAAAGACGGAATGACGAAGTCGTGGCCGGCCGAGATGTCGTGCGTCTCCGGCAGCCCCAGCTCGGAAATCCCGGTGAACCCGTGCCTCGGGTTGGGCGTGCCCGGAGAGTCCACGTTCCGGAAGACGAGGCGATAGGCCGTTCCGACGGAAAGCCGGAGCGGAGAAGAGACCGGGCCTCCGGGCGAGTAGTCCCAGGCCTTGACCGAGATCACGATCTCCTGCGGCCCGGAGGGCGGCGCCGCGTCCGGAGCGCCCACTACGAAGATCGGGTCGGTCGTGGCGTTGTCGATGACGGCGGCGTACGAGAAGACGCCGGAGGATCCGCCGCTCTCGACCACGATGACGGCATTGGCCGTCGTGTGGGCGGCAGCGCCGGCGGCGGCGAAGACGTCGTTGATCTGTCCGCCCGAATGCGGCGGCAGCGGAGCGGGCAACGCGGCGGTCCCGACCAGCGTGCCACCGTCGTAGATCAAGACGCGCGGAGTGACCGAATCCTCGCCCGGATTGAAGACACCGACGTTGGTGCGGAACCCCGCGCCCGGACCGCCGTTGCGGATCGAGGTCAAGACCGTCACTGGCCTCGCCGCCGAGGGCGGCAGCCCGGGCACGAACATCCCGACCGTCGGCACGGGCGCCGTGGAATAGAGACGGCTCGAGACGACGAGCGCGCCGTCGGCGCCCGTCTGCGTCAGCTCGATTGAGCCGGCCGAGTCCGGCGAGGAGAAAAGCGAAACGCAGACGTCGTCGAACGCCCGGGACTCCCGCGGCGCGAGCGTGAACGTCTGCGCCGTCGAAGAGCACGTCCCGATGAAGCATCGGTACTGCGCCGTGACGGTCAGGGGCGTCGTGTAGGAAGTGTTGAACGCCCGCACGTCCGAGAAAAAGGGAGCCAGGCCGCGGACCGAAGCCGCCGCCGGAACCACGACGGTCTCGGCGCCCGCCGTGCCGGCGAGAACGAGACCGAGGATGCCGAACCGCGCGATGCGCATGCTCCCTCCGCCGTTTGGACGACGGAGGCCTCGCGTGCGTTGACAAAAAAAGCCGCCCCTTTCGGGGCGGCCCAGGAGGAACCGGAAGTCTCGCGTGCTGAGACTGGCTATTGTGTGACGTTGATGGTGGCGGTCATTAGCTGATTGTGCACCTGGCAGAAGTAGGGGAACGTTCCGGCGGTGCTGAACGTGTGATCGAAGGTGCCGCCCCCCTGGGGATTGCCCGAAGTGAAGTTTCCGTCGAACGTACAGCAGTTGCCCGAGGCCACGTTGTGGAATCCGCCGACCCAGACCCAGTGGACTGTCGTGCCCGCGGTGATGTTGGTCGTGCTCGTGCCCGTGGTGGAGTCCACGAAGTTGTTGCCGCCCTGGCCGACGTTGACGGTGTGCATGCCTCCGGCCGGCGGCGTCGGGGTCGGCGCGGGCGGAGTGGGCGTGCGCGTCGGCGTCGCGGTGGGGTTCCCGCCGTTCGGCGTCGCCGTTGCGACAGGCGTGATCGCCTGTTGCGGCAGGTCCACGGCTCCGACCACGAAGATGGGATCGGTGGTGGCGTTGTCGATCACCGCGGCGTAAGTGAAGATCGGCTGCGCGGATGAGACGACGACGACCGCGTTCTGGGTTTCGTGGGCGCCCTGCCCTGCGGCGTTGAAGATCGCGTTGACCTGCGCGCCCGCGTGCGCCCCGACGTTGATCGTCACGGGATTGCCGACCTGGTTGGTCCCGCCGTCGAAGATCGTGAACGTCACCGAAGTCGCCGTGGCCGTCCGGTTGTACACGCCGACGTTCGTCCGGAAGCTGGGCCCCCCGCCCCCGTTGCGAACCGACGTCAGGACCGTCGTCGGGAATGCCTCCACGTCGGGCAGGCCCGGAATGAACATGCCCACGGTCGGCTCGGGTTCCGTCGAGAAGAGCCGGCTGGTCACCACGAGCTGGTCCTGGGTGCCCGCATACCCGAACTCGATGCCGCCCGCGGTATCGGGGGCGTTGAACGTGTTGAGCACCATGTCGTCGAACGCATGCGACTCGCGCGGCGCCAGGGTGAACGTGAACGACGGCGTGCCCGCCGTACAGGGAGAGGGAATGAAGCAGTGATACGTGGCCGTCACGTCGAGACTGTCCGAGTAGGACGTATTGAACGCGCGCACGTCCGAGAAGAACGGCGCGCCTCCCACGAACGAGGCCGCCGCGGGCAGCGTCAGCCAGTTCTGGGCCGTCGCCGCTCCCCCCGCGAGAAACACAAACACTCCAACCGCCAGCAGAAGTTTCCTCATGTGATTACCTCTTTCCTCAAGCCCGGGAAGGCTAACGTCGGCGTCGATCCGCCATTCCGTTTTTAAAAAATCTTAGGACGCTGCGCACGTATAATCCTCAGCCACCGTGACTTCGCCCGCTCTCGAGACGCTCCGCCGCGGCGCCGTAGACCTGATCGACGAGCAGGACCTGGAGAGAAAACTCCGTAAAGGCCCGCTGACCGTGAAGGTCGGTTTCGATCCGTCCGCCCCGGACATACACCTCGGACACACGGTCCTCCTGCGAAAAATGCGCCATTTCCAGGACGCGGGTCATCGCGTCATCTTCGTCATCGGGGACTTCACCGCCATGATCGGCGACCCCTCGGGGAAGAAGACCACGCGCCCGCAACTCTCGCGCGAGGAGATCGCCGCCAACGCCCGGACCTACACGCAGCAGGCCTTCAAGATCCTGCACCCGGAAAAGACAGTCATCGACTTCAACGACCGCTGGCTCTCGGCGCTGGGCTCGGCCGGATTCGTGAAGCTCGCGGCGAAAGTCACCGTGGCGCGGATCCTGGAGCGGGACGATTTCCAGAAGCGCTGGAAGGCGCAGCAGCCGATCGCCCTGCACGAGCTGCTCTATCCGCTGGCCCAGGGCTACGACTCGGTCGCGCTGAAGGCCGACGTCGAACTCGGCGGCACCGACCAGCTCTTCAACCTTCTCGTGGGCCGCGACCTGATGCGGGCCGAGGGGCTCGAGCCGCAGGTGGTGCTGACGGTGCCGCTGCTCGTCGGCATCGACGGTGTGGAGAAGATGTCCAAGTCACTCGGCAACGCGATCGGAGTCCTCGATCCGCCCGGCGACATGTACGGCAAAGTCATGTCGATTCCCGACGCGCTTCTGTGGAGCTGGTACGAGCTTCTGACCGACGAGCCCCAGGCGTCGATCGCCGAACGCCGGAAACGCGTCGAGTCGGGGAAAGAGAACCCTCGAGACTCCAAGGCGAACCTGGCGCGCGCGATCGTGACCGATTTTCACGGCGTCGCAGCGGCCGCGCGCGCGGAGGAGGACTTCCGCCGCGCGTTCGCCCGAGGAGAGGTTCCCGAAGACGTCGAGACGCGGGAGCTTTCCACCACAGGAGGCGCCCCCGCCGCGAAGACGCTCGTGGCTCTCGGACTCGCGGCGTCCATGCGCGAAGCGCGCCGGAAAATCGACGAGGGCGCCCTGAAGGTCTACGCCGACGGCGCGGGCTCGCCGCGCGAAGTGCGCGATCCGGACGAGAGCATCGCCGGCGGCTCGGCGACCGTCCTCCGCCTCGGACGGCGCTTCATTCGCGTGGTCTGGAAGTGATCGAAACCGGCCGCGGCTCGGCCGCATCCGCCGGCGCCGGGGCCGCCGCCTTGGCGCGCGGGCGGCAGGAGCGGCAGATGCCCCGCATCTGGTGGGTGTGGGACAGGAGCACGAACCCGTAGCGCTCCGCGACCTCGTCCTGGAGATTCTCGATCCGGGGCTCGAAGAACTCGATCACGCGCCCGCACTGATCGCAGATCAGGTGATCGTGGTGGTCGCCGGCGCGCAGGCGCTCGTAGCGGTATCCCGCCTCTCCGATGCGGACGCGTCCGACGATTCCGGAGTCGACGAGGAGCTCGAGCGTCCGGTAGATCGTGGCCCGCGAGATCTTCTTGTGCTTCGAGCGCAGCCGCACCAGCAGCTCGTCCGCCTCCAGGTGCTCATGGCGGCTGAAGATCTCGTCGAACAGGGCCTGGCGCTCCGCGGTCAGCTTCAGGCCCCGCCGTTCCAGATACTTGCGGAAGATGCCGAGCTCGCGTTTTTCCATGGTCCGTCTTTGGGATTGCGACTCTGTCTCAACTAGGTTATTCTCACGTCCCCTCTTGGATGTCAAGCAGGGTTCACGGAGAAACGCCCCATGTGGCAGGGATTCACGATCGCGTTGCGGGAAGGCATCGAGGCGTTTCTCATCGTCGCGCTGACCCTTTCCTACCTCAACCGGACCGGCCGCGCCTTCCTGTCGCGTGCGGTTTACGCCGCCCTGGCGGTTTCGGTCGTCACCTGCGC
>JBKOVK010000286.1:0-2304 GCA_046724475.1 Acidobacteriota bacterium | reverse complement strand
GATGAAAGGGAAGGACGGCGCACCGATGAGCGACTACGTGTGCGAGACGTGTTCGGAGGAGGCGCGCTTTGTCTTCGTGAGTCTCGACACGGTCGTCTCGGCCGCATGCGAAGAGCATCGCCAGCCCGTGGTCCAGAAGCTGGTCGAGCTGGCGTTTGAGCCGGCTCACCTCGCCTCGGGCGTCAAGCGGGCCGATCTGGCCCAGCTGCGGGTCGAGGATTACTCCGTCGGCGTGACGGCCCCGACGTTCGAGAAGCCTCGCGACGTGCCAGGCGCAAGCCCCGAATTGGGGCGCGAGCTGTCCCCCGAAGAGCACATCGCTCTGCTGAAGGAACGGAACGCGAAGGCGCGCGAGGCCATGAACGGGCTCGTCGCCGAGAACGCGAGGCTACGCGCGGAGCTGGCCCGGTGAACTCTGATCCCATGAGTGGCATCAGGGACTCACGATGAGCGACCGCCCTCAGGGGCGGACCCACGGGTCCGACGGACGAGCGGAGTTCCGATGGTTCGTGTACATCGACGACGGCAAGCGCGTCACTTCCTGGGCTGCCACCGCGGAGAAAGCACGGACGAAGACCATCGAGCGCCGGAGCTGCAAGGTACATCGAGTCGACCCGGCTCCTTCGGCGGAGGAGCTGCTCTAACTAGGCGGCATCACCGTTGGCGATGGTTCTTCGTACCTGGACGTGACGTCGCCGGCCAGGAGCGCAACTTCGAAGGAGTCGAGGGTGGCCAAGTCGCTCAAGAAGGCCCACTCCAACAGCCGATGAGTTCAAGGTGAGCCACACTGCCATCACGATCCATCCGCCGTCGCGCTGCGCGGGGTACCGCTGCCCCTGGCACAACCCGTCGGACCACGGCATGGTCGGCTGGCCCCGCGACATCCTCACGGATCGACACAACCTCCTGGTCCGGGTGTGCGCCGACGGAATCGGTCACCCCGATCCTGACTCGCTGGAATGGCTCCATCGGATCGGCGTCGCCGACGATGGCGACCACGCCTGCGATGGTTGCTGCCAGGAGGCCCGCGCACTTCGCCACCGGGGCCGGCTTTCTTCATGAGGTGAACGAGACGGCGAGGGCTCGACACATCACCCCGCCCTCGGAACCTCTCCGGAGGTGCCGGCTGATACTCCGGCCGACTCGGCCTGTCTGAGACGCCTGGAACGGGATCCCGCATCGGACGGATCATCGCGTCGCGCGGTGGCCGCGATCCCACCCCACGGACGCTTCACACAGGTAAGCGTCGGGCAGCGCCGTGGCCCCGACCGTCGAGTAGCTTGAACAGTATGGGCGGTGTTGGACGGCTGAGCGGGGTCGCGCTGGAGTGCCGCGATCCCGCCGCGCTCGCGGAGTTCTACAGCCGGGTCACGGGGTGGCCTGTGGTTTACGCGCAGGCGGAGTGGTACTCGGTAGGCGAGAGCGAGGAGGCAGACTTCCACCTATCGTTCCAGCGAGCGCCGGGCCATCAGCCACCGACGTGGCCCGATCCGGCGTCGTCCATGCAACTTCACCTGCATTTCCGGGTCGACGACCTCGACGCAGCTGAGCAGGTCGTGCTCGCCCTGGGGGGAACGAAGTTCGACGATCGGCCGGAGGCCGACCGCTCGCGGGTCTACGCCGATCCAGCAGGTCATCCGTTCTGCCTTGTCCCGACCCGAGATCGCGCCGAGAAGCCGTTGGGAGCAGGCTCAGCGCCCAGCTCGACGCTCCTGCATCCCCATCTGGTGATAGGACTCGCGGAGCCAGCCGAGTAGCTCGTCGTCGAGTTCCTTCGGTTCGGTGATCCGCATCCCGTGGCCGTACCATCCTCCGCCGTAGTCCTCGATCTTGCGGATCCTGGGGTGGAAAGGGCGCCGGACTCGAACTACCTTGCCGTCCGGCGGGGACGTCGGCGACGTCGGGAGCGATCCGCAACTACGACGACAACGTCACGCGCGTCACGAACGTCAGATCGGTGTGGCGGATGGAACCGGTGACCTCCCAACACCCTTCCGTTGGAAACACCAGGGCTGTGGCCTGGAAGCCGGCCAGGCCGTAGTCGGAGAGATGAACACGGAGGGGCGGCGCGCCCGCGTCGATCCGACGACCACTGATGTGAAGATGCCCCCTCACTCCCCGGTCCCACGGGAACTTCATCACGATCTCGCCGCGCCGGTTCACGTTGTCCTCGGTCGCGCGGGCACGCCCCTTCGGCCACAGGGCGACCCAGAGAGGTCCGTTCCCATATCCCAGGTCGCCGAGTCCGGCCGGATCCCCGGCACGATGGCTCCCGTCGGGTAGCGTGACCGGGCAGGGAGCCTT
>JBKOVK010000151.1:0-1991 GCA_046724475.1 Acidobacteriota bacterium | reverse complement strand
GATCACCAGTCGGTAACGTGCCGGTGCCGCGGCTGCGACTCAGCCTCAGTCTTGGCTCGCGTTGCCCACGCCGCTTTCGCCGCTGCGATCTGCTCGGCTACCTCGGCCGGGGCGTCGACGATGGGCGGTGGTGAGGGCACGACGTCGACGGCTTCGCGACGCGCGTTTCCACAGGTGGTGGGCAGGGGCGGGATCGAACCGCCGACCTTCCGCTTTTCAGGCGAGCACCGCTAAACGCTGTCCTTACCTGCGGATTCCCGTTCACAGCCGCGAACGTCGCGGCGAAGTTATCGGGTCACCAACTCGATGACTAGGCGGCCCCCGGCCGGGTTGTGTCCCCGAACCGGAGGCCTTGACGGAGAGAGAGCTCCGCCCATGAGCACTATTTCAGTCATCACACCGCCGAGCGAGCCTGGCGTCGTCCAGCTGTACGCGGTCGGCATCGACGTCAGCGCCGCCTATGTGGCGGGCGTGTCACAAGCCACCTGGTGGCTATCGACGCAGGAGGCACGGCAGCTGTGCCACGACCTCGGCACCAAACTCCTGCCCACCGTGGAGGGGGGCACCGAGTAGATCATCCGGGCGTAGGCGGGCGGGCGCGTTGGTTGGCCCCGACCTAGTGCCGGGGCCAAACCGACGACGGCTGATCTACTGATTCTCGGGGTTGGTTCCGCCAGCGCAGGTTCCGTGGCCGGCGTCCCCAGGAGACCCCTGGTTGTGGGGCGTTTGCACGAATTGGGCGATCTGACCTTGATCCGGGTTCATGTCATTCAGCCCGTTGTAGGAGCAGATCGACTGGGAGTGTGCGGGTGCCCCTGTACGCACCCCCGACCCCGAGAACGGGACACCGGGAGTCCCCGGAGGCCCGGTCACCTCGCCAGCGACAGCGGCACTAGCGTTCAGACCGACGAACACTGCTGCAAAGATCGCGATTGCGAGCTTCTTGCGCATTTGATACCCCCCATTTGCCCATCGCCGCATGATCGGCGAGCCGGCTGGAGCCTAGCATGGGGCAACTTGGCAGCGCCCATCGCGATCGAGGTACTTGCGGAGATGAAGATCCTCGCGAGCCCCGGAGGAGGGAGGCTCGCGGGGATCTCTCTGTGCCCCTCGTCTAGCGGATCCTCTCGGCTCGCTCCTGCCCCTCCTCGATCCATTCCGTGAGCCGGGTCAGGTCGGCACCGGCAGCAATGAGCAGCGCGGCCGCGAGCGCCTTTACGCGGCCACTCGTCCCTGTTCTCGCGGGCGTAGAAGCCAAGCGTTACCCCGGCCCGTTCGGCCAGCAGGTCGCCGCGGCCGTTGGCAATCTCTCGCAGCTCGGTAACCGCGGCCTCGACGTCCAGCGGCTTCCGGCTCACGTACCGGCCAACAGTGCCGGCGAGTTGCGCGGTCGTGATCCCGTCCGGGTCGGCTTTGCGGCGGGCGATGGCCATGCTCGGACCGGACGAGCGCGATCTGCACGTGGCGATCCCGCTCGGCTTGCCGCCTGACGAGCGGCGGGAAGGAGTCCAAACCTGAACCGCCCGACCGGCCGGGTGAGCGCTCCCTGGCACGCCCACCCGGCCGTCCTCACTGACGTTTGGGAATGGCAGTCAACCCGTCAGAGTCCGGGGCACGTGCCGGGATCAGGCTGGTCAATTCTCGTGGCGCCGCCCGGCGGCACACGCGGGAAAGTGACCATATTGATGACGGGGACCGTGCCGGTATTAACGACCTGATCCACTTCGCCCGGGCGTTCGATGAACGCATCCCCGGCGCTGTGCGTTTCGATCTGGCACTGGCTGCCGACCGATTCGTGAACGGTCTCCGTGCCCTGCTTAACGATAATGATCGCGCCCCCTGGATGGGAGTGCCAGCCGGAGGAGCCACCCGGCACGACCGTGAACTGCACCATGGCGATGTCCGTCCCGAATTGAAGCGGGATGGTCCCATTGGTCACCTGAGTCCCACGCGCCAACAGGACGTTCGTCAGGCCTGACGGCGGCGTGGCC
>JBKOVK010000069.1:0-20397 GCA_046724475.1 Acidobacteriota bacterium | reverse complement strand
GCCATCCGCGTTTCCCGGGGCTCACCACCGCGACGAGATCCGCAGTTAGAATCCCGGAAACCGGATGACTCTTTCCGCCGGTACGAAGCTGGGTCCTTACGAGATCGCAGCGCCGATCGGCGCCGGAGGCATGGGCGAGGTCTACCGAGCCCACGATGCACGCCTCAAGCGAGAGGTCGCGATCAAGGTCCTTCCCGCGACCTTCTCGAGCGACGCCGACCGGCTGCGCCGGTTCGAGCAGGAAGCCCAGACGGCGGGCGGGTTGAACCATCCCAACATCACGGCCGTGTTCGATTTCGGCTCGCACGAGGGCTCGCCGTACATCGTCACGGAGCTCCTGCAAGGAGAGACACTACGCAGTCGTTTGGGGCCAGGGCCGGTTTCTCAGCGCAAGGCCCTGGACTATGCCATTCAGCTCGCGCATGGTCTGGCGGCCGCGCACGAGAAGGGAATCGTGCATCGGGATCTGAAGCCCGAGAACGTTTTTCTGACGAGGGACGGACGAGTCAAGATCCTCGATTTCGGCCTGGCGAAGCTGAAGTTGGAAAAAAACGGCGGCTCGCAGACCGACATGCAGACGGTCTCCGGCGGCACGCAGCCCGGGGTGGTGCTCGGGACGATGGGCTACATGTCGCCGGAGCAGGTGCGCGGGAAGGCCGCAGACAAGCGAAGCGACATTTTCTCGTTCGGAACGATCCTCTACGAGATGCTGTCGGGACAGCGGGCGTTTCGCGGGGACACCGCAGCGGACACAATCACGGCGATCCTGACGAAGGAGCCGCCGGACCTCTCGCAGACGAACAAGGATGTCCATCCGGGTCTGGACCGGATCGTGCGGCACTGCCTCGAGAAGAACCCCGAGGAGAGGTTCGAATCCGCTCGCGACGTGGCGTTCGATCTCGAGGCGCTGTCGGGTGTGTCGAGACCCACCGGCGTCTTCCCGGTGGAGGGACGGGCGCCAGCGCGTCGGCCGTCGTGGTCGACGCTGATCGGAGTCGCACTCGCGAGCGCGGCGATCGCCGGGCTCCTCGCCTACTGGGCCGGAAAGAGAACCGGCGTCGTCACGCCGCCGACCTTCCACGAGATCACGTTTTCACGCGGCGAGGTGGGAAGCGCCCTCTTCGCCCCCGACGGCCAGACGATCGTCTATTCGGCCTCGTGGGAGGGAAAGCCATTCGAGGTGTTCATCAACCGCCCCGAGAGTCCCGAGTCGCGGCCGTTCGGCCTCGCTGGTGCCGAGGTCTTGGCGATCTCGAAGACCGGAGAGATGGCGGTCTCGCTGAACAGGCACCAGACAGTTCCGTTCACTCGCGCCGGGCGTCTCGCCCGAATCTCGATCGCCGGCGGTGCTCCCCGGGAGATTCTCGACGACGTCGAGTGGGCGGACTGGGGCCCGGATGGCCGGGAGCTCGCCATCGAGCGCGAGGCCGGGGTCAAGCATCGGCTGGAGTACCCGATCGGCAAAGCACTCTACGAGACGACCGGATGGATCAGCCATCCCCGCGTCTCGCCGCGAGGCGACCTGGTCGCCTTCATCGATCACCCCGTTCTCCGGGACGACGGCGGGAGGGTCGCGGTCGTCGATCTGGACGGCAAACGGAGAACGCAGTCCCCGGTGTACGAATCAGTGCAGGGCCTGGCCTGGAGGCCGGACGGCAGCGAGCTTTGGTACACCGGAGCCGAATCCGGGAACAATCGCGCGGTCCACGCCCTGACTCGCTCCGGAAAGGACCGGCTGGTCGGCCGCATCCCCGGCACCAGCACGATCCGCGACATCTCGAAGGACGGGCGGGTTCTGATGACCAACGACAGCGCTCGTATCGGCATCCTCTCGCGGAAACCGGGCGACGAGAAGGAGCGGGAGCTGACGTGGCTCGACTACTCTCTTGTAGGCGACATCACGCCCGACGGAAGCCTGATTTGTCTGACCGAGTCGGGCGAGGGCGGCGGCCCCGCCTATTCCGCCTACATCCGAAAGACCGATGGAACCGCGGCCGTCCGCCTGAGCGAGGGAACCGCCGTAGCGCTTTCACCGGATGGGGCGTGGATGATCTCGATCCTCCATCCGGCCTCCGATCCTCAGCTCGTGCTCCTCCCGACGGGTGTGGGCTCGCCGCGCGTCCTCGCGAAGGAGGGGCTCGCCCCGATCGATGCCGATTGGCTTCCCGACGGGAAGCGAATTCTCTTTACGGCGACCGAACCCGGTCACGGTACACGCCTCTACATTCGCGACGTCGGCGGTGGCAAGCCGAAAGCCCTCACCCCCGAGGGATACTTCGCGTATCGCGGAGCAATCAGCCCGGACTCGAGGACCGTCGTCGTGAGAGGACCCGACCGGCGGATCTACCTCTACCCGGTCGAGGGAGGCGAGCCCACGCCGCTTCCCGGTCTCACCGTCGAGGATGTTCCGATGCGGTTCGCGCCGGATGGCCGGTCACTGTATGTCCAGCGACGCGGACAACTTCCTTCCGGTGTCTATCGCTATGACCTCGCCTCCGGCCGTAAGGAGCCTTGGAAGGAGCTGATGCCTTCCGACGCCGCCGGCCTGAACACGATCAGCCGGGTCGTGGTCACGCCCGACGGCAAGACTTACGCGTACAGCTACCTCAGAATTCTCTCCTCCCTCCAGCTCGTCGATGGAATGAAGTGAGCCTGTCCTCCGGAACGCGCCTCGGCCCTTACGAGATCCTGTCGCCTCTCGGCGCCGGCGGCATGGGGGAGGTGTACCGGGCGAAGGATCCGCGGCTGGGCCGCGACGTGGCGATCAAAGTCCTGCCGGCCTCCTTCTCGCAGGATGCGGACCGCCTGAAGCGTTTCGAGCAGGAGGCGCGTGCGGCGGGGGTTCTCAACCATCCCAACATCACGGCAGTCCACGACTTCGGGATGTCGAATGGCTCGCCGTACATCGTGACGGAGCTTCTCGAAGGCGAGACTTTGCGGAGCCGCCTTGGCGCGGGCGCGATCTCTCCGCGCAAGGCCGTGGACTATGCAATCCAGATCGCGAAGGGTCTCGCCGCGGCGCACGAGAGGGGGATCGTGCACCGGGACCTGAAGCCCGAGAATATCTTCCTGACGAAAGACGGCCGGGTGAAGATCCTGGACTTCGGCCTTGCGAAGCTGAAGCCCGAGGCGGGACAGGACGGCAAGACCGACATGAAGACGGTCTCGGGCGGCACCGAGCCCGGCGTCGTGCTCGGAACGATGGGTTACATGTCGCCCGAGCAGGTGCGTGGCAAAGCCGCGGACCGGCGAAGCGACATCTTCTCCTTCGGGACGATCCTCTACGAGATGCTGTCGGGGCAGCGGGCGTTCCGCGGCGACACGGCGGCCGACACGATCACGGCGATCCTGACCAAGGAGCCGCCCGATCTGTCCCAGACCAACAAGGACATTCAGCCGGGACTCGACCGGATCGTGCGGCACTGCCTGGAGAAGAACCCGGAGGAGCGCTTCGAGTCTGCTCGCGACGTGGCGTTCGATCTCGAAGCGCTCTCGGGAGTCTCGGGGACGGCGGCCACGGCGGTGCCGTCTACGGAAATCAGGCGCCGACGTTTCTGGCCCGTCTTGACGGGCGCAGTTCTGGCGACTGCCCTGATCGTCGGGATCCTGGCCTATCTCGTCGGAAAGCAGGCCGGCGAACGGCCGCCTCCCTCCTTTCACCAGCTCACGTTCCGCCGTGGCGAGATCATGGCGGCGCAGTTCGCTCCCGACGGACAGACCGTGGTGTACTCGGCAGCCTGGGACGGCAAACCTGTCGAGGTCTTCGTCCGCCGGCTGGAGAGCCCGGAGTCGCGCCCCTTCGGCCTCTCCGGCACGGAGGTCCTCGCGATCTCGAGGTCGGGCGAGATGGCCGTCTCGTTGAACCGCGTCTCTGTGGGTGGCTTTCGGCGTAGCGGCACGCTCGCACAGCTCTCGGTGGCCGGTGGGGCCGCTCCCCGCGACATTCTGGAGGACATCGAATGGGCGGATTGGGCGCCGGACGGAAAGAGTCTCGCCGTCGTGCGGACGTCTCGGGGGCGGATGCTGCTGGAATACCCGATCGGCAAGGTCCTCCATGAGACGAGCGGTTGGATCGGCCACCCGCGCGTTTCGCCGAACGGGGATCTCGTGGCGTTCACCGACCACCCGGCTCTGAACGACGACGGCGGATCGGTGGTCCTCGTGGACCGCTCCGGTCGCAAGAAGGCGTTCTCCAAGCCTTTCGGGTCGACGCAGGGCGTGTCGTGGGGGCCCGGCGGCAGCGAGGTCTGGTTCACGGCGGCGGAGGTTTCGCTTCGCGCTCTCTACTCGATGTCGCTCTCCGGCAGCGTCCGCCTGCGTTCGCGGATCGCGGGCAATCTCACGCTGCGAGACATCTCCCGCGAGGGCCGAATGCTCGTCACGCGGGACACTTTCCGGCAGGAGATCCTCGCTCTTCCGCCGGGAGAGTCGAAAGAACGCGATCTCACGTGGCTCGACTACTCACTTGCGACCTTTCTGTCCTCCGACGGCCGGACGGTTCTCTTCACCGAAGGGGGCGAGGGCGGAGGGGCCGGCTATTCCGTCTACGTTCGGAAGACCGACGGCTCGCCGGCCGTGCGCATCGGGGAAGGCTTCGGTCAGACCCTCTCACCGGATGGGAAGTGGGCCGTCGTGATCCTGCACGCGGCGACGGACCCGCAGCTTGCGATCTATCCGACGGGCGCGGGCGAGCCGAAGCTGCTTTCCAAGGAAGGCCTCACCGCATCGATTGCGTGCTGGATGCCGGACGGGAGGAGGATCCTGTTCACGGCGAGCGAGCCGGGCCGCGGGCTCCGGCTCTACGTGCGCGACGTCGATGGCGGGAAGCCGCGCGCTCTGACGCCGGAAGGGTACAGGGGCTTTCGATTTGTTTCACCCGACGGTGCCTTTGCCGTCGTGACGGGCCCCGATCGTAGAACTTATCTCTATCCGATCTCGGGAGGCGAGCCAACGGCGATTCCGGGCGTCGATGCGAATGATCAGGTCGATCAGTTCGCCGCCGATGCCCATTCTGTGTACGTGCATCGCCAGGGAGAGATCCCCTCGCAGGTCTATCGGGTCGACCTCTCGACGGGCCGTCGGGAGCTCTGGCGGTCATTGATGCCGGCCGACGCCGGGGGCGTCTCCCGGATCGGCCCTCTGCCCACACCGAGCGGCGAGTCCTACGCGTATTCCTACAGCCGCACGCTGTCGGACCTGTATATCGTCGACGGCCTGAAATGACCCTTTCCTCCGGCACGCGCCTCGGTCCCTACGAGGTCCTCGCACCTCTTGGCGCGGGCGGCATGGGGGAGGTCTACCGGGCGCGGGACGACCGCTTGAAGCGCGACGTCGCGATAAAGGTGCTGCCGGCGGAGCTCGCCAGGGACGCCGAGCGTCGCAGCCGCTTCGAGCGCGAGGCGCGGTCGGCGTCCGCTTTGTCGCATCCGAACATCCTGACGATCTTCGACATCGGCTCGGTGGATTCGACCGTCTACATCGCGATGGAGCTCGTCGACGGCGGGACGCTGAAGGATCTCGTGGCCTCGGGGCCGGTGCCGGTCCGAAAGCTCCTGGATCTCTCCACGCAGATCGCCGAGGGCCTTGCGGCCGCGCACGGCGTCGGCATCGTCCACCGCGACCTGAAGCCTGCCAACGTGATGGTCTCGAAGAACGGCTACGTGAAAATCCTGGACTTCGGCCTGGCCAAGCTGGTCACGCCGGAGGACAAGGAAGTCTCCGCGCTCCAGACGGCCGCCGGCGATCCGACGCGACCGGGGCTGGTCATGGGAACGATCGGATACATGTCGCCCGAGCAGGCGGCGGGGCGTCCGGTGGATTACCGGTCCGACCAGTTCTCCTTCGGCTCGATCCTCTACGAGATGGCGACGGGCAAGCGGGCCTTCGAGCGGAACACGACCGCCGAGACGATGACCGCGATCATCCGCGAAGAGCCCGACTCGGTGGCGCAGTTGAACCCGAAGGTCCCGGCACCCGTGCGCTGGATCGTGGAAAGGTGCCTGGCCAAGGACCCGGACGACCGCTTCGGAACAACCAAGGACCTCGCGCGCGACCTGGCCTCGGTCCGCGATCATCTCTCGGAGGCGTCTTTCTCGACCTCAACGACGGATATGACAGCGGCCGCCGCGGAGGCGGTGCGCGCGAGCCGGCGTCGCTGGATGTGGCCGTTGGTCGCCGCGGCGGTCGTCGCGATCGTCGGCATCGCCGCCTTCACTGCGGGCCGGAGGACCGGCGGAATCGAGCCTCCCTCCTTTCGCGAGCTGACGTTCCAGCGCGGGGAGATCTACTCCGCGCGCTTCGCACCGGACGGCCAGACAATCCTCTACGCGGCGGCCTGGGAGGGCCGGCCGGTGGAGATCTTCGTGTCCCGTCTCGACAGTCCCGAAGCGCGCCCCTTCGGCCTGAAATCGGCGGATCTCTTTGCAGTCTCCTCGACGGGCGAGATGGCGGTCTCGCTGGGACGGCGTTTCGGGGGTCCTTTTCAACGCACGGGGACGCTCGCCCGGATCGGCATCACCGGCGGCGGCACGCCGCGCGAGGTACTCGAGGATGTCCTCTGGGCCGACTGGGGACCAGACGGGAAGTCCTTCGCCGTCGTTCGCGCGGTCGGGCCGCGTACACGTCTCGAGTATCCGATCGGGACGGTGCTTTACGAGACCGATGGCTGGATCAGCAATCTCCGCGTTTCCCCGAAAGGGGACACGATCGCGTTTCTCGACCATCCGAACGTCGGGGACGACGGAGGGGCCGTCGCTGTCGTGGACCGTGCGGGGAAGAAGAAGACCCTCGCCGCCGACTTCTCGACCGAGGGCGGCCTGGCGTGGTCTCCGGATGGCAACGAGATCTGGTTCACGGCCGCAGAGACCGGCGGCAACCGGGCGCTCTATGCCGTGACTCGCTCCGGTGCGCGGCGCGTGCTGACGCGCGTGACCGGAAACCTCACGCTTCAGGACGTCTCTCGGGACGGACGGGCTCTGATTTCGCACGATGCGCTGCGATCCGGCATCCTGGGCGCGACGGCCACCGACCAGCAGGAACGCGATCTTTCCTGGCTCGATTGGTCGTCCGTGCAGGACATCGCACACGATGGAAGCTTCTTCGTGTTCGCGGAGTCGGGCGAGGGAGGAGGGCCGGGTTACTCGTCGTACCTGCGCCGGATGGACGGCTCTCCACCCGTACGGCTCGGGACGGGAACGCCCCGATCGATCTCGCCCGACGGGCGCTGGACCCTTGCCGTGACCTTGGTTCCGCCAAAACCACAGCTCTCGTCCCTTCCGACCGGAGCGGGGGAGTCGCGGGTCGTCACCGCCGGCGGGCTCTCGGTGTCATTTGCGGCCTGGTTCCCGGACGGAAAGCGGGTCTTGCTGAATGCAAGCGAGGGGACGGGAGGGACCCGGCTCTTCCTTCTGGAAAACCTCGACGCGAAGCCTCGTCCGCTCAGTCCGCCCGGTTATCGGGCGCTCCCGCACGGCATCTCCCCCGACGCCAAGGTCGCCGCGGTCGTCGGACCCGACCGACGGCACTATCTCTATCCTCTCGGCGGCGGCGAGCCGACGCCGATCCCCGGCCTCGAGCCGGGTGAAGATCCCGTGGGTTGGACATCCGACGGCCGCCTTCTCTACGTTTTCCGGCGCGGCGACTATCCCGGCAAGGTCTTTCGACTCGAGCCCACGACCGGTAAGCGAGAGCTCTGGAAAGTGCTGACGCCTCCGGACCCGGCCGGCATCTCGAGCCTCTCGGCTCCCGCCGTGGCGTCCGACGGCAAGACCTACGTCTACTCCTACAACCGGATCCTCTCGGACCTCTTCCTCGCCACGGGTGTCCGGTGATCCCCGTCCCTCGCAATGTGATGGTCGTCGGCAACGAGCTGGCGATCGTGTGGGACGACGGTCGCGAAGACTACTTCCCGCTCGAGAAGCTCCGGCGCGCGTGTCCGTGCGCGATGTGCAAGGGCGAGCCCGATCTCTTCGGGAAGGTCTACAAGGGCCCGCCCCGCGTCCTGACGCCGCGCGCGTTCGAGGTCGCCGCGCACCGGCGCGTCGGCGCCTACGCGCTGCAGATCGACTGGGCCGACGGCCACAACGACGGCATCTACAGCTTCGAGACGCTGCGGAGGATGGGAGAGGAGAGTCAGTAAGCAGTAAGCAGTAGGCAGTAAGCAGGAGGGTGGAGACGCGAACCGCTTACGGCTTACCGCTTACGGCTTACCGACCTTGCGGTGCCGCTTCCGAAACGCCCGCACCTTCATCAGGTTTCCGCACGTCCCCATCGCGCACCACTGGCGGCGATGGTTGCGCGTGGAGTCGTAGAAGAAGAAGACGCAGTCGGGATTCCCGCAGCGTCGGATCAGCCTCGGATCTCCGCTGGAAAGAAGCTCGGCGGCCGTCTCCGCCATGGAGCCCAGCAGAGCGATCGGCTGCGTCGGGCGGGCCGCGAAACGCGTCCGGAACCCGAAGCCTTGCCGTTCGAGGCGGAGGCTTCCGTCGTTCTCGGCCAGGATGAAGTTGATCGCCGCCAGGCCCTCGGTAGAGATGCCACGCCCCCGGATCATGCCCTCGGTCATGTGCCGCAGCGTTTCGCGGAACGAGCGCGCACGCTCAGCGATGCGCGCGCCCTCGGGACCCTCGCCCCAGCGCTTGAGCGCCTCGGCTCCGGCGCGAGCGTCGATGCGTCCGGCCCGGATCAGCCAGCGGACAAAGTCCTCGAAGCTCTCCAGAAGCTCGACCGGTGCGCCCCGGAGGACCGGCCTCGTGTTGAGAAAGTCGAGGCAGGCGTTACCGGCGAGGAACACGAAGTCAGGCCCGTCGGCCCTCTCGGCCCTTTCCGCCGCAGCCACGGGCAAGAGTGTAACCCCTTTCGGAGGGGAACGATGGTGGAGGGCCGGACGGGGTGGCGAGGGTCGATTGGCGGAGAGGGGGGGATTCGAACCCCCGGTACGTTTTGCGTACACACGCTTTCCAAGCGTGCTCCTTAAGCCACTCGGACACCTCTCCGGGGGCGGCGAATCGTACAACAGGCCCCCGAGGATCTCGTAGCAAGGGCGGCCCGAATCCCCCCCTCTCCGCCAAACATACTTCCGGTGTGCAGGCTCAAGGATGTCGTTGCCTGGCGGCGGGTTGGCCCCCATTTCTCGAACTTGGCCGCCCCGCGATACCGTACATCCTGATGGCAGAAGATCCGAACGCCTCTGACCTCGAGCTCGTCCGGCGGATCAAACGGGGCGACGATCAGGCCTTTCGAGAGATGGTCGAGCGATACAACGCCCGGATTTATTCGTTGTCCTACGGCGTCCTCCGAAACCGGGAGGACGCGGAAGAGTCCACGCAGGACGCCTTCCTGACGCTCTACCGCAAGATCGACACGTTCGACGAGTCCAAGAAGTTCTTTTCCTGGTTCTACCGGGTCGCCCTCAACGCCGCCTACAGCCGGGCCCGGCGCCGCCGCCCGGCCGCCGCCACGGTGGCGCTCGACGACTTCGCGCCGCGGCTCTCGGACCGGCGGCTCGGGACTTCGCCCGAATACCTGGCCTGGGTCGACGGTACCGAGGACGAAGTCATCGCCCGGGACCTCGCCGACCGGGCGGAGGAGTTCATCGACGAGCTTCCGCCTCCGTATCGCGACGCGATCTGGATGGTCGACGTCGAGGAGATGAAGCCTTCGGACGTGGCGGAAATCCTCGAAATCTCGATGCCCGCCTTAAAGTCGCGCCTCCACCGGGCGCGCCTCCACGTGCGTCAGCGGCTCGCCGAGATCGCATCGGCGCCGCGCGAGCCCCAGGCCGGGCAGCAGAGGGTGGCGCCGTGAAACACGACGAGATGAATTGCAAGCGCCTGATCCTCGAGTACCTCGCGGATTACGAGGACGGGTCGATGCCCGAGATCGACCGCCGCGAGCTCGAGGCCCACCTCTCCCACTGCCCGCCCTGCGTCACCTTCCTCCACAGCTACCGCGCGACCGGCCGCACGCTGAAGATGCTCAAACCGCGCGAGGTCCCGAAGAACCTGGCCGAGGCCGTCTGGAACTTCGTCCGCGAGCGCTGTCCCAAGAAGTCGTGACGCGGGAGGCCAGGCTCTCCGCGGCCGGCCTGTTATGGCTGGCGGTGTTTGCGCTTCTCTACACGATCGGTGAACGCCTGGATCTCTGGCCCGCCCCCGCGCTCGGAACGAAGTCGCACGACGCGGATTTGTGGGCGGGTCTCTCGTTCGGCGTCGCCCTCCTCGTCGCGCTCGTCGCAGGCGGGTCACGCGAGCCGTTGCGATAGAATGCCCGTCCCGGCGGCCGAAGATGAGTTCGGGCCCTGTGCGACGGAAGCCTCCGAACCTCGTCAGGCCCGGAAGGGAGCAGCGATCAGGAGGCGCCCCCGTGCGCCGCAGGTCAACCTGAGCTCATCTTCGGCCCCCGGATAATCATCCGATGCACGTCGCGCTTCCCCGCAAATGGCGTCCCCGCGTTTTCGACGACCTGGTCGGCCAGGAGGCCGTGGCGCGCACGCTCTCCAACGCGATCTCCGAAGGCCGGGTCGCGTCGGCGTACCTGCTGACCGGGCCTCGCGGGGTCGGCAAGACCTCGACGGCCCGGATGCTCGCCCGCGCCCTGAACTGCGAGAAGGGGCCGACCGTCAAGCCCTGCGGTCAGTGCGCGTCGTGCCGCGAAATCCTGGACCGGGGCGAATCCCTCGACGTCCACGAGATGGACGGCGCGTCCAACCGCAAGATCGAGAACGCGCGGGAGCTGATCGAGACGGTACGCTACGCGCCGCAGCGCGACCGATACCGGATCGCGATCCTCGACGAAGTCCACATGCTTACGACCGAGGCCTTCAATGCGCTGCTGAAGACGCTCGAGGAGCCGCCTCCGCACGCCCGCTTCATCCTGGCCTCGACGGAGCTCCACAAGATTCCCGCCACGATCGTGTCGCGTTGCCAGCGCTTCGCGTTTCGCGCGCTGACGGTGCGGGAGATCGTGGCGCAGCTGGAGAAAGTCGCGAAGGCGGAAAAGATCGCGGCCACACCGGCAGCCCTGCGGCTCCTGGCGGCGGCCGCGGAAGGAAGCCTTCGGGACGCGCTCTCGCTCCTCGACCAGACGGCGACGCTCTCCACCGGCACAGTCGACGAGGCGCGCTGCGCCGAGATCCTGGCGCTCGTGGACCGCGACCTTCTGGAGGGTATGTTCTCGGCCATCGCCGGCGGCGACCGGGCCGCGGCCATCGCCAGCCTCACCCGGCTGACGGACGGCGGCGCCGATCCCCGCCATGTCCTCAAGGAGCTGGTCGGCTTCCTCCGCAAGGCGCTCCTGGTGTCCGCCGGCGGCGGAGGAGATCTCGATTCGGAAGAGCGGCAGCGCCTTTCCACTCTCTCCCGGGCGATGCCCTATGAGAACCTCTTGCGCTCCGTCTCGCTGGTGCTTCAGGCGGAGGAGCAGGTGCGCCGGGTGGACGATCCCGGGCTCGTCGTGCAGATGCTGATCTTGAAGCTCGCCGAGTTGCCGCGTTTGAAGTCGATCGAGACGGCGATGTCGGGCGCCCCGGCCCCGCGTCCCGCCAATCCGCCCTCGCCCCCGATTCCGCCGCGCGCGGCCGATTCGGGCCCGCGCATCGTGTCGCTCGTCGCTGTCGAGCCGGAACCCGAGGAAGGCCCGGCCGCGCCCGTGCGGGCCCCGGGCGGCGATAAGGTCGAGCGGTTTCACGAGCTGCTCGATTCGCGCAAGCGCCTGACGGCGGCGCAGGTCAGTCTCGCCGAGGCCGTCTACGTCGAAAAGGACGACCTGGTGCTGCGTTTCGGCATCGACAAGGCGGCGGCCAAGGAGGCGCTGGAGGAGCACAGCGCGCGCAAGCTCCTCTCGGAGGTCGCGCGGGAAGCCTTCGGGCGACCGCTGCGGATCGTGCTGAAGACCGGTCCGCCGGCCGACGGGGACCTGGGCAAGGCCGCGCGGGAAGTGCCGCGCTCCACGATCGCGCGCGAGCGCGCGAGCACGCGGGCGGAGTCCGACCCGATGGTGCGCTCGGCGATGGAGCTCTTCCACGGAGAGCTGACCGAGGTCAAGGAAGAGGAATGAACATCCAGAAGATGATGCAGCAGGCCCAGGCCATGCAGGCGAAGATGGACCAGGAGCTCTCCGGCATGACGGTGGAAGCGACCTCGGGCGGCGGCATGGTCAAGATCGAGATGTCCGGCAAGAAGGAGATTCTCTCGGTCGTCATCGACAAGTCCGTGGTGGACCCCCAGGACGTCGAGACGCTCCAGGACCTCGTGCTGGCCGCGGCCCGCGAAGCCTCGCGGCGCGTCGACGAGGCGGTGCAGAAGAAGACGGCGTCCCTGCTCGGCGGGATGATGCCGGGGATGCGGTAGCGCCTCGGGATGCCGGGAACGCCGAAATCTCTCGAACGTCTCGCCGCGGAATTCCAGAGGCTGCCGGGAATCGGCGCCAAGAGCGCGGCGCGGCTGGCGTACTACCTGCTGCGCTCGCCCGACGAGGACGCCGAGCGGCTCTCGCGCGCGATCTCCGAGTCGCGGGCGGCGGTCAAGCGCTGCGCGATCTGCAACACGCTGACCGAGGAGGATCCCTGCGAGATCTGCTCGGATCCGCAGCGCGACGCGACCTTGCTCTGCGTCGTCGAGGAGCCCGGCAATCTCGCCGCGATCGAGAAGACGCGCGAGTACCGCGGCCGCTACCACGTGCTCTGGGGCGCGCTTTCGCCTCTGAAGGGAATCGGCCCGGACGAGATCGACGTGGAGGGCCTCGTGTCCCGGATCACTCCGGAGGTCCGCGAGGTGGTTCTCGCGACCAATCCGAACGTCGAAGGTGAGGCCACGGCGCTCTACCTCGCGCGTCGGCTGAAGCCCTCGGGTGTCCGCGTGACGCGGATCGCATTCGGCCTGCCCGTCGGGGGAGACATCGAGTACGCCGACGAAGTCACGATGGCTCGCTCTCTGGAAAACCGGAGAGAGCTTTAGAGAGAAGCTGCTACAATAAGTCCTCACAGGAGAATCAGTTAATTCATGAGTTTGCCTGACCTCGTCCTCTACGACGAGGAGTTCCGAAGGATCAAGGACTCGCTGCAGAGGCTCGCCTCCGACGCGAACGCCAACGTGGTGTTCCTCGTGGACAAGAACGGCCAGCAGATCGCGGCCGTCGGCGACCTCCAGTCCCTCGACACGACGTCGCTCGCCTCGCTGACGGCTGGCAACGTGGCGGCCACCGACGGCCTCGCGCGCCTGATCGGGGAGCGGGAGTTCTCGATCCTCTTCCACGAGGGCGAGCGCGACAACATCCACATCTCCATCGTCGCCCAGCGCGTCATCCTGGTCGTGATCTTCGACGAGCGGACCTCGCTCGGCCTCGTGCGCCTGCGCGTGCGCCGGGCCATGGCGGAGCTCGAAAAGGTCTTCGAAGACATCGCCCGAAAGGCGGAGAAGGACAAGCAGGCTCTCCAGGCGGACTTCGACTCGCCGTTCGCCGAGATCACGGACGAGGACATCGACCGCCTGTTCTCCGAGTGAGTTTCCGGCTCGACCGGACGTTGACCGCCGCGCCATGACGTTCATCAACTACGCCGCCCGCGAGATCAACTGCAAGATCGTCTATTACGGGCCGGGTCTGTGCGGAAAAACGACGAACTTGCAGTACGTCTACGACCGCACGAATCCGAGCGCCAAGGGCAAGCTGATCTCCCTGGCCACCGAGACCGACCGGACGTTGTTCTTCGACTTCCTGCCGCTCGACCTCGGAACGGTCAAGGGTTTCAAGACGCGGTTTCACCTCTACACGGTCCCCGGCCAGGTCTTCTACGACGCCTCGCGCAAGCTGATCCTGAAGGGTGTGGACGGCGTCGTCTTCGTGGCGGACTCGCAAGAGGCGAGGCTCGAGGCCAACGTCGAGTCCATCCGGAACCTGGACAAGAACCTCAAGGAGCAGGGCTACGACATCGCCACGATCCCGTACGTCCTCCAGTTCAACAAGCGGGACCTGCCCACGGCGATGCCCGCGGACGACCTCTATCGCAAGCTCAACATCAAGCGCGAGCCGACCTTCGAGGCCGTCGCCACCACCGGCGCCGGCGTGTTCGACACCCTGAAGGCTGTGGCCAGACAGGTCTTGATGGACCTGAAGAAGAGGTAGGGCTAGCCGTCGGGATCCCTCGGGCTGCGCTCTCGGGATGACCGGCGAACGCGCTACCGCGCTCCGCCGGTCAGCTCTCCCCGCCCTTCCTTGCGGCCGCCTCGAAGCAGATCCGCTCGTCGGTGCAGTCCTCGGGCAGCGCGAGGCCGCCGTCGGGGCCGTCCGACCGCATCGTCTTCAGGCACCAGTACTGCGCGGTCGAGGGGGAGCGTGCCGGATCACCCTGGCCGAACGCGTCGGGCGCGAGCCAGGTCTTGGTGCGCAGGTGACGGCAGAGGAGCGAATCCGCTTCGGGTCGCGCGCCGCCGGTGCGCGCGAAGCGCCGCCACGGCGCCAGCGGATCGTCGTTCAGGTGAAGGCCTCCTTTCGCCTCAGGCGAAGATCTCTTTGAGCGCCCGTTCGAGCTCGACCTTCGCCAGGCGCGCCTTGTACGCCGTCTGCGACAGCGGCTTCGCCGCCGCGACTGCTGCTTCGGCCGCCTTGCGCGCCACGTCGGGACCCGGTCGCTGGCCGGCGAGGGCGGCCTCCGCCTCCTTGGAGCGATAGGGAGTCGGGGCCACCGAACCGAAGAAGACGCGCGGATCGCGGATGACGCCGCCGTCGAGCGACAGCACCACGCAGGTCTCGACCAGCGGCCAGTCGAAGGACTCCTTCTCCTTGAGCTTGCGATACACCGCGCGTGTGCCGGCGGCCGGGGCGGGCAGCGTGACCGACGCGATGACGTCGCCGGGTGCGAGGTTGTTCTCCCGGGTCGCGTCGTCGGTGGGCCGGAAGAAGAACTTGTCGATCGGCATGCTCCGCGTCCCCTTCGGCGACACGATCTCCAGCGTCGCGCCGTAGGCCGACAGAGCGGTGCCCGTGGCGGACGGGTGGATGCAGCAGCACAGCAATCCTGTGTCGAAGACGGCGTGGAAGCGGTTCTCTCCGTGGATGGCATAGCACTCGCTGCCGCCCTTCTTGCGGCAGTCGAATTCGCCGAGCCGGTAATACCAGCAGCGGGGACGCTGGCAGAGGTTGCCGCCGAGTGTCGCCATGTTCCGGATCTGAGGAGTCGCGGCTCCCGCCGCCGCCGCGGCGAGGGCGGGGTAGCTCTTCTGGATTCCGGCGTGGCCGGCGATCGACGACAGGGTGGCCAGGGCGCCGATCTTCGCGGGAGGCCCCGGCTCGATGTTCGAGGCGCCCTTGACTCCGGCGATCGAGACCACCGTGGACGGGGAGTCGAGGCCCTCCTTCATGCGGTCGAGGAGATCGACCCCTCCCGCCTTCAGGACCGAGTCGGGCTTGACGGTCTCGCGCGCCGCGTCGGCGAGCGAGCCGGCCTGGACCAGGACGAAGGATTTCATGACCGTCCTCCCTTCCGGCCCTCTTCGACCGCGGCGAGCACGACCTCGGGCGTGATGGGGATCCGGCGGATCCGGGCGCCGACGGCGTGCGAGACGGCGTTGGCGATGGCCGCCGCCGTCGGCACGGTCGCCGGTTCGCCGATACCGACGGATTGCGTGTTGTTGACGCCGTCCCAGACCGGGACGACGATCGTTTCGATCTCGGGGCAGTCGAGGGCGCCGGCGATCTTGTAGGCCTCGACGTTGGGGTTGACCATGCGCCCGGTCTGGCCGTCGAGGACCCGGTCCTCGAACAAAGCGTAAGACATTCCCTGGATCACGCCTCCCTGGATCTGGCTCTCGCACGTAAGGGCATTGACGACGATTCCGCAGTCGTGGACGGCGACGACGCGCTCGACTTTGACCTTTCCGGTCTCCGTGTCCACGGCCACCTCGGCGAACTGCGCGCCGCAGGTGAACCGCTTCCAGGCGTCCTCGTGATTCTCGGCCCGCTCGACGGTCGCCGAGGCGCCCTCCGAGGAGAGCAGCTTGCACGCCTCGGCGAACGACACCTTCTTCGCCGGATCGGCGGAGGACGTGACGAACCCGCCCGCGACCGAGACGGTGTCGGGCGAGACCTTCCATTCCTTCGCGACGGCGTCTCCCAGCTTCTTCTTGGCCGCCACGGCCGCGCGCCGGATCGTGGGCGCGCTCGAAGGCGTCGTCGACGAGCCTCCCGAGTCGGGGCCGAACGGCATCCGCGTGTCGCCGATCCGGACCGAGATCTTCTCGAGCGGGAGCCCGAGCTCCTCGGCCGCGACGATCGCGACCATCGTCCGCGAACCGGTGCCGATGTCCTGGACGCCGTGCTCGACTTCGGCCGAGCCGTCGCGGTTCAGCGTGACCGTGGCCCGCGGGCCGGTGCCTCCCGTGTTGTACCAGACCGAGGCGCCCAGGCCCACGCCGCGGCGGATCGCGGGATCGTCGGTCTTGCGGCGCGCGTCGCGATCCTTCCAGCCGATCTTCTCGGCGCCGATCTTGAACTCCTCGCGCCGCACCGGCGAGGGATCGTTCTTGATGCGCAGCTCCAGCGGATCCATGTTGAGCTTGGCGGCGAGCTCGTCCATCGCCGCCTCGAGGGCGAAGGCACCCTGGGGATGGCCCGGCGCCCGGAAGGCGGCCGAAGGCCCGGCGTTGGTGAAGACGTCGAACTCCTCGACCCTGAGGTTGGGACAGGCGTAGATGTTCTTGGCGGGTCCCGACGTGCCGGTCCCTCCGTTGGTCCCGCCCGTCCCGTGGACGGTCAGGTGCATCGCCGTCAGTGTTCCGTCGCGCTTGGCGCCGAGCCGAATGCGCTGGACCGAGGACGGCCGGTTGCCGGTCGTCGTCTGCTCCTCTTTTCGGTCGAGGAACAGGCGGACGGGCGCTCCGGCCTCCTTCGCCAGTTTCGCGGCGGTGACGCCCTCGACGCGCGGCCCGAACTTGGCGCCGAATCCCCCTCCCATGTAGTCGGTGATGACCCGGACCTTGGAGGGAGACATCTTCAGGTTCTCGGCGAGGTCCCCGCGCATCTCGAAGATGCCCTGGGTCGATCCCCAGACCGTCAGCTCGTCGCCCTCCCAGCGGGCGGTCAGCCCGTGGCTTTCGAGCGCCGAGTGCACCTGGACCTGCGTCTCGTAGGTGTGGTCGATCTGGACGTCGGCCTGGCGGAATCCCTCCTCCAGGTTTCCCTTCTCGGAGAGGCGCGGGCCGATGACGTTGCCCTTCTTGGGAAGCTTCTTCTTGTTCGTGTCCACGTCTCCGCCCGACGTCCGCGTGGTCGCTTCGCCCTCGAAGACCAGCGGGGCGGTCGCCGCCTGGGCCTCTCCGATTCGCACGACGAAAGGACGCGGCTCGTAGATCACCTTGATCGCGGCGAGAGCATCCTGGGCGCGTTCGGGAGTGTCGGCTGCGAGCGCGGCGACTTCCTGCCCGGCATAGCGCATCTTGTCCCCGGGGCCGGCGATCGCGAGGACGGCCTTCACACCCGGCATCTTCCGGGCGGGCTCGACGTCGACGGACTTCACCGTGGCCGCGGCCAGGGGGCAGCGGAGGATCCGCCCGTAGAGCATTCCGGGCAGGCGAACGTCGCTCGGGTACTTCGCTTCGCCGGTGGTCTTGGCCCTTCCGTCGAGGCGGGGAACGCGCGTGCCGAGGATCGTGAACTTGGTCGACGGATCCCACGGAGCGGGATCGCCGGGCTCGAGCTGGATCTCTTTCTCCTGGTACTCGCCGTTGAGGCCGACGCGGATCTTCTCTTTCATCTCAGGCCTCCTCGGCTTCGAGGGCCTCGCGCGTGGCCGCGTCCACACGAGGATCGTCGGAGAGAGTCAGGCCGGCGGTCGAAAGCCCGGCCAGCATCAGAGGCTCGGACACGGCCGCCTTCTTGATCCCGGCGGCACGCTCGACGGCATCGAAGACGTGAGGGTAGGTGCCGCAGCGGCACAGGTTGCCGGCCACCGCCTCACGGATCTGCTGACGGTTGGGTTTGGGGTTATGGTCCAGGAGGAGCTTGCAGGAAAGGATCATGCCCGACGTGCAGTAGCCGCACTGCAGCGCGTCCGCCTCGATGAACGCCTGCTGGATCGGCGACAGACGGCCGTCGGCGGCCAGGCCCTCGATCGTCACGATCTCCTTGCCGGCGACCTCGTGCGCGAGCGTCAGGCAGGAACAGGCGGCCGCCCCGTCGAGAAGGACGGTGCAGGCGCCGCAGGCGCCCCGGCCGCAGACCACCTTGGTCCCGGTCAGCCCGATGCGGTCGCGAAGGGCATCCGCGAGCGTGACGCGCGGCTCGACGGAGATCTTGTGGACCGCGCCATTGACCTTCAATTCCAGTGGAGCGGCTTCGGGTCCGATCCGCTCGTCGGTCGCCGCCCGGACCTTCGTTCCGATGCCGGCGGCCACCGCTCCCACCAGGGTTCCTCGAACGAGATCGCGGCGGGTGAAGCCGCTGCTGCGCTCATCGCTCATGCGCCCACCTCGTTCTGGATCATACGTCCATCGAGGCCGAGAGTTGTGACGAGGTACCTTCGTCAGCGCTTCTTTCTCCCCGGGCGCCGGGGCGCGGGCGCCGCCGGCGGGGATCCCGAGGATGCCTTGAGAAAGCGGCGCAGCGACTCGGGGACGTCGATCGCCGCCCGGCGCGCGAGGCCCAGCGACCCGGGAGCGAGGGGGAGGGACCGGAGCCGCGCCGTCTCCCGCGAGAGCGCGGCATCGACGTCGGCGAGGGCCCTCCGCCGGTCGGCCGCCGGGAGGGAGTCGAGGAAGGCGACGCGGGCCAGAAGCGCGTCGTGGCCGCGTCCGATCGCGGGCGGCTCGGCCAGCCACCGGCGAAGCTCCCGTCGGCCCGCCGCCGTCGCCCGGTAGAGATGGCGGCGGGGTCCCCGGCGGGGTCCGAGGACCCGCAGCCGCACCCATCCCCGGCGCCGCAGGAGGGCGAGCGCCGGGTAGATCTGGGAGAAGCCGGCGGACCAGATCGGATCGAGCTCGTCGCGAACCGCGCGCGCGAGGTCGTAGCCTGTGCGCGGCTCGACGTTGAGAAATCCCAGGAGGACGTGGGGGAGCGACATCGCGGAGACTATATCAGTACAGATATAGTTGCGCCCCGCCGGACGGCCACGCGTGTCCCCAAATGGACAAAGTCAAGGCGCAAAAAAAGGGGGCCCGCAGGCCCCCGAGAAACCGTGTGCGAAGCTGTAAGTGCTTGACTTACTTCTTCTTCTTGGTCGCCTTCTTTCCCTTCTTGGCGGCCTTCTTCTTCGTTGCCATTACGTCACCTCCCTCCCGACAGCCGATTGACAGCCCTCGGGCGAGATGCTAATTTTTCCGCCCCCGCGAAAGGGCGTATCGCCTTCAGTCTGCCGCTGCCGAACGATTGATGGGTCATACGCTCTGGGTGAATCGCCGGTTGGGTTACCGCCCTTCCGGCGATTTCATTTTAGAGGTTTCGGTTTCTCCCGTTCAAGAAAATTTCCCTTGCAATTGCACTTGACATCATTCTGATGATGCGCGCGACGCAAGTCAAGTCGATCGGGTCGACCGCAACATAGAATCGCGCCGTGAGCGCATCCGAGACCATCACGGTCGCGCACAGTCCCGACTCCGACGACGCCTTCATGTTCTACGCCCTCGCGCAGGGCCGCGTCGAGACCGAGGGGCTCGCGTTCGTCCACGAGCTTTCCGACATCGAGTCCCTCAACCGGCGCGCGATGGCGGGCGAGCTCGCCGTCACGGCGGTGTCCTTCCATGCGTACGCGCACCTGGCCGACCGCTACCTCCTGCTTCCGCACGGCGCCTCTTTCGGCGACGGGTACGGACCCGTGGTGGTGGCGCGCGAGGCCATCCCGCGCGGCGCGATCGCATCGGGCGAGGTCGCGGTCGCTTCTCCGGGCCCGTGGACGACGGCGGAGCTGGCTTTGCGTCTGTGGGCTCCGGGAGCGTCGACCCGCGCGATGCCGTTCGACCGCATCCAGGACGCGGTGGCGCACGGGCAGACGCGCGCGGGCCTGCTGATTCACGAAGGGCAGCTGACGTTTCGCGACGAGGGGCTGACGGAAATCGTCGATCTCGGGCGCTGGTGGAAGGAAGAGACGGGCCTGCCGCTGCCTCTGGGGGGCAATGTCGTCCGCCGCGACCTCGGCGCCGATCGGATCGGACGAATCTCCCGCGCTTTGTCGCGATCGATCGAATACGGCCTCGCCCACCGCTCCGACGCGCTCGATCACGCCATGCGCTATGCCCGTGGTCTTCCCCGCGAGAAGGCCGACCGCTTCGTGGACATGTACGTCAACGCCTGGACGCGGGGCTACGGCGAGGAGGGGCGCAAGGCGGTCCAGACGCTGCTCGACCGCGCTCACGCCGCGGGTCTGATCCCGAAGGTGCGGGCCGAGTACGCGGAAGGGTAGGAGCCACTGTGAGG
>JBKOVK010000356.1:0-6059 GCA_046724475.1 Acidobacteriota bacterium | reverse complement strand
TCGAGGCTCGAGACCGGCTCGTCGGCGACGATGATCTCGGGGTCGAGCACGAGCGCACCGGCGATCACGACCCGCTGGCGCTGCCCGCCCGAGAGCTCGTGCGGATAGACGAGGTAGAACCGCTCCGGCGGCCGGAGGCCGGAACGTGCCAGCGCCCGAGCGACGAGCTTCTCCTCGGTCAGCCCGTCCTGGTCGGTGATCCCGTGGATCCGCAGTCCCTCGGCGACCGACTCGTAGATCGTCTGCCGCGGGTTCAAGGCCGCCGTCGGATCCTGGAACACGATCTGCACGCGTCGTCGGTATTCATGGAGGAGCTTCGTGCTCTTGCCCAAGGGCTCACCCTCGAAGCGGATCTCGCCCTGCTTCGGTCGTTCGAGTCCCATGATCGTGCGCGCCAGCGTCGTCTTCCCGCACCCGGACTCGCCCGCCAGCGCGAGCACCTCGCCGCGCCGAAGCATCAGGTCGACACCGTCGACCGCGCGCGAGATGGCCGCCTTCTTGCCCGCCACGCCGGCGCCGAGGCCGACACGGCCCTCGAAGGACACGTGGAGGCCGTGAACCTCGAGGACCGCATCCTCCTCCCCGGACGGAGGGGCGTGGTCGAGGGTGGCCCCGCTCATGTCGAGACCCGTGCCTTGTCCCTCACGAGCAGGCACGCGGCCTTTCGTCCGTCTCCGGCCTCGTACAGGTCGGGGATGACGCTGGGGCATTCGTCGAACGCGACGGGGCAGCGCGGGTGGAACGAACAGCCCGAAGGGATCGAATCCGGTTGTGGCGGATCACCGCCCAACCCGGACGGCGCCCTGCGGAAGCGGAAGTCCCCGATCGACGGGAAAGCGGCGGCGAGCGCTTCGGTGTACGGATGCGCCGGCTTCGCGAACACCGGCGCCGACGGGCCTTCCTCGACGATCCTGCCGGCGTACATGATCGCAAGGCGATCGCAGACCTCCACCAGCACGGACAGGTCGTGGGTGATGAACAGCATCGCCAGGCCCATCTCGTGCTGGAGCTCGTTCAGCAGGGTGAGGACCTGTGCCTGCACCATCACGTCGAGCGCCGTGGTGGGTTCGTCGGCGATGATGAGGGTCGGGGTGCATGCGAGCGCCATCGCGATCATCACCCGCTGCTTCTGACCGCCCGAAAGCTCGTGCGGGTAGTCGCGCGCACGCCTCGGGGGCAACCCGACCTTCTCGAGCAGGTCCCCGGCCCGCACCAGCGCCTCTCGTTGGGCCGAGAGCCGGTGGAGCACGATCGCCTCTGCGAGTTGGTCCCCGATCCGTTGCACGGGGTTGAGGGCATGCATGGCGCCCTGGAACACCACGGCTGCGCCCGTCCATCGGACCGCGCGAAGGCGACCGGCTTTCATCGTGAGCACGTCCTCGCCGTTCAGGAGCACCTGTCCGGTCGTCGTCGCTCCGAGAGGAAGCAGGCGAAGGATCGCGTTGACGATCGTCGACTTGCCGCATCCCGACTCGCCTGCCAGGCCGAGGACCTCGCCCTTCTCGATGTCGAACGAGACGCCGCGCACGGCCGGGATCGGCCCCGCCTGCGTGGCGTACGTCACCTCGAGGTCGCGGACCGAGAGGACGCTCATCGCGCCCGCAGCTTGGGGTTGAGGATCTCGTCCATGGCGAACCCGCACAGCGTGAACGCGAGCACGACGAACACGATGGCCAGTCCCGGCGGCACGATCCACCACCACTGTCCCGTGTACGCGGCCCCAGAACCGAAGGCGTTCTGCAGCGTCGTCCCCCAGGAGACGGAGAGCGGGTCGCCCAGTCCGAGGAACGCGAGGGTGCTCTCGGACAGGATCGCGATCGCCACCGTCAGGATCGTGTTCGCGAAGATCAGAGGGCCGACGTTCGGCAGGATGTGGCGCGTGTTGAGGTGCCACCCGCTCGCCCCGAGCGCGCGCGATCGCTCCACGTAGGGCCTCGTCTTCACCGACAGCACCTGCGCGCGGACGATGCGGGCCGTGGACGGCCACGACGTGATCCCGATCACGATGGTGATGACGCCCAGGGAGGGGCTCAGCACCGAAGCAAGGACGATGGCCAGCGGCAGGAACGGGATCACGAGGAACCAGTCGGTCAGGCGCATCAGGACGCTCTCGGACACGCCGCCGCGGTACCCGGCGACGATCCCGATGAAGGACCCGATCGTCATCGAGATCGCGGTCGCGAGCAGCCCGACCGTGAGCGAGACGCGGGAGCCCCAGATCGTCAGGGTCAGGACCGAACGACCGAAGTTGTCGGTTCCGAGCGGATACTTCAGCGACGGGGGCGAGAAGGGGATTCCGTTGCAGGGGCAGGTCGCCTTCAGGCCCTCCTTGCTGGCGAGCAGCGGCGCGAAGATCGCCACCAGGACGAACAGGATCAGCACGGCCAGGCCGATCATGCCGAGCGTGTTCTTCCGGTAGGTCCTCCAGATCCTCCCGGCCGAGACGCGACGCCTGGTCCAGGCGATCTGACGGGGGTTCCGAGGGATCTCGGGCGGCGGTCCCGGCTCGAGCTCGGCTCCTGTGGGTGGGCCCGCTTCGTAGGTGGGCAGGGCTTCGGGCGGGCGCATCAGCCGGCCCTCACCCTGGGGTCGAGCCGCGCGTACAGGAGGTCGGCGATGAGGTTGGCGATGATCACGGCGGCCGAGAACAGCAGGAACAGCCCCTGCAGCAGCGGGAAGTCCTTCGAGTCGATCGCCTGCACGGTGAGCAGGCCCAGCCCCGGATAGGAGAACACGTACTCGACCGTGATCGCGCCGCCGAAGATGAACCCCAGCGAGAGCAGCACGACCGTGAACGTCGGAAGGAAGGCGTTCGGCACGACGTGGCGCCACAGGATCTGCTTCTCGCGGACGCCCTTGGCCCGGGCGGTCATGACGAAATCGTCGTTCATCACGTCGATCAGCGAGTTGCGCATGATCAGCGAGTACTCGCCCATGTAGGCCACGACCAGGACGAACCACGGCAGCGCCAGATGGTTGAGGACGTCGGCCACGTGCGCGAAGCCCGTGAGGTCCGCCCCGGGCGTGGAATACCCCCCGGCAGGGAAGATCGACGGGAACGGACCGACGCCACCCGCGAAGGCCATCAGCACCAAGATCCCGAACCAGAACTCCGGCATCGAGTACACGAACAACGTGAACCCCTGCGCGCCAACGTCGAACTTGCTCCCGCGCCGCCATCCGCTGTAGATGCCGATGATCAGGCCCAACGCCGCGGAGGCGATCGTCGAGGTGGCGACGAGGAGCATCGTCGGCCAGATGCGCTCCGAGATCACCTGCCTCGCGTCCTGGCCCTGGAGGAAGTAGGAATCTCCGAAATGCAGCGTGAGCGTGTCCTCCACGTACACCAGGAACTGCTGGGGTAATGGGCGGTCCAGGCCGAGGTCGTGCGTGACCTGCTCGACGTTCTGCCGGTTGTAGGCGGCCGTACCGCGGAGCAGCAGCGCTGCCGGATCCCCCGGGAGAACGCGGAACAGGCAGAAGTTGAAGACCATCACGAAGGCCAGCGTGAGACACGCCTGCAGCACCTTGCTCAAGACGTAGCGGCGCGTTCCCATCTTAGGTTCCCGTGTCCCTGCGCTCTCCTACGCGTCCTCCTCCCCGGTCCTCCGACGCCGGATCAGCACGACCGCAACGATCAGGATCAGGACTCCCGCCAGGATCGCCCAGACCGCAGGCGAGATGCCCTTGCTCTCGGTCGAAGCCCCACCGCTGGCACCGGCCACGGGATGGAGCGAGAGCCACACCTCGCTGATGCCACCCCAGCCCTCGAGGGGGTCTCCGTTGGGCTGCGGCTGCGGGATGTACCCCTCGAACCGATCCGAGCGCCAGGCCGAGAAGATGGGGTCGTACCACATCACCGCGTAGGGTGCGTCCTCGTAGAAGATCTTCTGCGCCTCGTGCACGATCTCCCAGCGTTGGTCTTGGTCCGTGGCGCCGAGCTGATCCTGATACAGCTGGTCGTACTTGGGATTGCAGTAGTACGCATCGTTGTTCCCGTACGTGTTGCCGTCGGGCGGTCGCTGGTCACACGTAAACAGGGCAAGCTGGGCACTGGGATCCGGGTCCGGGTACCAGCCCCACGAGAACAGTTCGTACTCGCCCGCGTTGATGACGTCGGTGAGCTTGGCAGAGTTCAGCGCGGTGACCTCGGTCTTGATCCCGATCTCCTGGAGCCACTCGGACACGAAGGGGGCGGCGTCGACCGAGGTCTGCTCGCTCGACCGCACGAAGTAACGGAAATCGAGCGGCCGTCCGGGGTCCACCGAGTCGGCGGGCATCTCCCGGACGCCGTCGCCGTCCGAGTCGACGTAGCCGGCATCCTCGAGGAGCTGTTTGGCACCCTCGATGTCGGGGCCGAGCTTGTCGGCCCCCGTGGGCTCCCAGCGGGCGCCGGCCACCGAGACCGGCGGGATGATCGAGTCACCCGGTACGCCGTAGCCGAGCAGGACCTGTTTGTTCAGCGCCTCGCTGTCGATCGCCATCCGGATCGCACGCCGTACGACCACATCCGTGAGCGCCGGGTGCCCGTCGCCGTGCGGGACGAAGGCCCCCTCCGGCTTCTGGTAGGCCGAACCCGTGTTCAGCCCGATCTCGGAGAACGACGGGATCGATCCGACCATCGTGTCGATGTTGTCGGCGGTCTTGAGGGTGTTGAAGATGTTGGGAGTGGTGATATGCGCGAAGTCGATCTCCCCCGTTTGAAGCGCGGTGGCGATCGCGTCGTCGTTCTTGTAGATCCGATAGACGATCTCGTCGATCGCAGGCTCGGGCCCCTTCCAGAAGGGGTTCCTCTCCAGGCGCACGAACTCGCCCACCTTGTATTCCGCGATGAAGAAGGGCCCACTGCTCACACTGGGGACGTTGTCATACCCCTTTGGGTTGCATGGATCGGAGTCGTCGGGACAATTGCCATGCTCGATCGGCTCGAACACGTGCTGCGGCAGGATGTAGAAGTACATGTAGGGGGCCGCCCCCTTGTAGAGCGACGTCGGTTCGGTGGTGTCGAACTCGACCTTGTTCCCATCGACCACGCGGGCGTCCCCGTCCAACAGCGTGAGGTAGTTCTGTGGGAGGTACGCGTGGTTGTTCTTGTACAGGTTGAACGTGTAGGCCACGTCCTGGGCGGTCAGGGGCTCCCCGTCGGACCACACGAGGTCGTCGCGGATCGTGTACGTGAAGTGCATGGCATCGTCGGTGAACGCGATGTCGGTCACCAGGCCCGAGTCGAACCCGTCGAACTCCGGACTCGGCTGCTGCGCTCCGAAGTCGACATCGAAGTCGACGGGCATGTGATAGCTGGCGGTCCAGAAGTAGAACGAAATGGCCGAATACGCGGCCATCGGGTTCAGCGTGTCGGGCTCTGACGTTTCGGCCCACGTGAAGACGACCTTCTGGTCGTCGCTCCCCGTGGCCCCCGTCGTGTCCTGCGCGAGCGCCACCTGCGCCATGGCCGTGGTCAGGAAGGCTCCGACGAGCACGATCGCGATGCCCAGGCGGAACCCCTTTCGCTGCCTCATCGCTCCTCCTCGATCCGCGCGCCCCGGGGGGTGGGTGAGCTCACCCCCTCCGAATCCCGTCCGACCCCTGCCCGAACCTTTTGAACGGCGGTTCGAGAGGTGGTCCTGTATAGCACGGACGCCTCGAGCCGGGGTAGGCACGGTGCGTGTGCCCGGACGGGCCGGTAGGGTTCACTCGTGGACCGATGTCTCAAGCCCGTCCCGGACCCAACCCCCGAGGAGCTCGCGGCTTTCGAGGATCAGCCCCCGATGGCCCGCCCTCCCTGGTGGCGCTGGACAGCCCTGATCGTGGTGGCCGCGCTGATCGTCGCCACCCCGTTCGTCTACGTGCTGTACCGCGTCTTGGACTAACGCGAGTCCTTCCGCACCGATCAGCTCGGCCCGGCCCGCCCCACGAGCTCGTCGAACAGGCCCTGCTGCGCCGGGTCGGTCGGCGCCGTGTCCTCGGGGTGCCACTGGACGCCCACCATCCAGCCGGTCTCGCGTTCGATCGCCTCGACCAGCCCGTCCTCGCTCCAGCCGCTGGCGAGGATGCCGTCG
>JBKOVK010000222.1:0-11629 GCA_046724475.1 Acidobacteriota bacterium | reverse complement strand
GGCAACGACGCGAGGTCGTCGGCCTGGCGCATCAGGTCGTCGTAGACCTGGCCTCCCCAGTCGCCGCTGATCCCGTCGACGAAATCCTGCCCGAATCCCGTCGAGCCGCGCGGATTGGCCGCGTAGACGACGTAGCCGTAGGCCGCCCAGACCTGCGGATTCCACCGATAGGACCAGGAGTCGGTCCAGGCCTGCTGCGGACCCCCGTGGATGAACAGGACCGCGGGATACTTCTTCGCCGGATCGAAGAACGGCGGCTTGACGACCCAGGCCTGGAGCTTCCGGCCGTCCGAGGAGTCCGTGAAGCGCTCGGAGACGTCGCCCAACGCAAGCTCGCGGAAGAGCGCGTCGTTGGTGTGCGTCAGCCAGCCCGCCGTCTTTCCGTCGAGCCCGACGCTGCCGATCTCGCTGGCCCGCGTCAGCGCATTGGCTGCGTAGAAGACGCGTCCCGCCACGACCTGGAGATCCGCGACGTGCCCGCCGGTCCAGAGCGGCACCGGGACGCCGCCACCCGCCGGGACACGGTACAGCGTGTCGCGGCCGCGCACCTCGGCCGAAAAGATCAGCGACTTCGAGTCGGGCGTCCAACGGAACGCCTCGACCCAGAAGTCGAAGTCGTCCGTCAGGCTTCGGATCTGCCCGCTGGCGCGGTCCAGGACCATCAGCCGGAACCGGTCGGACTCGAAGCCCGGGCGCTTCTGCGCGCGATAGGCGATCCACCTGCCGTCGGGCGAGTAGAGCGGCGACCCGTCGAACGCCGGATTGGACGCCGTCCGATTCTTCCCGGGTGCACCTCCCGCGAGAGGCACCACGAAGAGATCCACGTTGGTCGAGAGCGCTTCGTCCTTGTCCGGGTTGGAGGCGTAGACGAGCTCCGTCGAGTCGGGAGAGACGTCCCAGTCGCTGCCGCCGCCGACGGAGAAGGGCGGGGCGTCGTGGTCGCCGCGTGTGAGGTCCACCGCCGCGCCGCCGCCGGCGGCCGGGACCTTCCAGATGTGCGTGCGCGTTCCGTCCTTCCAGGTGTCCCAGTGCCGGAACAGGAGACGCTCCGCGATCCGCCCCTTGACCTTCGCCTCGTTGCGCGACTTGAGGGTCTGTTCCAGGCAGGCCGTATCCGCGCAGTCGGGATAGACGTCCGAGGAGATGACGAACCACTTGCCGTCGGGAGACCACGTGAAGGCGTCGACTCCCGTCGGAAACGTCGTCGCCTTGACGGGATCTCCGCCCGAAAGATCCAGCTTCCAGATCTGGGGTTCTCCGTCCCGATCCGAGAGAAACGCCAGAGCCCGGCCGTCGGGCGAGAAGTAAGGATCGAAGTCCTTCTTGTCCCCGGCGGTCAGGCGGCGGGGCTCGCCTCCGGAAGCGGCCACGATCCAGATGCTCGAGCGCGAGGTGTTGGCGGCGACGTCGGGGATCGACACCGCGTAGGCAATCTGCCGTCCGTCGGGCGACACGGAAAAGGACCCGAGCCGCCGGATCTTCGCGAGCTCTTCGAAACGGATCGGCCGCTGCCCCTCGGCCGCCGCGGGCAGCGAGACGAGCAACGAGATCACGGCGAAACGGCGGACCAGGCGCATGCACGAACCCTCCGGGCGCGCATTCTACCTACCGACGGCGCGCACGGATCGCCCGTATCTCCTTTGGTATCATCGGGAGCCCTGCGGGCGAAACGTCCGCGACCGAAACCGTAGGAGACGCATGTCCACCGCCGTCCTCGAAGAGAAACGCCCGGAGACCCCGGGCCGCCCCCCGGTGATCAACGACTTCTCGATCCACGTCGCCACGGCGAACGGATCCGGCAGCCAGTCTTCGAACAACATTCTGATGCGTACCATCTTCCAGATGGGCATCCCCGTTTCGGGGAAGAACCTGTTCCCGTCCAACATCCAGGGCCTCCCGACCTGGTTCACGATCCGCGCCTCCCGCGAGGGTTTCATCGCGCGGCGCCGCGACATCGGCGTCTTGATCTGCATGAACCCCGAGACGGCCCACGAGGACGTCCGGACGGTCGCGCCGGGGGCCGCGGTGATCTACGAGGAGAGCCTGAAGCTCGACGGGCTCCGCGACGACGTCTACTTCTACCCGGTCCCCTTCCAGAAGCTGGTCCTGGAGCTGGTGCACGACGGGAAGCTGCGCCGCCTCGCGATCAACATGATCTACGTCGGCGTGGCGGCGTGGCTGCTCGGCCTCGACATGGCGGAGGTCGAGAAGGCCGTGGCCAAGCAGTTCAAGAGCAAGGCCGCGGCCGTCGAAGTCAACATGAAGGCGATCCGTGGCGGCCTGGAGTGGGCCGAGAAGAACCTGACCAAGCGGGATCCCTTCCGGCTCGAGCGCATGAACGCGACGGCCGGCAAGATCATCATCGAGGGCAACGCGGCCGCCGCGATCGGGTGCATGATGGCCGGCGTCCAGTTCCTGTCGTGGTACCCGATCACGCCCTCGTCCTCGCTGGCCGAGGCCCTGATCGACTACGCCGGGCGGTACCGTCTCGATCCCGAGACGGGCAAGCCCACCGTCGCGATCGTGCAGGCCGAGGACGAGCTCGCGGCGCTGGGAATGGTGCTGGGCGCCGGCTGGGCGGGAGCGCGGGCCATGACCACGACGTCGGGCCCGGGCATTTCGCTGATGTCGGAGTTCACGGGCCTGGGCTACTACGCCGAGGTCCCGGCGGTGATCGTCGACGTCCAGCGCGTGGGCCCGTCGACGGGTCTCCCCACGCGAACGATGCAGGGGGACATCACGTCCACGTACTACCTTTCCCACGGAGACGCCAAGCACATCCTGCTCCTCCCGGGCTCGGTGCAGGAGTGCTACTCGATGGCGATGGAGGCGTTCGACCTCGCCGAGCGGTTCCAGACGCCGGTCTTCCTGATGACGGACCTCGATCTGGGGATGAACAACTGGATGGCGGACCCGTTCCCGTACGTCGATAAGCCTCTCGATCGCGGAAAGGTGCTGCGTACGAAAGAGGAGCTCGAGGCGCACGTCGCGAAGTTCAAGGAATTCGCCCGCTACCGCGACGTAGACGGAGACGGGATTCCGTACCGCACACTTCCGGGCTTCGTGGACTCCCCTGCGGCGACGTTCTTCACGCGCGGATCGGGCCACTCCGAACGTGCGACGTACACCGAGCGCGGCGACGACTACAAGAACAACATGGACCGCCTCGCGCGGAAGTTCGAGACCGCGAAGCGCTTCGTTCCCAAGCCCGTCGTCTCCGACGGCACGGGCTCGCGCGTCGGGATCATCGCCTACGGCTCTTCGGACTTCGCCGTCGAGGAGGCTCGCAGCCTGCTCACCCGCAAGGGCATCCAGACCGACTACCTGAGGTTGCGCGCCCTGCCGTTCACCCCGGAAACCGCCGCGTTCATCGCCGGGCACGACCGCGTGTACGTCGTGGACCAGAACCGCGACGGCCAGATGTTCGACCTGCTGCGTCTGGAAGTCGGCCCCGACGCGCAGAAGCTTTCCTCCATTCGCCACTACGACGGCTTCCCTCTCGACGCCGAAACGGTCGTCGAGGGTTTGGAAGCCGGGGAGAAGAAGTGATGTCCTCCACGGCGAGTACGACCGAGCCGAAAACCCCTCCGACCAACCGCGTCGGACTGACCGTCAAGGAATACGGCGGGCTGAAGTCGACGCTGTGCGTGGGCTGCGGCCACGACGTCATCACGCGCCAGATCACCCAGGCCCTCTACGAGATGTCGGTGCCTCCGTACAAGGTCGCGAAGATGTCGGGAATCGGCTGTTCCTCCAAGACGACGGCGTACTTCGCGGACCGCGGCCACGGTTTCAACGCCGTGCACGGCCGCATGCCCGCCGTCGCGACCGGCGCGGCGATGGTCAACCCCGAGCTCGTCTCGATCGGCGTCTCCGGCGACGGAGACACCGCTTCGATCGGCGCCGGCCAGTTCGTGCACCTGCTCCGCCGCAACGTCCCGATGGTCTACATCGTCGAGAACAACGGCGTGTACGGCCTGACCAAGGGGCAGTTTTCGGCGACCGCGGACGCGGGCTCGAAGCTGAAGACCGGCGTCGTCAACGATCTTCCGGCAATCGACCTGTGCGCGATGGCGATCGAGCTCGGGTGCGGATACGTGGCGCGCTCGTTCTCCGGCGACATGAAGCAGCTCGTCGGATTGCTCAAGGGAGCGCTGGCCCACCGCGGGACGGCGCTTCTGGACGTCATCTCGCCGTGTGTCACGTTCAACAACCACGACACCTCGACGAAGTCGTACAAGTGGGCCAAGGACCACGAGATCCCGATCCACGAGATCGGATTCATTCCCTATTACGAGGAGATCTCGGTGGACTACGACCCCGGCACGACGCAGGACGTCACGCTGCACGACGGCTCGCACATCCGCTTGCGCAAGCTCCGCGCCGACTACGACGCCACCGACAAGCGCCAGGCGATGGGCCTTCTCCAGGAGGCACAGGAGAAGCAGGAGTTCCTGACGGGCCTGATCTACGTCGAGCCCGCGAAGAAGGACTTCCTCGAGCTCTCCGGCGTGACCGGCCACCCGATCGTCAAGATCCCCGACGCGCGCCTGCGCCCCGATCGGAAGGCGCTCGACGAGATCATGGAGTCGTTGAAATAGGCGTAGGTACCCCCGCCCTCCGGGAAGAAGACCGTCGAAAGGGCGGTTGAAGGGGCATGCGCCCAAGAGCGATTGGCTGGCTCGTCGTCCTGATTCTCGCGTTTCCGCTGCTCGGTTCGACCTCCAAGCCGAAAGCGACACCGGAGCCCACCAACTCCTGCACGGCCTGCAAGGAGCGTCGGCAGACACTCGATCCGGCCAAGTTCACCAAGGGTCACGACGCCGAGGTGAAGAAGGGTTACGAGATCGCGCGCAAGTACCCTGCCACGCTCGACCGGCTGCACTGCTTCTGCGAGTGCGCCGAGAGCCCGATGTTCCAGCACAAGACCCTGCTGACCTGCTTCGTGAGCACGCACGCCGCCGGGTGTGGCATCTGTCTCTCCGAGGCCCGGCTGGCCGCCGATCTGAAGGAGAAGGGTCTTTCCGACGACGAGATCAAGAACACCGTCGAGTCGGTGCACCGCACCGACGGGCATCCTCCGACGAACTGATCGTCGACGCCTAGGCGCGCTCCGTCAGCCACCGGGACGCCGCGGCCCGATCCACCTTTCCCTCTCCAGTCCTCGGCAGGTCGTCCACACGCACGATGCGCCGGGGCCGCGCGAACGCCGGCAGTCGCCGCTCGACGTGCGCCCGCAGGCGGTCGAGCAGCGCGTCGGAGGAATCCTCGGTGACGACGAGGACGCCGAACGCGCGCTCGAACGGCGCCGCTGCGACTTCCTCGACTCCCGGATGCTCGGCGATGGCGGCCTCGACTTCTTCGGCGCAGAGCACGCGCCCGCCCGACGACAGCGAGAACGCCACTCGTCCGCGCACGCAGAGCTCTCCGGCCTCGTCGAATGCGCCGATGTCCCCCGTCCGGAGTCTTCCTTCGTGGTCGAAGGGTGACGCATCGGCCTCCGAGAGATAGCCCGAGAAGACGGCCGGGCCCTCGAGGCGGATCTCTCCGGCTTCGCCCGCGGCGCGCTCCTCTCCGTCCTCGCCCACGATCGAGACGCGCATTCCGGGCGCCGGAGAGCCGGACGAGTCGGGCCGCCGGGGCCGGTCGCTCCGCTGCCGCGACGCGAGGCCGGCCGACTCCGTCAAGCCATATCCCGAACGCACGGGCACGCCCCGCCTCTCCTCGATCGCGCGCGCGACGCCCTCCGGCACGGGACCGCCCCCGCAGCGCAGGCCTCGCAGGGGCGGCCGCGACGCGTGCCGGGCCGCGAGCGGGGCCAGGGCCGACGGGAGCACGACGACCGAAGCGGCGAGGGCCGCGGCGTCGGCGAGCGGATCTTTCCGGGGAACGAAGAAGGAGACCTCGGCCCCGACGAGGAGCGCGTTCAACGCTCCGCGAACCAGGCCGAAGACCTGCGCCGGCGAGGCTCCGACTGCGACGCAGTCGTCCGGGCCGACCTCGCCCCACTACGAGAATGCGAGCGCCGCTGCGAGCAGGTTCTCCTCCGAGAGCGGAACGGCTCGGGCCAGTCCGACGCTGCCCGACGAGAAGAAGACGGCTGCGGCGCCGTTCTTCCAAGGGCTCCGTCGCACTTCCGCTTCGCGCGCTGACCGCAGGGCCTCCGGGGAGGACGCGGGATGGGCGATCGCGAGCAGATTCCGCAGCCGCGCCGCGAAGAGGCCTTCGAGAAACGCGATGGGGTCGCTCCCGTCGAGCACGACGAGACCGTCCTCGAACGTATCGGCGCGGCGGTGAACCGCATAGAGGAGCTCGCCGTACGTGAGCGTCCGGCGACTCGCCGACAGGGCCGACCGGTCTTTGCCGGCGCGCACGCGCTCCCGCAGCGTGTCGAGAAGGCTCATCGCGCGGACTCCCCGAGCGACCGGTAGACCAGGCCGTCCAGATCGAGCGGAGCCTTCGCCGCAACGCCGGCGAAGATGCGTCCGAAGGCGTCGGCTGCAGCGTCGTCGCCTGTGGGCAGAGGCGCAGAGATCGTGAGCGTCCAGCCTTCCGGCGGCAGCGTCAGGAACGCCGCGCGGCACGCAACCCGGGCGGCGCGGCCGAGCCGGAAGGGACGCAGATCCAGGGCGACCCTGCCGCCGAGGATCGCCGCCGGACGCGACTCCCGCTCCGGCATGTCGGCGGCCACGATGAGGCTCCCCCGCTTCAACGCGCTCCGCAGCCGGTGGGGATGCGTCGACGCGAGCGCGTGGGGAAACTCCATCGGGAAACGCCGGTCGAAGATGGGGTCCGTGCGGGCCGGGATCGTGCGATCGAGGTTGAATCGCCCGATGACCGAGGCCGCCGGGATACCGCGCGCGCGGAGCGCATAACGCAGCGCCTGGAGTGCGCCGATGTGCGCCGACACGTAAATCGCCGGCGCCGGGTCCGGTGCCTCTCCGTCGAGCCGGGTCTTCCACCGGCCCGTCGCCAGGGCGCGCGACGCCAGACGATGAAGCTTCTCCCGGTTCGCCGCCGCGCGCGGGCCGGGATCCGGAGGCAAATCCGGAAAGGCCTGCGCGATCCGCTGCCAGTCGGACGCCGGGATCCCCGTCAGCGCGGTCACCCGGTCGCGCTTCCGCGACGCGGTCCACCGCGATACGGCCGACGAGGAGGCGCGCGCGAAAAGGCGTCGCACCTCAGACCCGCTCGGCCGAAGCGAACACCATCTTCCAGGGCAGGCGCCAGCCGCCCTCATCCCCGCACAATTCCAGCTCAGCCAGGGCGGAGTCGAGCTCGGCATCGGTCGTTTCCGGCACGAGCCCGAAGAGCTCTCGGGCAAACGCCCGCGCGTCTCCGGTTCCGGAGAACCTCCAGTGGAGCTCGACGGTCTCGGCGCGGACCTGGCTCCCTCCGGCCCTCGTCAGCATTCCCGCCCATGCCTCGGCCTCGTAGAATCGCCCCGCGTGTCCGCTGGTCGTGTGACGGTCCAGGAAGCCGTTCAGAAACCGGGCGGCGGAGGATCCCGCGGCGACGTCGCCGACCGCAACACGGCCTCCCCGAGAGGTCACGCGCAGCATCTCCGACAGAACGCGCCCGGGTTCTTCGGCGTGGTACATGGCTGCGAGCGAGGCCGCCGCCGCGAAGGCGCCGTCGGGATACGGCAGGCGTCGGAAGGACGCGATCGTGCGAAGCGCGTACGCCGAGGCTCCCGCCAGAAACGCCATCGACTCGTCGCAGCCCACGGCGGGCCCGGCGTGCCCCTCCAGCGCCGCGCGCTCGGCGAGGAATCCCCCTCCCGCTCCCAGATCGAGCCAGGTCGCTCCAGAGGAAAGACTCAGGTGCGCGAGCAACGCGTGGGCTTCCTCGGCCCGTGCCTCCGGAAACTGGCGGTTCGCCAGGTTGTAGTGCGCGCCGCGCGCGTCGAAGAGGTCCCGGTACTCCGACTTCATGCCACCGTGTCGCTTCCCGGCACGCGGCAGCCTTACGCGGAGAACGGCCTCTGTGCCTGCGAAGGGGCGTTGAGAGGCCCGGGGCCCGGGTCGCGGTCGGGCAGCGGAACGCCTTCGGAGCGCAACCGCGGCCTCTCCCCCCCTCCCGGCACGACGGGCAATCGGGACGCGTCGGACGGGGGATTCGTGCCGTCGCCCGGGTAGTACGGACGATAGCCGTAGCCGTGCTGAAGGATCTCCTCGGGCCTCTCGCGCAGGCGGTCGATCGAGAAGATCGCGTCCTCCCGTGTGAAGAACGCCATCTCGTAATTGCGTGTCATCCAGATCGCGTCTTTCGGGCAGGCGTCGACGCAGAACCCGCAAAAGACGCAGCGCATCATGTCGATGTCGAAGACCACGGGATACTTCTCGTAGGCGATCTTCGGGTGCTCTCCCGCGACGATCGTGATGCACTCGGCCGGGCACGCCTGCTGGCACATGTAGCAGGCCACGCACTTGAGCGACCCGTCCTCGCGCGTCTTGAGGATGTGCTTGCCGCGGAAGCGGCCGGAGTAGTTGCGCTTCTGCTCGGGATAAAAAATCGTCGGCAAGCCTTTGTAGTTCGCCAGGTTGCGGACGAGGTGCCCCAAGGTGACGGCCATCCCGCGGAGAATCTCCGGGATGTAGAGACGCTGCAGGAGCGTCAGCTTGTCGGGGTACTTCCTCGAAACGTCGACGACGCCGCTCACCGGTCCAGCTCCCCCGCGATGATGTTGAGCGTCCCGAGGGAGGCCACGGCGTCCGACACGGTCCCGCCGACGATCATCTTTTCGAACGCGGCCATGTTGGGGAAGCACGGTGGCCGCACCTTGAGACGGTACGGACCGCCACGACCGTCGGAGACGGCGTAGAAACCGAGCTCGCCGGTTCCGCCTTCGATCCATTCGTAGCGCTCGCCGGGCGGCACGCGGATGCCTTCCATGACGAGCTTGAAGTGATAGATCAGCGATTCCATGTCGTGGTAGACGGCGTCCTTCGGCGGCAGCACGACGTGCCAGTCGTCGGAATTCACGGGACCCGACTTCGGCAGAACGTCGAGCGCCTGGCGGATGATCTTCAGAGACTGGCGCATCTCCTCCATGCGAACGAGGTAGCGGGCGAAGTTGTCGCCGTCCTGAGCGATCGGGACGTCCCAGTCGAACTTGTCGTAGAAGTCGTAGGGCCGCGCCCGGCGGACGTCGTACGGCACACCCGAGGCGCGCAGCATCGGCCCGGTCAGGCCCCAGGCCACCGCCTGATCGCGGCTCACCAGCCCCGTGCCGGAGAACCGGTTGCGGACGATGCGGTTGTTGCTGACGAGCTTGTCGACGTCCTCGAGGAAGGGTGGGATGGACTCGAGCAACCCGCGGCACCGCGCGTCGAAGTCGTCGGGGATGTCGATCGCGAGGCCGCCCACCCGGACGTAGGACACCGTGAGCCGCGCGCCGCAGCAGGCCTCGAGCAGGCTGTAGATGTTCTCGCGGTTCTGGTAGAGATAGGTGAAGTTCGTCAAGGCGCCGATGTCCACGAGGTTGGCGCCGATGCACACGCAGTGATCCATGATCCGGGAAAACTCGGAGAGGATCGTGCGGACCAGCCGGCCCCGGTCGGGAATCGTCAGACCCAGCATCTTCTCGACGGTGCGGACATAGCCGACGCCGTTGATCATGGACGAGACGTAGTTGAGGCGGTCCGTGTACGGGATGACCTGGTTCCAGTGGTGCTTCTCGGCCATCTTCTCGAAGCAACGGTGCAGATACCCGATGATCGTTTCGGCGCGGACGATCCTCTCGCCGTCGAGGCGCGCGACGATGTGGATGATCCCGTGCGTCGCGGGGTGGGACGGCCCGATCGAGATCGTCTGTGTCTCGAAGTGGCCGGCCCGCACATCCGTTTCTTTGGCCCACTCGGGGAAGCGCAGGTCCTCTTCGGCGTAGAACCACCTCTGGCCCGGGGCATAGTCCTTTCGCAGGGCGTGGCCCACGAACGCGTCGTGGCAGAGAATGCGGTGCAGATTCGGGTGGCCGGTGAACTGGAAGCCGTAGAGGTCGTACGCCTCGCGCTCGAACCAGTCGGCGGCCGGCCACACGCTCTCGACACTGGGAAGCGTCGGCTTCGCGTCGGGCGTGTCCGGCAGGACGACCCGCACGCGCACGTGCTCGTTCTTGACGAAGGAGTGGAGGTGGACGACGGTCTCGAACCGGGATTTGGGCCCGCGGCGCTTCAGGTTGTCGACGCCGCAGAGGTCGATGAAGAGCTCGTAGCGGCAGCCCGGATCGTCCCGAAGAAAGCGCGCGAGCGCCAGCCAGTCTTCGGGACCGACTTCGACGGTCGGCAGGTCCAGATCCAGGACCTCGGCCCGAGGGCCGGCGGGCGACGCGGCGACTCGCTCGCGCAGCTTCTCCGCGGCGGGAGACAGGATCCCGGCCTCGGCGACTGTCACGCCGTCAGGCTCCGCCCGCCGCGAACCTGGCCGAACGGCTGTCGCGGGACTTCTCGCCCGACGTGATCTTCTCGCGCAGCCGCAGGATCGCGTGGATCAGCTGCTCTGGCGTGGGAGGGCAGCCCGGGACGTAGACGTCGACGGGAACGATCTCGTCGATTCCCTGGGTGACGTGGTACGCGCGGTAGAAGCCGCCCGAGGAGGCGCAGACACCCATCGAGACGACCCACTTGGGCTCGGGCATCTGGTCGTAGATCTTGCGAAGGACCGGGGCGAGCTTGTCGGTGACCGTGCCGGCGACGATCAGGAGATCCGCCTGGCGCGGAGAGAAACGCATGACCTCCGAGCCGAACCGGGCAATGTCGTAGTGCGGCGCCGCGACCGACATGAACTCGATGCCGCAGCAGGCCGTGGCGAAGGGAAAGGGCCAGAGCGAGTTCTTCCGCGCCCAGCCGACCATCTCTTCCAGGCGCGTGACCAGGAAGTCCGCGCCCTGCGGGCCTCCCGCGGGCTGCCCCTGATGCGCGGGCAGCGAGCCTTTGCCACCGAACAGAGCCATCGCCCCGATTCTATTTCAACTGTTGCTAGCCGAACTTGACGGTGTACGCGAGGCTCTTCATGTCGGGCATGCGGTCGAGATACACCAAACCGTCGAGGTGATCGATCTCGTGCTGGAGGACCCGCGCGTGGTAACCCGACGCCTCGAAATCGAGGCGCTTGCCTGAGCGATCGAGCGCCCGCACGCGAATCGTCGAGAACCGCGGCACGACTCCGCCCCAGAGAAACGGCACGGACAGGCACCCCTCGGAATCTTCTTCCGTCGTCTCGCCCACGCCCTCGTACGTCGCGTTGAAGAGGGCGGCCAGCGGCACGTCCGGCTCCTTGCGCTTGCGCGTCTCGGGATGCACCTCGTAGAGAAAGACGCGCAGCGGCGTGAAGACCTGCGGCGCTGCGATCCCGGTGCCGTCGTACTCGCGCATCGTGTCCTCGAGGTCCGACAGGAAGGGCTCGTAGTCTCCGCGCGCCACCGCGCGCGGGTCCACGTCCTTGGAGACCTGGCGCAGGACTTTCACGCCGAGCTTTGCCACTTTGAGAATCATCGGTTCCAGTAGATGGTGCCCAGGGACGGAATTGAACCGCCGACACAGGGATTTTCAGTCCCTTGCTCTACCGACTGAGCTACCTGGGCATCCGAGGGCGCAAACCGGACCGCGGAGTCTAACGGAATCCGCCC
>JBKOVK010000292.1:0-6946 GCA_046724475.1 Acidobacteriota bacterium | reverse complement strand
TATGACCAGAACGTCGGCTACTGGCAGCCCGACCTGCAGGGCGTCGACTATGTGAGCCGGGCGGATCGCGGAGTGCTTCTGGTCGATTATCTCGGCGTTTCCGAGGACCAGATGGTCGGCGCGGCGAAGCGGATGATCGCGGATGGGAACTATGCGCTCGCTGCGGAGGCGCTGGATTGGACGAGAGGCCGATTCGGCGCGAATCCGTCATTCCGGGACGAGGAGCGGCTGGCCTACGAGAAGCTCATGGAGAAGTACCAGGCGTTCAATCCGTTCAAATTCATCGTCTACTCGTGGAAAGCCTCGTCTCCGCCGTCCTCCGGACACAGAAACGCCGGACTACCGACCGGCACGCCGGCCGCGCATTAACCGGCCCTGGCCGATCGCTCGAAGGGCGGGCTCGCCCGCTCGGCCGCGGCGCGCGCGAGGTGGACGGCCGCATAGGCGCGCCAGGGCCGCCAGCGTTCCGACAGCGCCGCCAGCTCCGCGTCCGCGTCCGAGGGGAATGCGTCGGGCTGTCGGAAGGCTCGAAGCGCGACGTAGTCGGCGCCTGCCGGGGCGAGGCCCGCGACACCGGGAAGCGTCGCCTCGTCCAGGCGCGAGAGCGCGGTCTCGGCGGCCGCGCGAATCGCGCGCCCCGCGGCCGGTGAAAAACGCTCGAGCCGCGCTCGGGCGAGAGCCAGAGGCGTCGGGAAAACGGTCGTGAGGCGTTCGGAGTCGGGTATGTCGAGGCGCTCGCCGAACGCCCGAACGAGATCTTCCAGTTCGCCGGCCACGCTTTCCGCGAGGGATTCTCCGAGGATCGCCCGGATCGTCATCTCGAACGGATCCCAGACGCCCGGCACGCGAAGCCCCGGCCGCCGGTCGACGAGCTTCCGGAGCAGAGGCTCCCGGCGGAGGTGCCGCGCGATGGCCGCGGTGTCCGCGGACAGATCGAACATCCCGCGGATCCGGTGGGCGATCGGCAGCAGCGACACGGGTCCCGCGGACCGGACGCGAACGACGAGGACGCGCCGGCGCGGGTCGTTGCGCACTTCGAGGATGCCGTGCCGCCCGTCCTCCGCGAAGGCCCGCCGATATGCGCCGGCGGCGACGTCCTCGACACCCGCGATCGCCCGCGCCTGGAGAAACGTGAGGAGTGAGTCCCAGTCGTAGGGAGGGCGGTAGGGAAGCCGCAGCACGTAGTCATCGCCGGCGCGGCCCGCGTCCGGGCGGCGGCGCAGCTGCGACGGAGTCCGGCCGCACGTCGTGCGGATCGCGGCGTTGAAGCGGCGAACGGTGCGGAAACCGGCGGAGAGCGCGACGCGGGACATCGGCAAGTCGGTGTCGCGGAGGAGCCGCCGGGCGAAGGCGAGACGCCAGGTCTTGGCGACCGCGGTCGGCGAAACGCCGAGGTGGATCGAGAACAGGCGATGAAGCTGTCGCGCGCTCACGCCGAGGCGGTGGGCGAGCTCCGCGAGGCTCTCCTCCTGCAGGGCTCCCTCCTCGATCAGGCGGAGGGCCCGGCTCACGGTGCTCGCCGTTCCCTTCCACCGCGGCGTGCCCGGCGCGGCTTCCGGGCGGCAGCGAAGGCAGGGGCGGAAGCCGGCGGCGACGGCCTCCGCGGCGGACTGGAAATACCGCACGTTTTCGCGTCGCGCGTGCGGCGAGGGGCAGATGGGGCGGCAGTAGATGCCTGTCGAGAGAACGGCGATGAAGAACCGTCCGTCGAAGCGCGCATCTCGAGCGATGCGCGCCCGATCGCAGACCGCCGCGTTCAAGTGCATCGCAGGTTCAGCCTACTCCTCGCGGCGACTCCCGGATCGCCGTTTTCGGACGCGATAGTCGGAGGATTCTTGCGCCTCCGCGAAGCCCCTCGAATACTGGGAGCGGGTCATGGCCGGATTCGACACGCTGCGCGCATCGCCACCGCCCCGCGTTCCCACGGAGACCTCGACCGCGGACGAGATCCTGGCGTGCGCCGAGACCCTCGGGATTCCCTGGCGGCGCGTGCTCGTGGAGGAGATCGAAGCCGAACAGAAGCTGCGGCGCTACTTAGCCGACGTGGGATCCGAGTGCCCCCTGGACTCGGCGCTGTCGATCCTGTCTCTCGCCGCCCAGCGGTCGTGGCGGGTGCGCGACCAGGTCGAGAGCCTCGCGGGCCAGGCGCGGGCCTCCGCCCGCGGCGCGCGCCGGGGGCTGCTTCGCTTCCTGCGGTCCCTCGCCGGCGATTCCGAGCCCGCCTCGGCCGCTTTCGCTCGCCAGTGCGGCTTCGCGTACCAGCGAATCCTGCTGCTCCAGCGCGCCCGTCGCTCGGCCGCGCGAAGCCGTGGAGCGATGCCGGAGCGGATCGCGTTCGTCTGCTCGTCGGCGCGCTGTACCTTCGAGGATGCCGAATGGGCCCTCCGCGAAGAGGCCTTGCCGCGGCGCGGACGACGCATGGAAGCCGCGGTTCGAAAAGTGCGCGAAGAGGGCTTCTTCGTTCCGCGGGCGCAGAGCGAGGCGCGCGCCCTCGAAGAGCTCCGGAAGATCGTCTTCGCCTCCGCCCGATCCGGAATTCGCGACGCGTCTTCAAGATCTCGCGCTTCGTAGCGCGTCTTAAGGAAATTCGTCCGGACGACGAACCTCCCGATTCCAAAGCGCTTCACGCGCAATCCGCTCTGATGGCCGCCGCATTGCTCCTGCTTCGTGCCCGGCCCCGGATCTCGGAGGCCAGGAGGAAATATGAGAACGAGAGCCTGGACGACCCTGATTCTGATCGCGATGGCGGCGGCACTGTCGGTGGCCGACCGCGCGGCCGGCGCGGAGCTGGCGACAAAGAAGAAAACGATCCGCTACAAGGTCGTCGTCCTCGACACGCTCGGTGGAACACAGGGCGCAGGCATCAGCATCAACAATCCCGGCTGGGTCACGGGTGTGTCGACCCAGGACGGCGACCTGACCGCCCATGCCACGCTGTGGCGCGATGACGAGACGGTCGACCTCCTCACGCTCGGCGGTCCCAACAGCGCCCTGGCCTTTCCGTCAAAGAACAATAATGGGGGCATCGTCGGCATCTCCGAGATCGCCGAGGTCCAGCCACTCGGAGAGATCTTCTCCTGCGCCGCGTTCTTCGGAGTTCCGTTCAGCGGCAACGTCTGCCGCGGGTTCCTGTGGCGGGACGGCGTCATGACGGGGCTGGATCCCCTGCCGGGCGGCGACAACAGCTTCGCCGCCGGCGCCAACAACCACGGCCAGGTCGTGGGATGGGCGGAGAACGGCGTCCACGACACGACCTGTACCGCGCCTCAGGTCCTGCAGTTCCGGGCCGTGATCTGGACGAACGGCGGCGACGCCATCCAGCAACTCTCGCCTCTCGGCGACGACCACACCTCCGCAGCGGTGGCGATCAACGACAAGGGGCAGGTCGTCGGCATCTCGGGAATGTGCGACCGAGCCCGGGGGCGGCTCAGCGCGGTGCACGCGGTGATGTGGGAGAACGGCGTGCCGCGGAATCTCGGGGACCTCGGCGGGGTCGCCTGGAATACACCGACCGCGATCAACCACTACGGCGACAGTGCGGGCTTTTCGAACCTGCCCACCGACCCGCCTGGTGCCCTGAACGCCCACGCGGTCCTGTGGCCCCGGACGGGCGGCATCGTGGATCTAAAGACCCTGGGCGACGATCCGTTGAGCCTGGCCTTCGGGATCAATGCCCAGCGGCAGGTCGTGGGCCAGTCGATCGGCGCCGACGGCAGCCGCGCCTTCCTCTGGGAGGACGGCGTCCTCATGAATCTGAACGATCTGGTCGAGGACGGCTCGCCGTTCCTGATTTTTGCCAACGACATCAACGACAAGGGGGAAATCGCGGGGCAGGGCTGCACGGACTGCGCCTCGGGCGCGACCTTCGCGGTCAAGCTGATTCCGCAATAGTTCGAAGGACGCGGGCGCTTCGCGCCGTCTCAGGTCGTTCGAGATAGATTCGGGCTCCGAGCAAAGGAGCAGACCGATGACGTTGAAAGAGATCTTTCTCGCCGACATCGAGCGCGAAGTGCCCGCGAGCCGCCGGGTTCTGGAGCGCGTTCCCGAGGGACGCTACGACTGGAAGCCGCACGAGAAGTCGATGAAGTTCGGCTATCTGGCCACGCTGGTGGCCACGATGCCGTCCTGGATCGACGCCATGGTCAATCAGGACGAGCTCGACTTCGCACCCAAGGGCGGATCGAATTACAAGCCGCCGGAGCTGAAGACGTCGAAGGATCTCCTGAAGGCCCTCGAGGATTCCGTGGCGAAGGCGCAGGCCGCCCTGCGGGGGACGACTGACGAGCACCTCAAGACCAACTGGAAGCTGAAGGCGGGAGGCCACGTCGTGACGGATCTGCCGCGACACGTCAACATCCGCGATGGCGTTCTGAGCCACTGGGCGCACCATCGCGGCCAGTTCACGGTCTATCTGCGGCTCGTCGGCGCTTCTGTGCCGCCCGTCTACGGACCGACAGCAGACGAAGGACTCGGAGGCTAGCGCGCGAATCTCGATCAGTTTTGCCGTTCACTTTTCGAACAACGCTTTCTCAGTCTCTTCGCCGTTTGCTTCACCGACCGAGAGGACTAGAATTGTTCCGGGTGGGGCCGTTCGAGGCCGAGGCGGGCGCCGATAGGCGCCCGTTCTCTTTTAGCGGCCCGCTTCGCGGGCCAACCGACGGGGGAGGGGAAGTCTCTTCCATTCCCCTCTCCCTCGAATGCGCTGTGACGGCATCAAGGCTTCTTCTTGTCCCGGAAGCGCCGCTCTCCCTGCTCGATGAGCGTCTCCGCCCGCCGGCGACCGGATCGGCGGAGAACCCGAAAGATTCTTCCTCGCTCCTCGTTGTACGAGACGAAGAAGCGTTCGATCTCGCCGAGCAGCCGATCGGGCATGTCCGAGAGCGCCTTCCACGCGGCGTAGGCGCGCGACTCGGCCGCAGCTCCGATCAGCCGGTCGTTGCGCCCGGTCTTGCCTTCGACGGTCTGCTCGGCCTCGAGCGCGCCGAGCAAGCGCACGGGAACCAGGCAGCCGGCAAACGTCGGCTCCTCGATCAGGACGAGCACGTCCATCGGATCGCCGTCCTCGGCGAGAGTTCGCGGGATCGAGCCGAAGTCGAACGGAAAGACGGCTCCCCCCGGCAGGATGTGAGAGATCGTGTAGCAGTGCTTCTCGACGTCGAACTTGAACTTGATCCGGCTGTCCCTCGGAGTGTCCACGATGACGTGGAGGAGGCGCGTGGAGCGGTCCCTCGCAGGAAGTGTCTCCAGGAGATGATCCGTCTTTCCGGTCATTCCATCTCCTCTCCGGCGCGCGTCACGAGCGCCACGTGTTCCAGTAGATCTCGATCCGGCGCGTGAACGGACCCGCCTTTTCCGCATAGACGAGCTCGCCCAGAGGCCGGGCCGCGGCCTTGAGCTCCGCGCGCCGCCGGTCGATCAGCTCCAGTACGGTCCCGATGCCGTGGGCTCCCGAGACGAGCTTCGTCGAGCCGGTCAGCGTTTTCTTCAGCTCGGCGAAATCGTGGTCGTCGCCGAGCCGGTCGGTCAGATCGTGCAGCGCCTGCTCGACGTCCTTCATCGCCTCGGGCCAGACCGGCTGGAGCAGCTCGGTGCCGTAGCGCAGGTCCTTGGTGCGCTTTCGCCACTCGTGAAAGTCCTCGTCGATCTGCGACGCGTAGGCGCGGGCCTCGGACCTGCGGCCCTGGCGATAGATCGTCCGAAGCCCCGCCGCGAGGCCGTCGAATCCCGGCTTGCGGATCGGCCATGCGGGAATGCGGCGCCGCAGCGTCAACAGCTCCCGGCGGATCGGCGAAAACGCCGGTTTGCGGCGCAGGGGGCGCAGGGCCGCTCCGCGCCGGTCCTCCAGCCGTTTTTTCACCGGTACGACGCCGTCGGAGGGGAAGTCCTTTTCGTAGGCTTCGCGCAGGCGATCGAGGGTGGAGGCGCGGATCGACGCGTCCCTCGCGGCGGCCAGGCGGCGCCCCAGGCCGCGGAGCGCTCCGTTTTCACGATCGTAGACTTGCTCGCCGATCTCGTCGCGCACCAGCCGCAGGACCGCCCGGATCCGCTTGAAGTGCTTGCGCAGCTCGTGGACCGCCGTCTCGGGATCCGCGGCGCCCTTCTTGACGAGCTTAAGAGCCTCGTCGATCTCTTCCCGGACGACCCGCCGGACGCCGGCGGCGGCGCTCTCGTTCTTCTTCAGCCGAAAAGCCATACCGTCCTCGTCTCCGTGTTGGTCTAAGCAAAAGATGGACCGCCGTGCGGTTCGCACGCCTCCGGTGTATTCTCGCCGGCCGGCGATCGGTCTCGTACAAAAGGAGGTTCGAATGTCCCGCAAGCTTCTCGTTCTCGCCGCCGCCGTGCTGGCCGCGGCGGCGCTCTCCGCGCTCACGGCCCCGGAAGTCGGCCAGCCCGCTCCTGCGTTCACGCTGACCAACCAGGAAGGCAAACCCACGAAGCTCGAGGACTTCCGCGGAAAGTGGGTGGTCCTCTACTTCTATCCGAAGGATTTCACCACCGGCTGTACGCTCGAGGCCCACAACTTCCAGCGCGACCTCGCGAAGTACCAGGCGGCCAACGCCGTGATTGTCGGCGTCAGCGTGGACACGGAGAAGTCCCACAAGGACTTCTGCGCGAAGGAAGGCTTGAACTTCGTGCTCCTCTCCGATCCGGACGCGAAGGTCTCAACAGCCTACGACTCCCTCATGGAATACGAGGGCACGAAGCTCTCAGCGCGGAATACGTTTCTGATCGACCCGCAGGGCAAGATCGCGAAGACGTTCATGAAAGTCTCACCGCCGAATCACAGCGAGGACGTGCTGGTCGCGCTCGCGACTCTGCAGAAGAAGAAGTAGACGCGCCGGGCTACGCCGGCTCGATGCGGAAGTCGTAGCAGCCGGCCGGCGTGTCGCGAACCAGAACGTAGTCCACGTCCGGCCGCGCGAGCATCCGGGCGACCGTCGGCTCG
>JBKOVK010000018.1:0-9034 GCA_046724475.1 Acidobacteriota bacterium | reverse complement strand
GCCCGCAGAAAGATCTGGCTCAACTCCGGGTCGTTCTGTACGAGTGCGCGAACGCGCTCGGCGGGCACCGCGAGAATGCGCCCCGCAACGCGTGCCCGAGCTCGCGTCACCGCCGGATGGTCGGCGATCATGTCGACGTCGCCGGAAAAATTGCCGGGACGATGGATCGCCACGAGCGTCTCGCTGTCGGAGAGTACGTCGATCTCGCCGGAGAGCACGACCAAGAGCGGACGATTCATTTCGCCCTGCTCCCACAGAATCTCGCCAGCTGCGAACGGTCGCTCGCTCCCGAGCGGTCGGATCCGCTCGATCTGCGCCGCCGTCAATATCGGGAAAACGTCCTTCTCCGGTGCATCCGGAGGAGGGGGTTCCGCACTCACGTCTCGATCCAACCTCGAAAGCCGTTGCGTTGCAACTGGAACACTGTGGCGATACCGGCGGATTCGCGGCGCCGGCCGGGGCACCTTGCGCTCTCTTGTTACTGATAGGCTCGGAGACTCGACCGGAGGCTGCATGCGAGACGATCCGCCATCGAGGTCGAAACCCACGCGTCGCACGTTTCTTCGCAGCACCGGAACCTCCGCGGCTGCCGCCTTCGTGGCGGCGCGCGTGACGGCGAGCGTGCCACCCGCGCCAGAGTCTTCGCCGGAGGCTCCAGAGGGACCGAACATCGAGGGCGCTGTTTCCGTGACCTTGCGGATCAACGGCAAGACCCACGCTCTTCGCGTCGACCCCCGCACCAGCCTCCTCGATTGTCTCCGCGAGACCGTGGCTCTCACTGGGACGAAGAAGGGCTGCGACCACGGGCAATGCGGCGCCTGCACGGTGCACGTCAACGGTCGGCGAGTGCTTTCGTGTCTCAGCCTCGCGCTGCTGCACGACGGAGAAGAGATCACGACCATCGAGGGGCTGGGTGCACCGGATGCCCTGCATCCGATGCAGGCGGCATTCCTGGCTCATGACGGCTACCAGTGCGGCTACTGCACCTCGGGTCAGATCATGTCCGCCGTCGCGCTGCTGAAGGAACCCTGTGGTCCCGACGATGCAGCGGTGAAGGAGCTGATGAGCGGCAACATCTGCCGCTGCGGCGCCTACGCCAACATCGTGGGGGCGATCCAGCAGGTTCGTAAGAACGGCTAGGCGGACGGGGAGCGATCCATGCACACCTTCAAGTTCGTTCGGCCCCCGGATTCCCAGGCGGCGATCGCGATGGCCTCGCGGGCGAAGACGGCGCAGCAGGGCGCGGACGTACGATTCGTCGCGGGCGGGACGACTCTGCTCGATCTGATGAAGCTGAACGTCGAGACGCCGTCGCGGCTTCTCGACATCAATCGCCTGCCTCTCGGCAAGATCGAGGCGACGGCGGACGGCGGGCTGGCGATCGGCGCCACTGTCCGGAATTCGGATCTCGCCCACTATCCGGCCGTTCAACGAGACTATCCCGTCCTGTCGCAGGCGATTCTCGCGGGCGCATCGGCTCAGATCCGCAACATGGCGACCACCGCCGGCAATCTGCTCCAGCGAACGCGATGCGTGTACTTCCGCGACACTGCGATGCCGTGCAACAAACGCGAGCCGGGAACCGGTTGTTCCGCCATCACCGGCAGCAACCGCATGCTCGCGGTCCTCGGCACGAGCGACCAGTGCATCGCGACCAACCCCTCGGACATGTGCGTGGCGATGGCGGCGCTCGAGGCTACGGTTCACGTGCAGGGACCCAAGGGCAAGCGGGCGATCGCCTTCAGCGACTTTCATCTTCTGCCCGGCAACACGCCCAACCGCGAAACCGTGCTCGAGTCGGGAGATCTCATCACGCACGTCACGCTTCCTCCGCCCGTCGCCGGAAGCAAGCAGGTCTACCTGAAGCTGCGCGACCGGGCTTCGTACGAATTCGCGCTGGCTTCGGCCGCGGTCGTGTTGACGGTCATGGGCGGAAAAGTGACCCGGGCGCGCATCGCCCTCGGCGGTGTGGGGACGAAGCCGTGGCGATCTCCGGAGGCTGAGGCGGCGCTCGTCGGACAAACCGCGGAGGGGGCGAGCTTTCGGAAGGCGGCGGAAGCCGCCATGAACGGCGCCAAACCGCAGAGCGAGAACGGTTTCAAGATCGAGTTGGCGAAGCGGTGTCTCGCGCATGCCCTGCAGACCGCCGCCGCGAGCGGATGAGCTGAGAGGACCGACCATGCCCACAGCACAGGGGACCCCGGCGACGTCACCGATCGGTCGCGCCACACCGCGCGTGGACGGCCCGTTGAAGGTCAGCGGCAGAGCGCAGTACGCCTCCGACTTCCACTTCCCGGGTCAGCTCTATGCCGTCCCGGTCGAAGCGACGATCGCCAGCGGGCGAGTGGTCCGGCTCGACACGGCGGCGGCGGAGAAGATGCCGGGCGTTCGCGCGATTTTTCACCGCGGAAACATCGGAAAGATCTCGAGATCCGCTCCGGGGCCAGGGTTCACCGGCGTCTGCATCGAGCGGCGTCCGCCGTTTGAGGATGATGTCGTTCGCTACTACGGCCAGTACGTCGCGCTCGCGGTGGCCGACACGTTCGAGACCGCAAAGGCCGCCGCGGATGCGGTTCGCGTGACGTACGACAGGGAGAAACCGAACGTCGAGACCGACCTGAAAGCCGACGACGACCCGGATACGGTCGAGACGGCCTATGGCCCGGAGCATCGCCTACAAAGCGAGCGCGGCGATCCCGACGCCGCCTTCGCAAGCGCCGCAGTCAAGCTCGATGAGACCTATGTCACGCCTTCCGAGACGCACAACCCGATCGAGCTGCAGGGGGCGACCGCGATGTGGGACGGCCCGATGTTGACGATCTACGAGGAATCCCAGGGGATCTTCAACATGCGGGGCGTTCTCGCACAGATGTTCGGCCTGCCCGAGGAAAACGTCCGCATCGTCACCAGGTTCGTCGGCTCCGGTTTCGGGAGCAAGCTCTGGCCGTGGACGCACTGTCCGCTCGCCGTGGCCGCGGCGCGGCAGTTGGGTAAGCCGGTGAAGCTCGTGCTCAGTCGCAAGATGACGTTCCAGGCCGCCGGCCATCGCGCCCGCACTCAGCAGCGTGTGCGACTGGGCGCCACGAAGGACGGAAAGCTCGTTTCGTTGGTGCACGACTACGTTTACGAAAGGTCGATGCTCGACAACTATCACGAGAACTGCGGTGAGGCGACCGCGTTTCATTACAGCGTGCCGAATCTCCGCGTGAGATTCGGGCGCGCCAAGCGCAACATCGGCACACCCTCCGACATGCGCGGGCCCGGCGCCGTGCCCGGGCTCTTTGCGACCGAGTCGGCGATGAACGAGCTGGCCGATCAGCTCACGATCGATCCGGTTCAGCTCCGCAAGATCAACGAACCGAAGATCGACGAGTCGCTGAACCTCCCGTTCTCGTCACGACATCTGCTCGAATGCTTCGAGCTCGGCGCGGAAAAGTTCGGCTGGTCGAAGCGCAATCCCCACGTCGGCTCGATGAAGCGCGACGGTATGACGCTCGGCTGGGGAATGGCGGGATGTTCGTGGATCGCGGCGCGATTTCCAGCCACAGCCACCGTGCAGCTGCGGGACGACGGCACGACGCGCGTCGCGTGCGGCACGCAGGACATCGGCACGGGCACGTACACGATCCTCGCGCAACTCGGCGCCGAGAAGACTGGTGTGCCGCTCGAGAAAGTCGAAGTGGCGCTCGGCGACACGTCCCTTCCCGAAGGTCCGACTTCGGGCGGGTCGATGGCGACCGCATCGGTGATCCCGGCGGTCTTCGACGCGGCGGACCAGGCCATCGCAGCCCTCCTGTCGGTCGCGACGACGACGGCCGGCTCGTCGTTCGAAAAACGCAAGCCCGACGAGCTGGCCTTCGAAGGAGGGCGGGTCTTCGTGAAGACGAACGGCTCCGGGAGCGGGATGCCATTCTCGGATGTGCTCCGGCGCGCGAACCTCCACGTCGTGACAGGCAGCGGCAAAGCCGAATCGACATTCGGCAATCCGAACCCCAAGTTCTCGTCGCACTCGTTCGGCTGTCACTTCGTCGAGGTCACCTGGCAGCCCGAGATGGCCCGTTTGCGCGTCAGCCGGGTCGTGACCGTCATCGATGCAGGCCGGATCATCAATCCCCTCGCGGGGCGCAATCAGATCGAAGGGGGCGTCGTGTTTGGGATCGGGATGGCCCTGTTCGAGCACACGACGTACGACCCGCAGAACGGCGCGCCGATCAACGCCAGCCTTGCGGACTACATCGTGCCGGTGAACGCCGACGTGCCGCCGATCGAAGTGCACTTCCTCGAATATCCCGACGTGCAGCTCAATCCGCTCGGGGCGCGCGGGATCGGCGAGATCGGCACAGCCGGCGTGGCGGCGGCCGTTACGGCGGCGGTTCACCACGCGACGGGAGTCCGTGTGCGGGAGCTGCCGGTGAAGATCGAGAACTTGCTCGTGTGAGATCCCGGCGGTTCAGAGTGTGGTGACACCACGAGCGAAAGGAGACGAGCATGGACCAAGTCGAGAGCGCAAAGCCCCAAACCTCACTTCGCAAGACGACCGCCGCGATCCGCCCGTTTCGCTTCGAAGCCTCCGACGCCGATTTGATCGAGCTCCGCCGCCGGATTGCGGCCACTCGATGGCCGGAGAAGGAAACCGTCGGCGACGACACGCAAGGCGTGCAGCTCGCGACGATCCAGGCACTCGCGCGCTATTGGGCAACCGACTACGACTGGCGCAAGGTCGAAGCCCGGCTGAACGCCCTGCCGCAGTTCATCACGGAGATCGACGGGCTGGACATTCATTTCATCCACGTTCGGTCGAAACATGAGAATGCGTTGCCGCTCATCGTCACGCACGGGTGGCCCGGCTCGGTCATCGAACAGCTGAAGATCGTCGATCCGCTGACCAATCCCACCGCGAACGACGCGGCTGCCGCGGACGCCTTCCATCTGGTGATTCCGTCGATGCCGGGCTATGGCTTTTCCGGCAAGCCCACCGCGACCGGCTGGGATCCTGTCCGCATCGCGCGCGCCTGGATCGCGTTGATGAAGCGCCTCGGGTACACGAAGTTCGTGGCGCAGGGTGGCGACTGGGGAGCGGTCATCACCGATCAGATGGGAGTCCAGGCACCTCCGGAACTGGCCGGCATCCACACCAACATGGCGGGGGCGGTCCCCCCGGATATCGACAAGGCGGCGTTTACCGGTGCGCCGGAGCCGTCCGGCCTCTCCGCCGAGGAAAAACACGCATTTGATCATCTCGCCTTTTTCTACAAGCACGGCCTGGGCTACGCGCTGGAGATGGGCAACCGTCCACAGACCTTGTACGGGATCGCGGATTCGCCCGTCGGTCTGGCCGCCTGGATCATCGACCACGACATCTGGAGCTACGAGCTCATCGCGCGCGTCTTCGATGGGCGGAGCGAGGGCCTCACGCGAGACGACATCCTCGACAACATCACGCTTTACTGGCTGACGAACACTGCCGTCTCTTCGGCGCGCCTGTATTGGGAGAACAAGCTGGCATTTTTCGCGCCGAAGAACGTGCCCATTCCAGCGGCCGTGAGCTCATTTCCGGACGACATCGACGCGCCGACGCAGAGCTGGGCCGAGCGGGCGTATCCCAAGCTCATCTTTTTCAAGAAGCACGAGAAGGGCGGACACTTCGCGGCGTGGGAGCAGCCGGCCCTGCTCGTAGCCGATGTTCGCGCCGCATTCCGATCCCTCCGCTAAGCCTGGGGAGAGGAGAGCCGCATATGAGACGGACCACTTTGTTGCTATTAGGGGCTGCATTCGCGGCCGGCGCTATTGCCTACCTGAACCCCGGAACCGGACACGCCGATCAAGAGATCTACGTGACCCAGATTCCCGCCGGATACCGCGACTGGAAGCTGGTCTCCGTGGCCCACGAAGCGGGGAATCTCAACGACATCCGCGCCATTCTGGGAAACGACATCGCGATCAAGGCCTACCGGGAGAAGACGCTTCCGTTCCCGGACGGCGCGATCATCGCCAGGATCGCCTGGAAGTACGTCCCGTCGGAGGAAAACAACAAGATCTTCGGCCGCGATCAATCCTTCGTCGCCGGGGACCCTCCCGAGTGGTACCTCCAGTTCATGGTCAAGGACTCCAAGAAGTACGCTGCGACGGGCGGCTGGGGATACGCGCAATTCGGCCCGGACGAAAAGCCGGCCGACGCGAAAAAGATGGCGACCTGCTATCCCTGCCACGAGCCCATCAAGGCTCGCGACTTCGTCTTTACCCGATACGCACCCTGATCAGATCATCGAGGGATAAGCTGGCTTTGGAAATATAGGAGGGGTCTATGGAAACCAGAAAAGCCGCAATAGCCGAACCGGTCGACATGAAGCTCGAAGTCGTAATTCTCGGCGTCTCCGACGTCGATCGTGCGAAGGCGTTCTACGAGAAGCTCGGCTGGCGGATGGACGGCGACTTCGTGGTCGGCGACGGCTTCCGAGGCATCCAGATGACGCCACACAACTCGGAAGCCTCGATCATCTTCGGAAAGGGAGTTACGTCGGCCAAGCCCGGCTCGGCGGACAGTCTGGTCCTCGCCGTGGACGACATCGACGCCGCCCGCAACGAGTTGCTCGCTCGCGGTGTCGGCGTCAGCGAGGTATTCCACTACGCCGCCGGCCCCTTCAACAATTCCGTGAAGAATCCACGCGTCGCCGGGCGCGATCCTGAGGGGCGTTCCTACTACTCCTTCGTCTCGTTCGAGGATCCCGACGGAAACCGGTGGCTGGTTCAGGAGCTCAAGACGCGTCTCCCTGGTCGCGAGTGGAAATCGGCGCCGGGCCGAGCCATCGACGTCGACACTCTCGCGGAGCTCCTCCACGAAACGGCGGAGCACCACGACCCCTACGAGAAGACGCACCCCAAACACGACTGGTGGAACTGGTACGCGCCTTACCTGGGCGCGCGTCAGAATGGCCGCAGTCCGGAGGAGGCCGCCGCCGCAGCCGACCGTCATATGGAGGAGATCCTGCACGCCGTTCCTCGGTAACGGCCGGCGATCGTGAGATCGAGCCACGTCGCGGGAAGCGGTCGACCGGCGAAGCCGTATGATGCTCGCCGCGATGCACGAGCAGCTGCGAGATCTCTTTGCGCATCAGGAATGGGCGGACTCGGTTCACTGGCGGTCGCTCGCCGGGCATCCGGGGGCGATGGAGGACGACGCCGTGAGAAAGCGGCTCCATCACCTTCATTCGGTTCAGCGGTCCTTCCTCGACGTCTGGAAAGGCTCGCCGAAGAAGCCGCCGCTTCTGACTGATTTCGCCTCGATGGAAGCGCTGCGGACCTACGTCCGAGACTATTACCGGGATCTCGCCGGCTATCTGGCGAGCGTCGCTCCCGCACAGCTCGAGGAAACTCTCCGGGTGCCCTGGTTCGCGGATCCGCAGAGACCGGTGCGGCGCCTCGAGACGATGCAACAGGTCGTGATGCACAGCGAGCACCACCGCGCGCAGAACGCCACGCGATTGCGCGAGCTCGGCGGGGCCATGCCGGTCACCGATTACATCGTCTGGATCCTGGACGGCCGTCCCGCGCCCGCTTGGGAGTGATCCACAGGCTCCGGTAGACGCTTCAGACGCGTCCTTCCGATCCGCCTTTTCCGGCGCGTAGAGCCGCGGTCACCAGGCAAGCTGTGATCAGGGTCGTGAAGATGCCGGGGGCGAGGAAGAAATAGGCCCAGGACAGAATGGTCACTGCCGCGAAGCAGATTGCCAGTCCCCAGGTCGCGGCGGGCATTCGCGCCAGAACGTCGGGACTTGCCGTCGCGAGCCCCCAGCAGAGAGCCGCCGAGAACAACAGGAACACAGTCACGAACAGGCCAAACCCCACGTAGAAGTCCCAGTAGGTCCGCTGGAAGCCCTGAACCGGAAAACGAACCGAGTGCATCAGCCCGACCACCGTGTCGGCTCCGATCATTCCCGCCGTTTGCTGAAAGCCCACCGTGTGCCCGATGGTGAACAGCACGAGCAGCACCGACGCAATGCGATAAAGGATCGAGGGCTTCATGGCGATCTCCTTTCACTTCGCATGAACCCGTCGGCCGGATCCTATGTGCATCTCCGGGTTCGCGTGAAGTGCGTCGTCAGGCGAGGTTCCTGAAGCTGGCAGCCGAATCGCTTTTGTAGGTCACCTCGCGAATGGCCGAGAGGCGACGCTTACCGGCGAAGAACGCATCCAGGGACCAGGAGCCCGGGCCCGCGATTCCCAGAAACGCGACGCTCAGAAGTTGCGCGTACTCGGAGCGAATCTCGTGCAGCACCGCCCAGATTCCGACTTGGGGAGGCGACGGCGGCAGTGGCAGGGGAGACGTCCCGAGGTACAACGCGATCTTCGTCGAGGCGATCGCGACCAGCATCTCGATCGCGAGTGGGATGGAGATGAGCCGCGTCAGAAAGCCGGTGAGCAGCAGGATCCCACCCACGATCTCCAGCACGCCGACGAATGCCGCAGTGAAGTGCGGCGCGGGGATTCCGATCTTGGTGAAGCGGCCGACTCCCTGATTTGTGTACACGAACTTGAGGATTCCTTCCCAGAGGAATACGCCGCCCGCCATCAGACGAATCAGGATTGTGGCTTTCGGGGCCGAATCGGGAGGATTAAGAAGCCAGACTAAGAATCCCTTCAGTTTCACGGTCATCGCTCCTTCTGGCGAACATCAGTGGTTCGCCGAGAAGGGGATACACCGGGCTCAGCGGTTTGGATGTCTCTTGAAGGGCGTCACTCCTGGTGCGTGCTCGGCCTCTCGCTGCCGATCGTATAGGGATCGCCGATCACCCAGCGCCAAGTTCCGTCGGACTGGCGACGGGCGACCACGAGCGCGTACAGGGAGACCGGCGCGGGCATGGAGATGCGCCACGTCGTGTGCATGAGCGCGACGTCGCCCGTCTGGATGACCTCCAGCACTTCGAACTCGAACTTCGCCTTCGCGGCTGCGAAGGGGAGGAGCTCCTCGCGCAACTCTTCCTTGCCGCGCCGCACTTCCCCCGACCGATTCCGGAAAGCGACCGATGGATCGTAG
>JBKOVK010000059.1:0-24196 GCA_046724475.1 Acidobacteriota bacterium | reverse complement strand
CCCGCGGGACTTCGGCAGCTTCGGCCGGTTCCACCGCCAGCTCGCCGCGATGCCCCGCAGCGCACCACCCGCGCCGCTCACGCTCGAGGAGCTGGACCTCTTCCTGGCCGGCCGGCCGGACGACGCGGTGTCGTGGGACGGGTGACGGAACCCGGGTACCCCCCGCCCCATGGCTACTTGCGAGGTGTGCGGGAACGACTACGACATGACGTTCGAGGTGCGGGCACAGGGCGCGGTCCACGTGTTCGACAGCTTCGAGTGCGCCATCCACGCCCTGTCGCCCAAGTGCGAGCACTGCCACTGCAAGATCGTGGGACACGGCATCGAGTCCAACGGCCACTACTACTGCTGCGCGCATTGTGCGGAGGCGAGCGGCGTCGTCGGGGCGAGGGACCGCGTGCGCTGACCCGGCGCTGCGATAGCCTTCGCGCGCCGACCCGCGTCCCGGCCGAAAGGAAAGCCCCATGCCCTGCGTGACCGTCGGAAAGGAAAACTCGGGCTCCATCGACCTGTACTACGAAGATCACGGTTCGGGAAAGCCCGTCGTCCTGATTCACGGCTGGCCGCTCTCCGGACGATCCTGGGAGAAACAGCTTCCGGCGCTCCTGGAGGCCGGTTACCGGGTCGTGACGTACGACCGCCGTGGCTTCGGCGACTCGAGCAAGCCCACGTCGGGCTACGACTACGACACCTTCGCCGCGGATCTGCACGCCCTGATCACGAAGCTCGATCTGCGCGACGCGGCGCTGGTGGGTTTCTCGATGGGCGGAGGGGAGGTTGCCCGCTATCTCGGGACGCACGGGTCCGAGCGCGTCCGCAAGGCCGCGTTTCTCGCGGCGATCCCGCCGTTTCTGCTCAAGACCGCCCACAACCCGGAGGGCGTGGACGGGGGCGTTTTCGACGGGATCAAGAAAGGCATCGCCGCCGACCGCCCGGCCTTTCTGTCCGGTTTTCTCTCGAACTTCTACAACGTCGACGTCTTGAAGGGAAAACGCATCAGCGACGAGTGGGTGCGGCTCTCGTGGAACATCGCGGCCATGGCCTCGCCGAAAGCCACGCTGGACTGCGTTTCCGCCTGGCTGACGGACTTCCGCAAGGACCTCGCGAGAATCGACGTGCCGACCCTCGTCCTGCACGGAGACTCCGACCGGATCGTCCCGCTCGATGCTTCGGCGAAACGCACCCACGACGCCGTCGAGGGAAGCCGCTATGTCGTCGTCAAGGACGGCCCGCACGGCCTGACCTGGACGCACGCCGACGAGGTCAACCGGGCGCTGCTCGACCTGCTCCGCTGAAGGCCGTCAGATTCAGCGCGACTTCGTCGCCAGAATGAGGTCCTGATACTCGAAGCCCGGGCGGCCCTTCCAGTGGCCCGGGTGCACCGCGGAAATCGCGAGGCCCGCGGACTCGAGTGTCGGCAGCAGCCACTCGGGCTCGAAGGCCACCGCGCTCTCGGGGATCGCCGGATCGTGGAGACGGCCGTGCTCCATCTCGTGGAGGAACGTCGGGTATGTCCGTCCGGCCGCGGCGGCGGCCTTCCCGGATTCGTCGAGGATGAAGAATGTCGCAAAGAGTCTCCCCTTCGGCGCGAGCAGGCGGGCGATCTCTCGCGCGTAGTGCTCGGTCCCCCGCGGAAGGAGGTGGGTGAACAGCGACGTCGCGATGACGAGATCGAACGATCCGTCCTTCCACGGAAAGACGAAGTCCTCGGCCTCGATCGCTCCGTTCGGGTTGTAGAACGTCGTGCGGATGTCGGCGTGGTGGAAACGAAATCGCGCCGGATCCAGGCCCAGGCTCTGGTTGCACCAGTCGATGTACGCCTTGACGACGTCCAGGCCGTCGTAGGAGGCCCGCCGTCCGAGCTTCGCCGCCAGCGGCCAGGCGATGCGGCCGGGCCCGCAGCCGACGTCGAGAATGCGGTCGGAGCCGCGCAGACGGGCGACCTTCTCGAGCACTCCGAGCGCGTACTCTCCGACCTTGCAGTAGTCGCCGGGACCGACGCCCAGAAGGAGGTGGTCCGGGGGAATCGGCGGTTTGCGCGCCTCCGCCGGCTTCCTCCAGAACGACATGGGGGCCGCAGTCTATCGCGACGCGCAGCACGTCGCGGAGGCGATCGCGGCGAGGACGAAGTCCGGTCGCGCGGCGTAGATCAGCGGTGAGGCGGTGACTGAGGTTCGGCCGCCTTGGGAACGTCACCCGGGTACGCGACCGTGGCGTTGGGCGGTGCGTACGCATCGGTGATTCCGGGAACGCCGTCGTAGATCCAGTAGGTCCCGCCCGAGGGAGGCGGGGCCTGGGCCTGGCCGGGTGCGGGAGGCGCGGGCTCGGGGCTGATGTAGTCGACGGTGCCACCTCCCTGCATGGGCAGGTTCGCGGTCAGCTTCGCCCCCCGCTCCTCCTGCTGGGCCTTGAAGGCCGCGAGCCCTGTCAGCTTCGTGACGGTTTTGACGTCCGACTTGCGCATGCTGATGAGGGTGTTGTCGCGCCAGGTGCGGAAGGTGTACGTCGATCCCTTGAGCGTGGGCGCTTCCTTCGCGTACATCTTTCCGCTGGGCAGCAGATCGATCTGGTACATCGAGTATGCGTTCATCTCCTTGGTTCGGAGCGTGATCGCCTTGATCCGGTCCTTGGGCACGCGCACGGTAGCGCGGTCCGGAAAAACGGTCAGCACGTAGACGTCTCCCTCGAGAACGGGCTTGGCCAGAGCAAATCCCGTCCCCGTCGGGACCAGATCGATCTGGTAGATCTCGAGCAACGGTTGCTGGGTCTGGGCCGGCTGCGCCTGGGCCTTCGAGGCCTGAGGCTGCTGCGCGGACGGCTGCTGGCCGTGCACAGCGGTACCGAGAAGCATCAGGGCGACCACGATGCCGGCGTGTCGTTTCATTGTCGGATTCCTTTGACTCAAGGGTACCACGCCGGGCGCCGGCTCTCGCGCCGGCGCTACTCGGATCGCAGCGTCCGGGCAGGATCGACGCGCGCCGCGCGAAGGGCCGGGACTCCGCAGGCCGCCGCCGCGACGGCGAAGAGCAGCGCCACCACGCCGAGATAGGTGACGGGGGTCGAGCCTCGACACACCGAAGAGCATCGACGCGATGGCCTCGCTGGCGGCCGCGGCGCCGACGAGCCCGATCGCGACGCCCAAAACCGTCAGTCGCATTCCCTGTCCGAGCACCAGCCCGACGATCGCCTTGCGCGTCGCTCCCAGAGCGGCGCGGATGCCAATCTCCCGAGTGCGCTCGGCGACCGTGCCGGCGAGGATCCCGTAGATCCCGGCGGCTGCGAGCATCAGCGCCAGCGCCCCGAACGCCTCGAACAGAATCAATGCGAAGCGCCGTTCCGCGGCCGAGGCAGTGACGAGCTCGTCCATCGTCGCGACCCGGACGATCGGCTGGTCCTTGTCCACCGACCATATGGCTCTTCGAATCGCCGGAGCGAGCGCCGCCGCGTCGCCGCGCGACCGGACCACGAGCGACATTTTCGTGTCCCCCCAGGGCCACTGCGTCGATGCGAGGTAGACGGCGTCCGGCTGGGTCAGCGCGAGAGAAATCTGCTTGACGTCCCCGGCGACGCCGACGATCGTGTACCAGTCGTCGGGAGGGCCGACGTGGATCCTCTGGCCGATCGGATCCTGGCCGGGGAACTTGCGCTTCGCGAAGGATTCGCTGATCAGCACGGCTCGGGGCGCGCCCCTACGGTCGCGTTCGTCGAGTGAGCGCCCACTCACGACCGGGATGCCCATGGTCTCCAGGAACCCGGGCGTGACGGCATAGCGGAACGCCTCGTCCATCGCCCGGGAGCTCTGGTCGCGCTCGAGGGACACTCCGTAGACGTCGGAATCGCCGCTCAGCGGCAGCTGACTGACGAACGCGGCCGATGCCACGCCGGGGATCCGGCGGACCGCCTCGAGCGCGTCCGCGAAGAAATGAAGCCGGGCCGCGTCGTCGTCGTAGCGGCGTCCCACCTCGGTCACCTGCATCGTGAGCACGCGCGCCGGTTCGAATCCCGGTGGAACCGCGAAGAGCCGGCCCAGGCTTCGGAGGAGCAACCCGCAGCACACCGACAGGACGAGAGCGAGGGAGACCTCCGCGACGACGAGGGCGGCGCGCACGCGCCGGTGGCCGGCGGCGAGGCTCCGAGCGCCGATAGCGAGATCCCCCAGAGGCTCGCTGCGAGCGGCCTGGAGCGCCGGCGCCAGACCGAAACCCACGCCGACCAGCGCCGTCACGGCGAACGCGAAAAGAAAGACGTTGCCATCGAGGCCGATTGATTCTGCACGCGGCAGCTCGGGCGGGCTCAATGCCAGCAGGGCGCGCACACCCAGGTTCGCGACGGCGATCCCAACGGCACCGCCCGCCGCTGAGAGAAGAAGGCTCTCGGTCAGCAACTGTTGCACGAGTCGCCCGCGCCCGGCTCCGATCGCGGCGCGCAGCCCGAATTCTCCTCGCCGGCGAGCGCCGCGAGCCAGAAGCAGGTTCGCCACGTTCACGCACGCGATGACGAGGACCAGGAGAACCGCTCCCAGAACCGCCAGCAGCGCCGGCCGCACGCCCCGCGTGACGTCGGCCTGCAGCGAAACGAGCGCGAACTTCGCGTCGCTCCCGTAGGAATCGGGATGCCATTCCGCGAGCACCGAGCGTCCCAGGGTTTCTAGCTCCGCGGTCGCGCGGTCGGCGCCGACGCCGGGACGGAGCCGGCCCACCATGCGGAGGTGATGGCCCCAGGCCCTGCCCGTGGACAGATCGTACTGGAGAGGAGCCCAGAGCTCGGCCGAGGGAGCGAGAACGTCCTGGAACGACCGGGGCATCACGCCGATCACGGTGTAGCGGCTGCTGCCGGAAAATTCGGAGGAATCCTCTTCGAGCGTGACCTCTCGCCCGAGGATCGTGGGGTCGGCGCCGAATCGCCGGCGCCAGAGACGGTCGCTGAGAACGACGACGCCCGGGCTTTGCAGGCGGTCGTCCGCGGACGAGAAGTCCCGGCCCAGAGACGGAGACACACCAAGCACTCGGAAAAAACCCCAGCTGACACGGTGCCCGTGCATAGGTTCCGGCTTGTCGGAGCCGGTCAACGTCGGTTGCCAGGGCTTGACGACGGCGAGCGCTTCGAGCGACCTGTTGCGTTCCAGCAGGCCCTGATACATGCCGAACGTCGTGTCGTTGCGCACGCCGTCGCTTCGAACCTCCCAGATCGCCATGATCCGATCGGGGTGCGAATACGGCAGCGACTCGAACAGGATCGGGTTGACGGCGCTGAAGATCGCCGTCGTCGCCCCGATCGCGAGGCCCAGCGTCCCGACGGCGACGGCCGTGAAGGCCAGCGAGCGGCGCAGCATCCGGCCGGCATAGCGAAGGTCCTGGAGCGTCGTCTCGACGATGGGCAGGCTCGCGCGGTCGCGATAGGCCTCCTTCGCCGCCTCGATGCCGCCCGACTTCAGCAGCGCCTCTCTCCGCGCCTCGTCCGGGCTCATTCCCGCGCGGAGGTTGTCCGCGATCTGGAGCTGGAGGTGGCTCTCGAGCTCCTCCGCGAGCGCGTTCTCTCGGCGGGCCCTGCCGAAGAGTCCGCCCAGCCTCGCGAGGAAAGCTCGTGTCCGTCTCATCGGGCCTCCTCCCCGACCGCCTCCTATTGGATTCCAATAGGACTCTACATCCCTCTTACGGAGCCGGCAAGAAAGAGTTCGGACTATCCTTCGGACCGGAGCCCGGACGCCGATGACCCGATCCCGATCTCTCGCGCCCCATCTGGTTTTCGCGGCCATGGCTCTCGACGCCGGGGCCGCCCTCGCCCAGTGTCCGGTCGGGACGTGGGCGACCCTCTCTCCGATGAACGAGCCGCGCCAGGAGCTCGCGGCCGCACAGCTCGAGGGAAAGGTCTATGCCGTGGGAGGGCTCGGAGGGCGGGGAAACGCCAACGAGATCTACGACCCTGCGGCCGACGCATGGTTGCTCGGCGCCGACTTCCCGACCGTCACCGACCATCCGTGGGCCGTTGCCCTCGGCGGGCGCCTCTACGTCGGAGGCGGCAGCAGCAACCGTGTTTTCGCCTACGATCCTTCCGCCGACACCTGGACCGAGGTGGCTTCCTCCGCATTCGCCCACGGCGGAACGCCGGCCGCCGCCGTCATCGACGGCCGGATCTACGTCGCCGGCGGCGCGGGCGGCGGAATGGTCGGCAACGAGCTCGAATCCTACGACCCCGCGACCGACCGCTGGACCACGCTCGCGCCGATGCATTGCGCCCGCAACCATACGGCCGGTGGCCTGATCGGCGGCAGGCTCTATGTCGCGGGCGGCCGGCCCGGCAATCAATCCTGCGTCGAGGCCTTCGATCCGGAGTCGAACACGTGGACGCCACGAGCGCCGATGCCGACCGGCCGCTCAGGAATCGCGGGCGCCGTCGTGGGGGACTGCCTGTACGTCTTCGGCGGAGAAGGCAATGCGGCCGATCCCAACGGCATCTTCCACGAGGTCGAAGCCTACGACCCGGTCCACGACGAATGGCACCGCCTGCCGCCGATGAAAACGGCCCGGCACGGCATCTACGCCGCCGTGCTGGGCAACGTCATCTACCTCCCCGGTGGCTCGACCCTGCAGGGACTCGGAACGACCGGAGTGAACGAGGCGTACGTGATTGGCGGCGCCGGCCAAGCCCCGAGACAGCCGATCGTCCTCACGAGCCCGCGCCCGCGGCCGACTCCGGGTCCTGTCCCGCGGGACTAGCCGTTCAGCCGTTCGAACGACTGCCCGAGTCGGGTCCTGCTTGACAGGAGCGTCGACGTGCATATGATTACGGGTACTTTCGTTTGCTTTTGTTCTTTTAGCTCGTGTCGCACGAAGGGCTTCCCTGGCGAGAGCCGTCGGGGGCCGATTCCACCGCGGGCTCGCCTCTGGCCCGACGCCGCGCACGCAGTTCCCGGGGCATCCCGGGGGGTTGGAAGGAGAGGCCATGAAGGGCTCGCGACGGATCTCAATCTGGCTCATCGTGCTCGGCTTGGCGGCGGCCCCCTCGTTCGCGCAGGTTGATACCGGGGCGATCCTGGGCACGGTGCGAGACCCGAGTGGCGCCGTCCTGCCGGGGGCGACGGTGACGCTGACCCATAAGCAGACCGGCATCGCAACCCGAACGACCACCGACAGCCGCGGCAACTACGAGGCTGTCGGCCTTGCGATTGGAACCTACAACGTGGCGGTGACCCTCCAGGGGTTTGGCCCCGCCACCCGAGAGAACGTCGACGTGCGGATCCAGGATCGGCTCAAGATCAACTTCACACTCGAGGTCGGAGGCGCCGCCGAGGCGGTCGTCGTCACCACCGAAGCGCCGATTCTGCAGACACAGGAGGGCTCGCTCGGTCAGGTCATCGAGACCAAGCAGATCGAGGAGTTGCCCGTCAGCGGCCGCAGCTTCATACCGCTCGCCGCCCTCGCGCCGGGCGCATTCCAGGTCAACGGCGGCGGCAACGGGAACCAGGGCGAGGAAGACACGCTCATCGTCAATGGCATGCGGGCCTCCTCCGTGAACTACCTGCTCGACGGCGTGGACAACAACAATAACGACAGTCCCGGCCACCCGATCATCGATCCCAACCTCGACGCGATCCAGGAGTTCAAGGCGCAGACCTCGAACTACTCCGCGGAATTCGGCCGCAGCGGCGGCGCCGTCATCAACATGACGATCAAAGCGGGAACTAACGACACCAAAGGCACGGTCTTCCTGTTCGGGCACGAAGGCGCGCTGGATTCCCGGGACTTCTTCGCGGATCCGAACGAGCCGAAGCCGCCGTTTCACTATTACCAGTACGGCGGAACGATCGGCGGACCAATCAGCCAGGGAAAGGCCTTCTTCTTCGCCGACTTCCAGGGAACGAACCAGACGCGCTCGGATACGCTGACTCTTTCGGTCCCTACGGACCGGATGCGCAACGGCGACTTCTCCGAAGAGGGCAATCCCGTCATCATCGATCCGCAGACCGGCCAGCCGTTCCAAGGCAACGTGATCCCCGTAAATCGGATGGATCCCCTCGCTCGGAACTTCATCAATCTCTACCCGAGCCCGAATCGCGAGGGACTGCGCAACAACTACGTCGTCTCCCCCACGGTGAAGACGAACACTTACCAGGGAGACCTGCGCTTCGACGACAACATCACCGACAGCGACCAGGTCTTCGGACGCGGCTCCTACATCAACCAGGACCGCGTCATTCCGGCTCCGTTGCCCGGCATCGCCGGCGGCGGCGACTACGGCACGGGCGACACGAGCCGCGAGACCTGGGGCGCGGCCGTCGGCTACTCGAAGACCCTGACGGCCCGCACTTTCAACGAGTTCCGCGCAGGATTCAACCGGCTGAACACGAGCGTCGGCGTCCCCATCGGAGGCACCTTCATCCCGCCGCAGGACCTGCAGGTTCCCGGGGTCCCGTTGGACCCGCGGGTCAACGGGCTGACCGTCTTCGCGCCCGATCAGTACAACTTCATCGGCGATCCGGAATTCAACCCGACCTACACGCTGTCCCAAGAGCTCCAGTTCTCCGACACGGTCACATACCTCGTCGGGAACCACAACGTCCGCGGCGGAGCCATGGTCCGACAGTCCAAGTTCAACCTGTTCCAGATCCCTCAGCCCCGCGGCGCTTTCCGATTCAGCGGCGAATTCACGGGAGACCCGCTGGGGGACGCGTTCCTGGGGTACGCCTCACAGACGGACATCCAGAACATCACCGACGTGAAGAACACCACCTGGTACTACGCCGCGTTCGTTCAGGACGATTGGCGGATCACCAACAACCTGACGGTGAACGTCGGCCTGCGCTACGAGTACACCTCGGCCACGAAGGAGTCGCAAGACCGCCAGAGCAACTTCGATTTCGCGACGGGCCAGATCGAGGTGGCGAACCAGAACGGCAACTCGCGCGGGCTGATCAACGTCCAGGAGAACAACGTCGCGCCTCGCATCGGGTTCGCCTGGACGCCGGGGGGAACCGGCACGTGGGTCGTTCGCGGAGGCTGGGGCATGTTCTACAACAATCAGGAGCCGCGAACCGCGTTCCAGCTCGGATTCAATCCGCCGTTCTTCTTCTCGATCAGCCGCTTCAGCGACTTCGGCGTCACGCCGGCGGCCCTTGTCAGCCAGGGCTTCCCCTCGGTCAACCCCGCCGACGCCGAGTTTCCGCTGCTGATCACCGTGGACCAGAACTTCAAGAGTCCCTACTACGAGCAGTGGAACCTGGCCGTGCAGCATACTCTGCCGTGCGACATGGCCATCGAGGTGGCCTACGTCGGAACGCGTGGCCTACATCTGCAAGTCCTCCGCGATCGCAATCAGCCCACGCCGGGCCCGGGCGATGTCCAGGAACGACGCCCCTATGCGCAATACGGGAACTTCGCCTCGATCGAGAATAGCGGAAGGTCCCAGTACAACGGCTTTCAGCTCAAGGTGAGCAAGCGGCTGAGCCTGGGACTCTGGTTCCTGGCCTCGTACACCTACGGCGTCGCGAAGAGCGACCAGGGCGAGATCGGCCTCGCTTCGCCGTGGCCGCAGAACAGTCTCAACGTCGCCTCCGACTACGGGCGGTCCGACGGCGACCAGAGGCACAAGGTATCGGGGAGCTTCACTTACGACCTGCCGTTTGGCCAGGGCCGGCCCTACATGAGTTCCCCCGGCATCACGGACACTCTCTTCGGGGGCTGGCAGTTCGGCGGCATCATCACCTACGGATCGGGATTCCCGTTCACGCCTCTGATCGGCACCGACCCGTCCAACACCGGGACCTTCGGCTCCATTCGCCCGGACCTGGTGGGCGATCCCCACGTGGACCACCCCTCCCCGGATCACTGGTTCAACACGGCCGCCTACGCCGTCCCGGCGGACTACACGTTCGGAAACGCCGAGCGCAACAGCCTGACCGGCCCCGACTTTCTCGACGTGGACCTCTATCTCGCCAAGCGATTCGCCCTCGGACGCGACCTGTCGCTCGAGTTCCGCATCGAAGTCTTCAACGTCGCCAACCGCGCCAACTTCGCCCAGCCGGATCCCTTCATCGACAGCGATTCCGGCGGAACGATCACGGGGCTGGCGGGACCGATGCGGGAGATCCAGTGGGGCCTGCGGCTCTACTTCTGAGACCGTTGCGGCCCGGACTGGCCGCGGCCGCGCTGCTCGGAAGCCTTCTTCTGCCGGCCGCGGCGGCCGCGGTCACGCTCCAGGGTCGGGGCGTCGAGCTCGAGTTCGACGACCGGCTGCACTGCCGTGTCGTCGCGATCTTCGACGGAAGCCGTGTCGAGGTCGGCCCGCTCTCCGCGTCCGAGACGGTGCAGACGCCCCGGGGCGAGAGGACCGACTTCGCCTTCGTGGATCACACCGAGGAGGCCTTCTCGGATGCTTTCGGGAGCGGCCGCCGCCACCGGATCGTGGGCCGCGAGGCGGACCTCGAGAAGACCGTGGAGGTCGTCTTCTACGACGACTGGCCCCAGGTCGCGGTGATGCAGACGGTCTACACCAACAAGGGAGCTCAGCCCGTGGTGATCGCGGCGTGGATCCAGAACCGGTACGCGATCGCCACCGCGGGAGAGCGCGAGCCCGCGTTCTGGTCCTACCAGAGCGGTTCCTACGAGAAGCGTCCGGACTGGGTACTGACGCTTCCGAAGGGTTTTCGACAGGCGAACTTCCAGGGAATGAACGCCGACGACTACGGAGGCGGCACGCCCGTTGTCGACGTCTGGCGGCGCGACGTCGGGCTCGCGGTCGGCCACTTGGAGCTCGTGCCGAAGAGCGTTTCTCTTCCGGTGGCCCGTCCGACACGCGGGCAGGCGACCGTCGGCGTGATGGCCGCGGTCGGCCGTGCTTTGGCGCCGGGAGAAAAGCTGACGACGCTTCGAACGTTCGCGTCGGTCCACCGGGGCGACCACTTCCGGACGCTCGTGACGTACCGCAAGATGATGCTCAAGCAGGGCGTGCGCGTGGCGACGGCTCCGCCGAGCGCCTTCGAACCGATCTGGTGTGCCTGGGGCTACGGACGCGAATTCACGACGGAGCAGATCCTCGCGACGCTGCCGGTCGTTCGGAAGCTCGGTTTCGGTTGGGTCACGCTCGACGACGGCTGGCAGGTGGCCGAAGGAGACTGGAGCCCGACGCAGGCGAAGTTCCCCCGAGGCGATGCGGACATGAAGGAGTTCGTCGATCGCGTGCATGCCGCGGGCTTCAAAGCGCAGCTCTGGTGGAGTCCTCTCAGCGCCGATCCGGGCTCACGCCTCGAGAAGGAACATCCCGACTGGCTGCTCCGCAATCGGGACGGATCGACGCGCAAGATCAGCTGGTGGGATGCCTTCTATCTCTGTCCGGCGCTCGCGGACGTGCGCGAGGACGCCCGGGCCTTCGTCCGGCGGGCGCTCGGCGAGTGGGGATTCGACGGCCTCAAGATCGACGGCCAGCACTTGAACGGCGCGCCGCCCTGTTTCAACCCCTCTCATGGACACGCCTCGCCGGAGGACTCGCCGGAGGGCGTGCCCGCATTCTTCCGCGCGATCTGGGAGCAAGCGCAGACGACCCGTCCCGGCGCTCTGGTCGAGATCTGTCCGTGCGGCACGGCCTATTCGTTTTTCACGCTGCCCTACCTCAACATGACGGTGGCCTCCGATCCGGAGAGCTCGTGGCAGGTGCGGCTCAAGGGCAAGACGCTGAAGGCGCTGACGGGAGATTCGATCGCCTACTTCGGCGACCACGTCGAGTTGAGCACGGGCAGCGAGGACTTCGCCTCGACGGTCGGGGTCGGGGGCGTCGTCGGCACCAACTTCGCCTGGCCCGGCGCTCCCGGCAAGAAGGACAAGAAGCTCCTGCTGACGCGCGCGCGCGAGGAAAAGTGGGCGTTCTGGGTCAAGCTCTACGACGAGAAGCGGCTCTCCGAGGGCGAGTACCTCGGGGACGCGTACGACATCGGCTTCGACCGTCCCGAAGCCCACCTCGTTCGGAAAGGCGACGCGCTCTACTACGCGTTCTTCGCCGACCGTTTCCGGGGGACGGTCGAACTCAGAGAACTCTCGGGCCGCCGTTATCGCGTGCGCGACTACGAAAACGGCCATGACCTCGGCGCCGTCGACGGGCCGCGCGCCACTCTCCCCGCGTCGTTCCAGGGCCACCTGCTTCTCGAAGCGCTGCCCGAATAACGCCTTTCATCCGACGCCGCGGGTTCGACGCAGCCGCAACACCCCGTCCGGTTCGAGTTTCTGCTGGCACGCCCAGCGCACCGGGTGGCGCGCGCCCTTGACGTGGAGCTCCGCCGCGAGACTCAGCCCTTCCCACGCCGTTCCGGCCGGCAGCGGCAGGCGTGCCTGGCGGACCTTGCCCGGAACCGGCCAGCCCGGATCGATACAGCCGCTGACGAGGACCCGCCCCTCCACGTCGCGAAGCGTGAGTCGAAGGACTCCGGGAACGCCGGCGATTCCGTCGTTGGCGAGGCCCACCACCAGCCCGGTCTGGCCGTTTCCGTCGTAGGACCAGATCCACGACGGACGCACGCGGTAGCCGATCCGGCGCGCGATCGCGTCGACCGCCTCGCGGTTGCGGCCATAGGAGCCGAGCACGTTCTCCGCCTTCTCGGCGTGCCAGTTCCAGAGCGACCAATAGTTGACTCCGAGGTCCGTGACGTGGGCGATGACGTTCTCCGTGAGCGAAACGCCCTCGTCCGGCTCGGCGTTCTCGCTCGTGCCCTCCGCCATGGAGGCCTCCAGGATTGCCGCGACCCACGGCGGCCGGTTACTCAGCGCCTCGATCTGCTCGTTCTCGATGAAGATCGTGTCGCTGCGGAGCCAGTTGTGGCTGCGGATGGTGCGGTCGACGAGCTCGGAGTTGCCGACCCGGCTGAAGTCCGGCTGCGTGTTGGTAACGAGCGGCGTCTTCCTCCAGTGCTCGAGCTGCACGTCGAACATACGTATGAACGTGCGCTCGGCCGTGGTGTCGTCGGGGAACGGGTGATTCGTGAACGGCCACGTGTGGCCCTCGCCCCAGAAACCGTACATGAACGTGTCGACGTACTCGACGAGGTCGCCGCCGTCGAGCTCCGCGGCGAGGAGTCCGTTGAGCTCGCGGAAGGCCGCCTGGAAGTGCGCGTCGTCGTACCGCGGCTCCTCGTAGTACGCCGGCGCGCGCTCGGCCTCGCGCCCGCGGCGCTTCCACTCGCCTTGCAGTCGCACCATCGGCACGCGCTCGAGGACGAAGTCCGGGAGCGACGGCCCGCGGATGTCGGGGCTGCTCATCATCACGCGGAAGCCGACGCGCTTGCCGTACTGGCGGGCCAGCGCGAAGGTCGTCTTCCAGTATTCGTCCGGGTCGAGTCGGCCGGGACGCTTCTGGAGCTCGCGCCAGGTCGGCCGGATGTAGAGCTTCTGGCCGATCGGGATCCGGACGAGATCCTCGATCGCCTTTTCCACGTTCACCCCGCGGAAGGTCTCGGCGCCGAAGTCGCCGGTGATGTAGGTGACCAGGCCCATGCCATATCCCGGCACGATTTCCCGCGACGGAGTCGTGGCCATGACGACCTCGGAGCCCGGGAGCACCTCCTCGGGTGGGTACTGTGGGAACGGCCCCTGGTTCAGCCGGTCGGGCACGGCCGGGGCCGTTCCCCAGTCGTAGCCGTCCCATCGATGGGCCGGAACGAAGGCGGAGGCCGCGCGCGCAGCCGATGCGGCGCCCGCTCCCGCCGCCGTGAGCCGGAGGAATCGGCGCCGGTTCACTTTTCGGCCCTCCGGCGCAGGAGCTCCTCGGCGTTCTCGACGTAGATTCGTCGCAGCGTCGCCGGCGGAAGATTCATGCCGTAGCCGCGCCACCACTCGCTGTCGGCGGGCCAGAACCACTCGTCCTCGGTCTCGAGCTGCCGCACGTGCGCCGCGTACATCCCGAAGGTCGGATCGTTGTCGGTGCCGAAGAGGATCCGGCTCGCGTAGGCGTTGAAGAACCTCCGCGCCGAGAAAGGCTGCCTCGCGAGCTCCCACATGCGGGCGGCGAAGTCGACCTGGACGTTGGGATAGCGATCGAGCAGCCGGCCTACCTGGCCGAGGTCGTTGGCGAGATTGAAGGCGTGTACCGCGACGAAACGCGTCTGCGGGAATCGCGACAGCACGCGCTCGAACTTCTCGAGCATCGCGGAAAACCCGGGCGTTCCCTTCCCGTACAGCGACCAGTTGCCCGAGCGCCGGAGCTCGTTCTTGCCGTCGGCGGCGTCGTAGAACGCGGCGGGCTCGGCGATGTGGACGAATACCGGGATCCCGAGACGGCCCGCCTCGTCCCACAGCGGGTCAAAGCGCGGATCGTCGATGAAGTACGCGCGCTCGCCGACGCGGACGAGCCCCCGGCCCTTGTCGGTCAGCTCTCCGATGGCGACGGCCCCGGCAGCTACGTCGGCCCGGACCGCTCGGCGCAGCCGCTCCCCGTAGTCAGGCGCCTCAATGCCTTCCTTCTCCATTCCGGCTGCCAGCAAGAAGCGGCCCGGATACGCGGCATAGAGGCCCCAGAATTCTCGGAACTTCGGCTGCTCCTCCCGGGTCATGACGAGCGTCTGACGCACGCCGATCCTGTCCATCAGCTTGACCCATTCGGCAACTTCCGCGGGCGTTTTCGCATACGCATGGCTGTGGATGTCGATGACCCGGACGGCGAAACGCTCGATGCGGGTTCGCGGGACGACCAGACGGCTCTCGGTTTGCCCCGGCGAGAAACAGTCGCCGGCCGGGAAATCCTGGGGCCCGAGCTCGGCGTCTCCGTCGCCGGCCGCGGCTGCCGGTCCAGGTGTGGGCGTGGGGACCGGTCCCCCCAACACCAGAGCCAGAACGACCATGAGGACCTTCATACCCGCGCCGCCAGGAATGCCCGAGCTTCGTCGCGATCCGGCTGAGTCGCCGTGCCTCCGAGGCCCCGCGTGGAAAGAGCGCCGCACGCGACACCTAGACGCAGGCAGTCGATGAGGCCCTCGCCCCTCAGCCAGGCATGAAGGAAGCCGGCGTCGAACGAATCTCCCGCACCGGTCGTGTCGGTGACTTCTACGGGCGGTGCCGGAGCGCGCAACAGCCGTCCCGAGTCGTCGATCGTCATGGCTCCCTCGGCGCCGAGCTTTGCGACGACGCGCGTCGAGCCTCGCTGGAGGGAGCGCAGCGCCTCCTCCGGCTCCTCGCGCCGCGAGAGCGCGCGAAGCTCGACTTCGTTGGGGAAGAAGACGTCGACGTGGGCGAGCGTCTCAAGCAGGTCCGGCTCCCAGCGCTCGCTGGGGTCGAAGCCCGGGTCGAGCGACGTCGTCAGGCCTGCCGCGCGCGCTTCCCGAAAGAGCGCGGCGACTCCGGGACGCAGAGACTCCTGGAGATAGTACGAGGACACGTGGACGTGGCCGGCCTTTGCGAACAGCTCTCGCGGCACGTCGCGTTCGCTCAGGGCCGCGATCGAGCCGAGGAAGGAGACCAGGGCCCGATCCACGGGAGACGTGATGGCGACCGTCACCCCCGTCTTCACTTTCGGATCGACGATTACGGAGTCGAGATCGATGCCGCGTTCGCGCATCGCGTTCAAGCAAAAGCGCCCCGTCGGATCGTCGCCCACCTTGCCGAAGAAAGTGACCGGCGTGCCGAGCCGCGCCAGGCCCATCGCGCAGATTGCCGAGGCGCTGCCGAGGACCATCTGGAAGTCGTCCACGAGGACTTCGCGTCCCGGAGACGGGAACGCGTGGTATCCCTGGCAGATCAGGTCCACGTTGATTTCCCCGACCACGAGGACACGCTTCGCGCTTCTAGCGGCCGGCATGGATCACGAAGCTCTCGACCACTCTCCGGATGACTCCCGAGGAGGGCGAATCTGGCCGGCCGCCGCCGTGGAGGCAGCGGAAGAACGCCAGAAGCTGGCCGGCCACGGCGTCGATCAAGGCGAGCTCTCCGTCGTCGAACGGACGGTCCTCCCCGGCGACTTCCAGCACGACGTCCTCGGCTTCCGGCGCCAGGTCCGCGGGAATCCGCTCGCCGACGACGAGCCGCCACCGTCCGAGGCCCTTGCGCCGAAGCTCCATGAGGACGTCGCGCTCGTACGCACGCACGACAGGGTCCGACGAGAGAAACGCAACGACGAGGCTGTCCTCGCGGACCGCAGCCATGGGCCCGTGGCGCAGACCGAGGAACGTGTCCGTGAGCGTGACGACGCGGCCGCCGTTGGATTCGAGCATCTTCAGAGCGGACTCGTGGGCCGTTCCGAGACGGCCGCCGCTTGCGAGGTATACGACGGCGGGATACGCCCGCCGCGCCAGCGTCGCCACGTCGCCCGCGCGCTCGAGCAGGAGCGCGCGGACCGCGCCGGCCAGCCTCGCCGCGCTGCCGCGCAAGCCCTCGCCGGCGTCCGACAGCGAGCGCGCCGCGAGGATGAGGTTCGTGAAGCTCGAGGTCATGATCAGACTCTGGTCGTTGGTCTCGGGCGGCAGCACGACCGATTGGACTCGCGGAGCCGAACCGAAGCGCCGCGCCAGCGCTCCCTCCCGGTTGCACGACATCAGAAGCTGCGCCACGCGCTCGTCGCCGATAAGGCGTTCGACGACCGCGGCGCTCTCGGGACTGTCTCCGGAGCGGGCCAGCGAGACCAGGAGACAGCGGCCCGATGCGGGCAGGAATCCCCGGCTGTGCGTCAGGATCTGGCCGGCCGGAATTGCGCGTGCATCGACGCCGAGCGACTCCTGGAGATGCACAGCCGCGCATTCGCCGGCGAAGAACGAGCTTCCCGATCCGGTCAGCACCAGGGCCCCGTTGCCGTCCGGGATTCCTCCCGCGATCATCGCGCTCTGGATTCGCTCGGCGGCCGAGGACATGGCCTCCGCCGTCTTCGGCCAGGTCAGCGGCTGATTGCAGATCTCGCGCAGCGTGTGGCCATAGCCTTTCTCCAGCTGCGCCTCCCGGGGAGCGTCGAGGAGAGGGCCAAACGCCGCCGTCGACCCGAGTTGGGCGAACCAGGTCTCGGCGCCGTCGGGAGCCGCCTGCGGCGCACCGTCGGTAAGGCCACGCGCACGATCAGCGTCGCTCAGAATCCGTCCCTTCCATGGCGCCTCCTCGACAGGGGCTGACGGCGAAGTCTAGAATACGAGGAAAGCATGCGCAATCGTACGCAATCAAACGAAACCAGCGGCCCGAGGCTCCGCGGCAAGCCGGAGGCCGCGTCCCGACGCCGGCCGGCCTTGTTCCTGGAAGAGCGGCGCTCCCGGATCAACGAGCTCATCGAGTCGCGCGACCGCGCGACCGTCCAGGAGCTCGCCGCCCGTTTCGGTGTCTCGGCGGTCACCATTCGCAGCGATCTCGACGCCCTGGCCCGGGCCGGCGGCGTCATCCGCTCCCACGGCGGGGCGCTGCGCCGCGAAGAGGAAGCCGAAGACATGCCGCTGGTCCTCAAGCAGACGCTCCACCGGGCCGAAAAGATGCGCATCGCGGAGGCTGCGGCGCGGCTGATCCGCGAGGGGGAAACGATCATTCTCGACTCGGGCACGACGACCGCGGCGATCGCCGGCCGGATCGGCGGCCTGAAGCTGCGCTCGTTGACCGTGATCACCAACGCGCTGAACGTGGCCTCTGCCCTCGCCCACCTGGCGCACGTGCGCCTGATCATGATCGGAGGCCTGCTGCGACAGGTTTCCTCCTCTCTGGTCGGGCCGCAGGCCGAGCAGGTGTTGCGCGGGCTCCACGCCGACCGCCTCTTTCTCGGCGTCGACAGTCTGGACCCCGAGATCGGCGTGATGACGCCCGACATCCTCGAAGCCCAGCTGAACGCCCTCATGATCGAGGTCTCTCAGGAGGTCGTGGCCGTTGCGGATGCATCGAAATTCCACCGCCGCAGTCTCTCGGTGATCGCTCCGGTGGAGAAGCTGCACAAGCTCATCTCCGACAGCTCCGCGAGCCCCGAGATCGTCGAGGCGTTGCGGGCCCGGGGCGTCGAAGTGATTCTGGTCTGAGGCCGAGCGGCCAGACGAAGCGTCCGGACCCAAGCGACGAAGACCGACCAAATGCAGCACTGGCTGACGTACGCACTCGTCACCACGCTCTTCTGGGGCGTCTGGGGAGCGCTCATCGAGCTGCCCGAAAAACGCGGGTTCCCGGCGACGCTGGGCTACGTCGTCTGGTCCCTGACCATGATTCCCTGCGCGCTCGTGGCGATGTCCCTCGTCGGCTGGAAGCTCGAGACGGATCCGCGGTCCGTGGCGCTCGGCGCGGCCGCCGGATTGCTGGGCGCGGGAGGCCAGCTCGCCCTCTTCGAGACGCTGCGCCGCGGCCCCGCATATCTCGTCTTCCCGATCGTGTCGCTCTCTCCGGCGGTCAGCGTCGTGCTGGCGGTGTCATTGCTCGGGGAGTCGACGACGCCGCGCGTCTGGGCGGGGATCGTGCTGGCGCTGATCGCCGTGCCGCTTCTTTCCTATCAACCTCCCGGCCGATCGCCGGCGGCCCGGGGCCGCGTGTGGCTCTGGCTGTCGCTGGCGGTCTGCCTGGCTTGGGGCATCCAGGCCTACGTGCTGCGGTTTGCGAACCAGACGATGAAGAGCGAGAGCATCTTCTTCTACATGACGGCGACCGGGCTCCTGCTCGCGCCCGTGGCTCTTTGGATGACCGACTTCCGGAAACCGATCCACTGGGGGCCTCGAGGACCGCTCCTCGCCTTCCTCATCCAATCGCTCAACGCGATCGGCGCGCTGACGATGGTCTACGCGTTCCGCTACGGCAAGGCGATCGTCGTCAGCCCCCTCATCAACGCCGTCGCGCCGGCGATCACCGTCTTGCTGTCCTTGATCCTCTACCGCACCATTCCGCATGCCGTCGTCGCCCTCGGCATGGCCCTGGCGGCGATCGCATTCTTCCTGATGGCGTGAGGCACGGGTGGGCGAGCTGACGGTCGGGAAACTCCGCGGGCTCCGGCAGTGCTCCGGCCGAGGGGGCACGCTGTCGCTTCTCGCCCTCGACCACCGCAACAATCTCCGCAGGATTCTGCGGCCCGACGCACCCGAAACGGTCGCCGACGGCGACCTCACGGAGTTCAAGCGCGAAGCCCTGTCGGCGCTCGGCGAGGCGGCTACGGCCGTGCTTCTCGACCCCGAGTTCGGCGCGGCGCAGAGCATCGCCAACGGAGCTTTGCCCGGCGACCGCGGCCTGATCGTCGCTCTGGAGAAAACGGGGTACGCCGGCGATCCTCACGCCCGGGAGAGCCGCCTGCTCGAAAACTGGAGCGCCGCCAAGATCCGGCGCATGGGGGCGAGCGCGGCCAAGCTGCTCGTCTACTACCACCCCGCTTCATCGACGGCGCGGCAGATCGAGGAGCTCGTGCGCGAGGTCGCCGCCGAATGTGCCCGCGAGGATCTGCTGCTCGTGCTCGAGCCTCTGGTTTACAGCCCCGACGCGGACGTCCGTCAGCTGGCGCCGGAATCGCGCCGCGAAGCCGTGATCGAGACCGCGCGGCGGCTGTCCGGCTCGGGCGTCGACCTGCTCAAGGCGGAGTTCCCGGGCGCCTCTGCGGACGACTCGGAGTGGCTGGACTCGTGTCGGGAGCTCACCTCCGTAAGCCGCGCTCCGTGGATTCTTCTGTCGGCGGCGGCCGACTTCGAGACGTTCCTGCGCCAGACCGACGTCGCGTGCCGCGCGGGCGCCTCGGGCGTGGCCGTGGGACGCGCAGTCTGGAGCGAAGCCCCGCGCCTCTCGGGCGAGGACCGCACGGCTTTTCTTCGCGGCCCGGCCCGCCGTCGGATGGAAACAGTCACGACATGTTGTGCCGAACGGGCGCGCCCCTGGACGGCGGTCTACTCGGCGCCGGAGATCGACGAACGATGGTTCTCGCGCTACTGACGTTGGTCGGACCGTGCATCCCATGACGAGCGCCGCGAAGGGCGAGATCGTCTGCGTCACGCCCAACCCCGCCATCGACCGGACGCTGGAGGTTCCGGGTTTGAGGCCGGGATCGATGATGCGAGCCACAGCGTCGCGGATCGCGGCGGGAGGCAAGGGCGTCAACGTGGCCCGCGCGCTCTCGGCGCTCGGCGCCCGAACGCGCTGCATGGGGCCTCTGGGAGGGGCGAGCGGACGAATCCTCGCGGACCTGGCCGCCGCCGAGGCTCTGCCCGCGACCTGGACGTGGTGCGACGTCGAGACCCGCAGCTGCCTGATCCTCGTCGACTCCGCAGCACGCGAAGCCACCGTGATCAACGAGGCCGGGCCGCGGCTTGCTGCCGAGGACTGGAACCGAGTCTGTGCGGACGTCCTCGCACAGATGGCGGGCGCGTCGGCCGTGTGCGTGAGCGGCAGCCTCCCGCCGGGCGTACCACCCGAAGAACTGGCCGCGCTCTGCCGCTCTCTCGTGGGCGCGGGGCAAGTGCCCTGGGTGGATTCGAGCGGGCCGGCGCTGGAGGCGGTGCTGGCGGTCCCGGGCTTGCGGCTGAAGATCAACCGCGAAGAGGCCCAGGAGCTGCTCGGCCGGCGCATCGACGGCGTGGCTGCCTGCGAGGACGCAGCGCGGCAGCTCGTCGCTCGCGGGATGGCGGCCGTCGTGGTGACGATGGGTGGAGAAGGCGCCCTGCTCGCCGATCGAGATGGCTGCTGGCGCGTCGAAGCGCCGCCGATCGTGACCGTCAGCGCCGTGGCGAGCGGAGACTCCTTCCTCGGCGGGCTCGTGGCGGCCTGGACCTCCGGACGTGATCTTCGCGAGGCACTGTGCTGGGGTGCCGCCGCCGGCACGGCGAATGCCCTGGCCGCCGGAGGAGCGCGCTTCACACGATCACAGTTCGATTCCGTTCTGGCCCGGATCCTCACGAGCCCGCGATCCCATTGACAAGGAACGCACCGCGGCGGCTCGACGGTGCGCCGGAGATGCCGGACACGCCCTGAATTAGCGTCAGGTAAAGCCGCGATTAGCGATACGTGAGAAGCGCGGCGGAAAGCGGCGCGCCGAATACTCTCTCGCTCGTCAAGGAGAACGGCATGCACAGCGGGCGAAGGGGTCTTCCACTTCTCCACCTCTCCATCGCGATTTTTCTGTCCTCCGTCGGCGCCCTGGCCGAGACGTCGGCCATTTCGAAGCGCCTGCTGACCGCTCGTGTCGATCCGAAGGAGTTCGGGATCCAGGACGTGACCGTCACGGCTGTCACCGCCGCGTCCTTCACGGCGATCTCCACAGAAGGAGTCGGGTTGGACGTCGGCACTCCCATCGACCTCGCGACACTCGGCCGCCACTGCACCGACTGCGAGTCCTCCGGCGTGACGTACTTCGCGACCTTGAGCCTTCCCGCGGGCGCCGTCATCGACTTCATCGGCGTCAACAGCAACTCGGATGCAGACCTGACTTTTCAGTTCGCGCTCTTCGAGCGCAGCCGCGCCGCGCACGTCGCCGGCCTCGTCGGATTCGCCATTCCGCCCCACGACTGGGACACGGACTACGACGGACCGCTCAACGTGCACATCCCGAACAATCTCGACCACCAGTACGTGCTGACCGTCGAGCAGGCCGCGAGCCCTCGCCCCCAGTATTTCGGCGGCGTGGAAATCTGGTGGCATCGGACCGTCAGTCCTCCCCCGGCGGTCGCGACCTTCGCCGACGTGCCGACGTCCCACGTGTTCTTCCAGTTCGTCGAGGCCCTGGCCGCATCCGGCATCTCCGGCGGCTGCGGAGGCGGGAACTTCTGTCCGGATGCTCCCGTTACGCGCGGACAGATGGCCGTGTTCCTCTCGAAAGCTCTGGGACTGCACTTCCCCAACTGATTCCCGACCGCCGATTCGCGTCTAAGCCGTGAAGAGATCCGCGCGTGCCAAAGGAGTGTTTGTGAGAGTCCGCATCGCCACCCTCGGAATCGTCATCCTCGCCGGAAGCCTGACCGCCTCCGCGCAAGGCTTCGGAACTTCGGTCACGTCCATCCTCACGCTGCCCGCCGTCAACTTTCAGCTCGCGGCCGGTACCGAAGGTGCGATCGACGGAGACGCCGCGAGGAGCTGCGCGGCCGACATCTGTTCGTGGCTGGCGGGCGTGAATCTGCCGTCCGGCTCGCGAATCACGCTGCTCGAGCTCGAAGGCTGCGACGGCGATTCGGCGTCCAAGGTCTCCTTCGGCCTGGAGCGTCACCCCGTCCCGCTGCAGGGTGTCGTGCCACTCACCGTGGACGGGAGCACGGGCATTGCCGGCACGCCCGGGTGCGCTGTTTTTCCGGTGACCGTGGACCATACGGTGGACAACGGGGGAAACACCTACATCGCGCAGGTCCTGGCGGCCCCGGGAACCAACGTCCGCTTCGCGGCTCTTCGAGTCGGCTATCAGCTCCAGGTCAGTTCGGCGCCGGATACCGCGACGTTCGGCGACGTACCGACCTCGCATCCCTTCTTCCAGTTCATCGAGGCGCTGGCCGCATCGCGCATCACGTCGGGCTGCGGCGGCGGCAACTTCTGCCCCGATACCCCGGTGACGCGGGGACAGATGGCCGTGTTTCTGGCGAGAGCACTGGGCCTGAACTTCCAGAACTAGAAAAGGAGAGTCCATGCCTCAGAAGATCGTCATCGACAGCGACCGCGTGCCCCGCCTGGGCCCCTACTCCCAGGCGGTGCGCGTGGGCGATCTCATCTACACCGCCGGGCAAGCCGGAATCGATCCGGCGACCGGCCAGGTGGCCGGTGAGAGTTTCTTCGCGCAGGCGCGACAGGCGTTCACGAATCTGCGCACGCTCCTGGAGGATGCCGGAAGCGGAATGGAACAAGTGCTCAAGGTGACGTGCTTCATCGCCCATGCCGACGCGTTCATGTCCCTGAACGAGCTGTTCGCGGAATATTTCCCGGACTCGCCTCCGGTCCGGTCGGTGCCGGTGGTGACTCTCCCTCGAGGACTGAAGTTCTCGATCGAAGCGATCGCGGTGGCCGGACAGCGCTAGCCCGTGGGCCGGAAGCGGGACAGGGAGAAGAACGGCTCGAGCGGCTTTTCGCCGAGGACGTTCGCCGCGACCAGCTCGCCTAAGGCGGGCCCGTGCTTGAAGCCGTGGCCCGATCCTCCCCCCACGAGCCAGACGTTCCCCGCTCCGGGATGGCGGTCGACGATGAAGTGCTGATCCTCGGAGTTTTCGTACTGGCAGACCCGCGCCTCGAGAAGGGGGCTTCCTTTGAGAGCCGGGAATCGGAATCCCACGTACTCGCGCGCGGCTTGCAACCCCTGGGGACTCGGCACCCGCTCGCCGGAGGTCGGGTCGAAGACGGGTCCGCGAGTGTCGTCCGCCACCTTGAATCCTCTCCACTGGTTTCCAGGAATGCCGTAGAAGATCCGCTCTCCGTGATCGATCCAAACCGGAAGGGACTCCTCCCAGAATCGAGGATCGCCGGCCGGAGTTCCGAAAAAGAAGACCTCCTGTCGTGTCGGCCGGATGAGATTCCCCGACACGTCCGGAAAGAGCTTCCCGAGCCAGGGTCCGCAGGCGAACACGTACGCGTCCGCGGCCAAGGTCGTGCCATCCGAAGCGGCGATTCCGGTCAGGCGGCCGCCTTCGATCGCGGCAGGCGACGCGGAGACCTGCCGGTACTCGCCTCCTTCGGATAGGAAACCTTCGAGGACCGCCTCGCAGGCGAGCCGCGCGGTCAAGTATCCGGCGTCCTTCTCGAAAATCGCCCACTCGATTCGCTCGAATTGGATCTGGGGGTACCTCTTCGCAGCCTCGGCCGAGGTCAGCTCTTCGAACGCGATGCCGTTCTCCCGCAGCAGCGGAAGGGAGGCCTTCTCGTACCGGTCGTCTTTCCCGGCCATCCAGAGGGCGCCGGTCCGGTGATAAAGACGCCGTCCCCAGCGTTTCTCGTTCTCGCGCCAGAGCTCCAGCGCCCGTGCGACCATCCGCACGTAAATGCGGTCGGGTCCGTAGGTCGCTCGAATCACCCTGGTCTCGCCGCCCGAGCTCGCGCGCGAGTTTCCGGGCCCCCAGGCGTCGAGCAGCGTGACCTTCGCGCCTCGCCGCAAGAGGAAGAGGGCCGTCCAGCCCCCGAAGGCGCCGGCCCCGACCACGACGACTTTCATCCTGACCCGAGGGGATTGTCCCGACAGCGCCCGGGCGATCGATATGGCTGGCAGCATCGCCAGAAGGGAGCGGCGTGAGAGCTTGGACATCTTGTCGAGGGAATCGCCCGCCCGGGGCCGTTCCCGGGCGGGCCGTAACTCAAATCTTCAGAACGTGGTCCGAGCGGTGATCCCGAAAGTCCGAGGCGGG
>JBKOVK010000005.1:0-6453 GCA_046724475.1 Acidobacteriota bacterium | reverse complement strand
TCACCCCCACGAGGCCCAGCAGCCGCGGCCCCTGAAGATCTCCGCCTAGGCGGAAACAGAGCTCGGAGGAGAGTTTGGCAGTCGACATCCAACACAGGGCCACCGGACGGCGGAAGACCTCGATGGCGCGCGTCCGGCTGGTGCCCGGGACCGGCGCGATCACGGTCAACAAACGCTCGATCGACGATTACTTCCCCAACAACGTCCTGAAGATGGTCATCAAGCAGCCGCTTCTCGCGAGCGAGACGGCGGAGAAGTTCGACATCCACGTCACGGTCGCGGGCGGCGGTCCCACCGGCCAGGCCGGAGCCATCCGCCACGGCATCGCGCGCGCCCTGACCGAGTACAACGGGGAGCTGCGCAAGAAGCTCAAGAAGGAAGGCTTCCTGACCCGCGACCCGCGCATGAAGGAACGCAAGAAGTACGGCCAGCGCGGCGCGCGGGCCCGGTTCCAGTTCAGCAAGCGGTAATCTCTAACGCAACGGCTTTCAGAAAGGGAGGTGTGATCTGGCATTGATTTCGATGAAGGAACTGCTCGAGGCTGGCGTCCACTTCGGTCATCAGACCAAGCGCTGGAACCCGAAGATGAAGAAGTTCATTTTCGGCAAGCGCAACGGAATCTACATCATCGACCTGCAGAAGACGCTCAAGCAGTTCAAGGAAGCCTCGAAGTTCGTGACCGACCTTGCCGCCGCGGGCAAGAACCTGCTGTTCGTCGGCACGAAGCGCCAGGCCCAGGATGCGATCTACGAGGAGGCCAACCGCTGCGGAATGTTCTACGTGAACACGCGCTGGCTGGGCGGCACGCTGACCAACTTCTCCACGATCCGCAAGTCGATCCACCGCTTGAAGGAGATCGAGGGCATCCTCGCGCAGGATGACAACGAGAACCTGACCAAGAAGGAGCGGCTGCGCCTGGAGCGGGAGAAGGAAAAGCTCGAGAAGAACCTGACCGGCATCAAGGAGATGGACGAGCTTCCGGATGCGCTCTTCGTGATCGATCCCAAGCAGGAGTACATCGCGGTCAAGGAAGCGAACATTCTCGGGATCCCGGTCGTCGCCGTGGTCGACACCAACTGCGACCCGGACCTGATCGACCACGTGATCCCGGGCAACGACGACGCGATCCGCGCGATCCGGCTGTTCACCCAGAAGGTCGCCGACGCGGTCCTCGAGGGTCTGCATGCCCACGGGGAGCGCGAGGCCGAGGAGGCCGCCTCCGCCGAGGAGAGGCCCCGCACTCCGGAGCTGTCGCAGACCGCCGTCGTCGCCGACGCGTCGTAACGAAGAGTCGGCAGGCCGCGGCCCGCAGACGGCGGATGCCGCCGGCCGACGCCGGACTGTGAATTGATCGAGGGAACCATGGAGATTTCGTCCAAGCTCGTATCCGACTTGCGCGGCGAGACCGGCGCCGGGATGATGGACTGCAAGAAGGCGCTGGTGGAGGCCGGCGGGGATTTCGAGGAGGCCAAGAAGATTCTTCGCAAGAAGGGTCTGGCGGCGGCCGCCTCGAAGGCGGGCCGGGCGGCGTCCGAAGGCCTCGTGATCGCGCACGTGACCGTGAAGGGCGCGGTCCTCGTCGAGGTCAACTGCGAGACCGACTTCGTGGCGCGGACCGAGGATTTCCGTGTCTTCGCCGAGAAGCTGGCGGACCGGATCGCGGCCCATGACGCCTTCGGCGACACCCGCGCCGGCGACGTCGCGGAGCTTTCAAAGCTCTCGTGGCCGGGGGGGGAGACCGTCGGCGACGCGGTGACGCAATTGATCGCGACGCTCAAGGAGAACATCCAGGTGCGGCGTTTCGCGCGCCTTATCCCGCGGCCCTCCGAGAAGTTCGCCAGCTACATCCATGGCAACGGACGCATCGGCGTGCTCGTCGGCGTCCCGGGCGGCGACGAGGCCCTCGGCAAGGACCTGGCGATGCACATCGCGGCCTCGGATCCGCGTTTCGCCTCGAGGGCCGAGGTCTCGGCCGAGGTCCTCGCCACGGAACGCGAGATCGCGCGCGCCCAGGCCGCGGCAGCGGGCAAGCCGGCCAACGTAGTCGAGCGGATCGCCGACGGAAAGGTCGAGAAGTTCTACCAGGAGGCCGTGCTCGTCGAGCAGGCCTTCGTCAAGGACCCCGAGAAGACCGTCGGACAGGTCATCGCCGAGCGCGCCGGCAAGGGGGCGTTGGATCTGCGCTTCGTCCGTTTCAAGCTGGGTGCAGGCGTCGGCCGGGGAGCCGAGGAAGCCGCTTGAGGCGGCCAGCGTCGAGATTGCACCCCAGCGGAGGCGACGACATAATCCGGCCTCGATGACGCAGCCCGCCTATCGCCGCATCCTCCTGAAGCTCTCGGGGGAGGCGTTGATGGGGGAGCAGAAGTTCGGCATCGCGCCGGACTTCGTCGCGCGACTCGCCGACGAGATCCGGGAGGTCCACGACCTCGGGGTCGAAACCGCCGTCGTTCTGGGAGGCGGCAACATCATCCGCGGCGTGTCCGCCGCGGCCCAGGGCATCGATCGCGTGGCGGCGGATCACATGGGCCTGCTCGCCACCGTCATCAACGGGCTCGCGCTGCAGGACGCCCTCGAGAAGCGGGCGGTGCGGACGCGGCTGATGTCGGCGGTCGAGATGCGCCAGATCGCGGAGCCGTTCATCCGGCGCCGCGCGATTCGCCACCTCGAGAAGGGCCGGGTCGTGCTCTTCGTGGGCGGCACCGGCAACCCGTTCTTCACGACCGACTCCGCGGCCGCGCTGCGCGCCAACGAGATCCATGCCGACGTCCTGCTGAAGGCCACCAAGGTCGACGGCGTCTACGACGCCAACCCCGACCGCGTCCCCGATGCCCGGTTTCTGAAGACGCTTTCCTACCGGCAGGCGCTCGACGCCGGCCTCCAGGTCATGGACGCCGCGGCCGTCGCCCTGTGCATGGAAAACGGGATTCCCATCAAGGTCTTCAACCTCAAGGTCAAGGGCAACATCCAGCGGGTCGTCGCCGGAGAGGACATCGGCTCGCTGGTTTCCGCAGGGGGAGCCGAGGCATGAGGCAGGAGCTCAAGGACATCGAAAAGGAGATGACCGACGCGATCGTCGCTCTGAAGGAGCGATTCAAGACGCTGCGCACGGGGCGGGCGAACCTCGGCATGCTCGACGGCATCCTGGTGTCGGCCTACGGCACCGACGTGCCGATCAACCAGGTGGCCAACCTGTCGGTCCCCGAGCCCACGCTGATCGTGGCCGCCCCGTGGGACCCGAAGATGGCGGTCGAGATCGAGCGGGCGATCCGCAAGTCCGAGCTGGGCTTGAATCCCCAGTCCGACGGCAAGATCGTGCGGATCCCGATTCCGGCCCTCACCGAAGATCGCCGGAAGGATCTCGCGAAGAAGGCGCACCACATGGCCGAAGAGGCGCGCGTGGAGATCCGCCGCTACCGCCACGAGGGTAACGACCGCATCAAGAAGCTCTTCAAGGACAAGGCGATCTCGGAGGACGACGAGCGCCGCGGCCTCGAGGAGTCTCAGAAGCTGACCGATCGAAAAGTCAAGGAAGTCGACGACTTGCTCAAAACGAAGGAGCAAGAGATCCTGGCGGTGTAGCCTCGTTCTCGTTTCCAATGTCGTCGACTTCGCAGACCGGACGAGCGCCGCGATTCCCGGCCGCGTCCGTCCTGCCCGGCAGGGCCGGGATCCTCCCCGTGTGATCGGTGCCCGCAGGAACCTCCACGCGCGATCGCTTCGTGAGCGAGAGCCTTTGAGCCGGTTCGTCGGGCTGATCACGGCTGCCGGGAGCGGCGTTCGCCTCGGGCGCGGAGAACCCAAGGCCGCGGCGCGGCTCTCCGGACGGCCGCTCCTCGCCTGGACGCTCGACTCCTTCGCCTCGCTCGAGTTCGACCGGATCGTCGTCACCGCACCGCCCGATCGCGTGGCGGAGTTCGCTGCGCTCGTCGAAGGCCGCGCGAGCGTCGTGCCGGGCGGAGAGACACGGTCAGCCTCGGTCCGTCTCGGGGTCGAGGCGCTCAGGCCGGCCACGGACGACGTCGTGGCCGTGCACGACGCGGCCCGCCCGTTCGTCCACGAGGAGGAGATCCGCGCGGTGCTGCGGGCCGCCGAGAAGAGCGGAGCCGCGATCGCGGCGATTCCCGTCGCCGACACGATCAAGGAGGCGGCCGGGGGACGCATCGTGCGCACGCTGGACCGTTCCCGGCTGTGGGCCGCGGCAACGCCCCAGGCGTTCCGGGGGGAGATCCTGGCGCGCGCGCTCGCGTCGGGCCGGGACGCGACCGACGAGGCGTCTCTGTGCGAGGATCTCGGCATCCCGGTGGAAGTCGTTCCGGTCTCGCGGCTGGGCTTCAAGATCACGACGCCGGAGGACTTCGAGATCGCGGAGGCGATCGTTCAAGCCCGGCATCGCTCGCACAGAGGCTGAGGAGGAGATGTGGCGGACAGAGTCGGGATCGGTTTCGACGCGCATCCCTTCGCGCCGGGCCGCGAGCTGAAGCTCGGCGGCATCGCAATTCCTCATCCGTCGGGACTGGAAGGTCATTCCGACGGAGACGCGCTCCTGCACGCTTTGACCGACGCGGTCCTCGGAGCCGCGGGTCTGGGCTCGATCGGCGACCACTTCCCGCCGAGCGATCCGACGTGGAAGGGGGCCGACAGCGCGACCTTTCTCCGAAAGGCGGCCGAGCTCGCCCGGGGGCGGGGCTTCGCGATCGGCAACGTGGACGCCGTCGTGGTCGCGGAGGCGCCGAAGCTCGCGCCGCACGTGCCCGCGATCCGCAGCCGCATCGCCGAGATCCTGGGGACGACCGCCGACGCCGTCAGCGTGCGCGGCACGAGCGCGAACGGCCTCGGCTTCACGGGCCGCAGGGACGGTCTGGCGGCGATGGCGGTCGTGCTCCTGACGGCCGGCGCGTGATCCTCTCCCGCCTTCACCCGATCGAGGAGGCGGTGCGGGCGCGTCCGCGCGAGATCGAGTGGGTACTCTTCGATTCCGAGCGCCGCGACCGGAGAATCAACGAATTGAAGACTCTCTGCCGCGCCAACGGCGTGGCCGTGCGGTACGGGCCGCGGCGCGCGCTCGACCAGGCGGCGGGCGCCTCCCACCAGGGGGCCGTCGCCCGCCTGGCCGTCCGAGGCTACCTTCCCGAGGAGGGAGCCCTCGAAGGGAAGCGGGGAGCCCGGTTCCTCCTGATCCTCGACGAGGTCCAGGATCCGCAGAACCTGGGGGCGGCCCTGCGGGTGGCGGAGGCCATCGGGGCCCGGGTCGTGGTGCCCGAAAGGGGATCGGCGCCGCTTTCGGAGGCAGTGTCCCGGGCCTCGGCTGGAGCGGTCGAACGGGTGCCTGTGGTGAGGGCAAAGAATCTGCGACGATTCGTGGATCGTATTAAGAATGAAGGGTTTCGAGTCATCGGTTTGGATCCGACGGGAAGAGAGGTCTACGAGGTCGACCTGACTGGGGACCTGGCCCTGGTTCTGGGGGCCGAGGGCAAGGGGATCCGGCGTCTGGTCCGGGAGGGCTGCGACGAGCTCGCAAGGCTTCCCATGGTCGGGAAGGTGGGGTCCCTGAACGTCTCGACGGCGGCTGCCGCGGCGGGCTACGAGGCCCTTCGTCAGAGGGGCTCGAAAGGCGAAAAGAGGTCTTGATCCAGTCATTTGCCGCTGCTACACTCCGCGATTCACGCCGGTGGGGATGAGTCTGCTCTTTGAAGGTCGGCTGTGGGTGGAATACCGCTTCGGTGATCGAATGCGTTTCGTCGCCGGCGTAGCTCAACGGTAGAGCACCCGATTTGTAATCGGGAGGTTGCGGGTTCGAGTCCCATCGCCGGCTCCAGAGAAAACAGACGACGGATCCTTCGGCGGGCAAGTGAGGTTTCCGGTTTCGCGTTCTCATAGCTCGGGCAGTTGGCCGAGTGGTTAATGGCAGCAGACTGTAAATCTGCCGCGCTTTGCGCTACGGAGGTTCGAATCCTTCACTGCCCACCATTGGATGCGGGCAAGACGATCGAAATCGATGCGGGAGTAACTCAGGGGTAGAGTCACAGCCTTCCAAGCTGTTGGTCGCGGGTTCGAATCCCGTCTCCCGCTCCACGCGGGAATCGGGAAACGGAAATCGGAAATCGATTGCGAGAACACGAGAGATTCATGTCGAAGCGCTTTGATTCCCGATTCCCGGTTTCCGATTCGCGAATCGGAAGCGCCCACGTAGCTCAGTTGGTAGAGCACGTCCTTGGTAAGGACGAGGTCACCAGTTCAATCCTGGTCGTGGGCTCCAACAGGAACCGGCGGAAGGCGTAGGGGAGAGAGATGGCGAAAGAGAAATTTGATCGTTCGAAGCCGCACGTGAACATTGGGACGATTGGTCACGTGGATCACGGGAAGACGACGTTGACGGCGGCGATCACGTTAATTTTGTCGAAGAAGGGGTTGGCGCAGGCGAAGGCGTACGACCAGATCGACAACGCGCCGGAG
>JBKOVK010000207.1:0-7415 GCA_046724475.1 Acidobacteriota bacterium | reverse complement strand
GTACCGTCAGGTCGGCGCGCTGGCCCGGGAGATGCTCATCGCCGCCGCGGCGGAGCAGTGGAAGGTCGAGGCCTCGGCTTGCCGCGCCGAGAATGGCTTCGTCGTTTCCGGCGATCGCCGGGCGTCCTTCGGCTCGCTCGCGAAGGCGGCGGAGTCTCGCAAGCCTCCGGCCACTGTGAAGCTGAAGGAGCGCAAGGACTGGAAGATCCTGGGCAAGCCGACGAAGCGGCTGGACTCGCCGCAGAAGGTGACCGGCCAGGCGCAGTTCGGCATCGACGTCCAGCTGCCCGGGCTGAAGACCGCGCTCGTCGCGCGCTCGCCGGTCTTCGGCGGCACGGTCAAGGGCTTCCGCGCCGAGAAGGCGAAGGCCGTTCCGGGAGTGCGCGCGGTCGTCCAGGTGCCGTCGGGCGTGGCCGTCGTCGCCGATCACTTCTGGGCGGCCAAGCTCGGGCGGGACGCCCTCGAGGTGGATTGGGACCTCGGGCCGGGCGCGGACCTCGACACGACCACGCAGGCAGAGACCTACCGCGATCTTGCCCGGAAGGAAGGCGTGAAGGTCAAGCACGCCGGCGACGTCGTCTCGGCGCTGGCTTCTGCGAAGACGCGGGTCGAGGCCGACTACGCGTTTCCCTATCTCGCCCACGCGACGATGGAGCCGATGAACTGCACGGCGCGTGTCGGGCCCGATTCCTGCGAGATCTGGGCGGGGACTCAGTTCCAGACCGGGGATCAGGCAGCGGCCGCCCGCATCACGGGCCTCAAGCCCGAGCAGGTCAAGTTGCACACGACCTTCCTGGGCGGCGGCTTCGGCCGGCGCGCCAATCCGACGAGCGACTTTTCCTCCGAGGCGGTGCACGTGGCGAAGGCCTCGGGGATGCCGGTCAAGGTCGTCTGGACGCGCGAGGACGACATGCGCGGGGGCTACTACCGGCCGATGTGGGCGCACCGGTTGAGCGTCGGGCTCGCGCCGGACGGGATGCCCGTGGCGTGGCGGCAGCAGATCGTGGGGCAATCGATCCTGGACGGCACGCCGTTTGCGGCGATGATCAAGGAAGGCGTGGACGAGACCTCGGTCGAGGGCGTCAAAGATTCTCCCTACGTCGAAGCGACGCCCCATCACCACGTCGGACTGCATTCCACGAAGAACATCGTGCCGGTGCTCTGGTGGCGCTCGGTGGGTCACACGCACACCGCGTACGTCATGGAGACGATGGTCGACGAGCTCGCGGCCGCCGCCGGTCAGCCTCCCGCCGACTACCGGCGCCGCCTCTACGACACGGCGAAATCCCCGCGCCATCGCGGCGTGATGGAGCTCGCTCTGGCCAAGGCCGGCGCGGCGCCGCCGGCGGGCCAGCATCGCGGCCTCGCCGTCCACGAGTCTTTCGGAAGCTACGTCGCCGAGATCGCCGACGTCTCGGTGGAGAACGGGCGAATCCGCGTGCACCGCGTCGTCGCCGCGATCGACTGCGGAATCTGCATCAACCCCGCGGGCGTCAAGGCGCAGATCGAATCGGGCATCGTCTTCGGCCTCTCGGCCGCGTTCTACGGAGAGATCGGTATCCAGAATGGCCGCGTTCAGCAGTCGAACTTCCACGACTACCCGATCGTGCGCATGAACGAGATGCCGAAGATCGAGGTGTACATCGTCGACAGCGCGGAGAAGTCCGGAGGCGTGGGAGAGCCCGGGACGCCGCCGATCGCTCCCGCCGTCGCCAACGCGGTCTTCGCCGCGACCGGAAAGCGGTTGCGGTCGTTGCCGCTGAGGCTCGCGTGAGGCGCGCGGTCCCGTTTCTCGCGGCCGCCGGCGTGGCCGCCGCCGCGGTCCTCGCTTCGGCGCCGCCGCCGTCGCCGCAGGAAGGCCTGACCGCCTTCGAGAAGGTCCGAGCGGTTCTCCAGCACCCGCGGTGCCAGAACTGCCACATCCCGGGCGATGCGCCGCTCCAGTTCGACGCCGGACGGACGCACGCGCAGAACGTCCTGCGCGGACAAGACGGCAAAGGTTCGGCGGGCCTCGCCTGCGCAACCTGCCACGGCGTTTCGAATCCTCCGGCCTCGTACGGAGCTCACATGCCTCCGGGGGCGCCGAACTGGCACCTCCCGCCGCCCGATCAGAAAATGGTCTTCATCGGACTCTCCAGCGGCGATCTCTGCCGCACGATCAAGGACCCGAAGAAGAACGGCGGCCGGGATTTCGCCGCGCTCGATCACCACGTCGCGGAAGACAAGCTCGTCCTCTGGGGCTGGAGCCCGGGGACCGGACGAGCGGCCGTCTCGGTTCCCCACGACGAATTCGTCGCAGCGTTCCGGACGTGGGTCGCCGCCGGGGCACCCTGCCCGACGCCGTAGCCGGCGCCGGAAGCCGGCGATAACATCCCCTTCACAGCGGAGGGGATCTGGAAGTCCCGCTCACGCCTCTGGAATTCGCGCGGCGCACGCGTCGGCTGCACCCGGATCGGCAGGCCGTCGTGGACGGCGCGCTTCGCTTCACCTATCGCGAGTTCTTCGAGCGTTGCGACCGGTGGTCCGCGGCGCTCCATAGGCTCGGGGTCCGGCCCGGCGACCGCGTGGCGACGATCGCGTACAACACGCACGGGCACCTCGAGCAGTACTACGCGGTGCCGCAGATCGGGGCGACACTCGTCCCCATCAACTACCGGCTGACAGCCGACGACGTCGCGTACATCCTGGAGCACAGCGGCGCCCGCGTCGTCTGCGCGAACGCCGAGACCGCCTCGCTCGTGGAGAAGGCCCGCGAGCGGTTGCCGGACCTGGAGTACCGCGTTTGTCTGGACGGCCCGCGGGAGGGCTGGCTCGATTACGAGGCCGAGCTCGCCCGCGCGCCGGCACAGTTTCCCCCGGCGACGATCGCCGAGCGCGACCTCATCTCGATCAACTACACGAGCGGAACGACCGCCCGGCCCAAGGGAGTGATGATCACGCACCGCAACGCGTGGGCCAACGTCGTCGGAACGCTGCTCCACCATCCCATGGGCGTCGAGGACCGCTACCTCTGGACGCTTCCGATGTTCCACGCCAACGGCTGGACGTTCGTGTGGACGGTCACGGCCGCGGGCGCGGCGCACGTATGTCTTCGCAGGGTGGAGCCGGCGGCCGTCTTCGACGCGATCCGCCGCGAGCACGTGAAGATGCTCTGCGCGGCGCCGACCATCCTCATCGGCGTGGCCGGGGCCTCCGAGAGCGCGCGTGGAACGGTTCCGCGGGGCGTGCGCGTGCTGACCGCGGGAGCTCCTCCCGCCGCGGCGACGATCGAGCGGGTGGAGGGGGAGTTCGGCTGGACGATCACGCAGGTCTACGGCCTGACCGAGACCTCGCCGTTCATCACCGTCTGCGAGCCGCGGCCCGAGCACGGTCCCCTCGAGGCCTCCGAGCGCTGCGTCGTCAAGGCGCGGCAGGGCGTGGAGCTTCTGACCTCGGGCGAGGTCCGGGTCGTGGACGCGGAGGACCGTGAAGTTCCCGCCGACGGCCAGACGATCGGCGAGATCGTCGTACGAGGCAATGTCGTGATGGACGGGTACTACCGCGACCCCGAGGCGACGGCGCACGCCATGCGCGGCGGCTGGTTCCACAGCGGCGATGCCGCGGTCGTGCATCCGGACGGGTACATCCAGATCCGGGACCGTTTCAAGGACGTCATCATCAGCGGCGGCGAGAACGTTTCGTCGGTCGAGGTCGAAGGCGCTCTGCTGCGACATCCCGGCGTGCTGGAGGCCGCGGTCGTGGGCGTTCCGCACGAGAAATGGGGAGAGGTCCCATACGCGTTCGTCGTCCTCCGGGCCGGTGCGGACGTGACGGAGGAGGACTTGCTCGGCTTCGCTCGCGAGCGGCTCGCGGGCTTCAAGACGCCCAAAGGCGTGACATTCCTCGGAGAGCTCCCGAAGACGGCGACCGGCAAGATCCAGAAATACGTCTTACGCAAAGGCCGCGCGGCGATTTCTCCGCAGTAGGCCCGCGGCCGTTCCCGTTATAGCCTCCCGCGCATGAAAAAACTCGCCGGAATCGTGGCGCTCGCCGCCGCCGCCGCTTTCGTCTCCGCCGACGACCTCAAGGAGCACGCGCTCCGGCTCCACAGAAGCTCCATCGTCGTGGACACGCACGAGGACGTTCCCGAGGCGCTCCAGGAGAAGTGGATCGATCTTTCCGTCCGCAACACCGTCGGCCACGTCGACATCCCGCGCTGGAAAGAGGGAGGCGTCACGGCGCCGTTTATCGCGGCGTACGTCAACGCGGACATCGCGATGACGAGGGGCTCGGCGAAGAAGGCCCTCGAGTTCATCGATCTGATCCACTCGATCGCCGACGACCATCCGGCCGACCTCGTCTTCGCGGACTCGGTGGCCGGAATCCGGAAGGCCAAGAAGGATGGAAAGATCGCGATCCTGATCGGCATCGAGGGCGGACACGCCATCGAGAACTCGCTCGGAGCCCTCTCGGCGTTCTACCGGCTGGGCGTGCGGTACATGACGCTGACGCACACCAACACCAACGACTGGGCGGACTCCTCGGGCAACTTCTTCCGCATGGACTTCGACCCGAAGACGTACGCCGTGCACGGCGGCCTGACGGACTTCGGCAAGCAGGTCGTCCTCGAGATGAACCGGCTCGGCATGCTCGTGGACGTCTCGCACGTTTCGGAGAAGACCATGGCCGACGCGATCGCCGTCTCGAAGGCGCCGGTGTTCGCGTCGCACTCCTCCTGCCGGGCGCTGTCGGACATCCCGCGCAACATGACGGACGACCAGATCCGCGCGGTCGCGGCGAAAGGCGGCGTCGTGATGGTCAACGTCAGCACGCTGTTCCTGGACCAGAAGTCGGTCGACGCGTACCTCGCGGCCCGCGCAGCGCTCGCGCCTCAGGTCGCCGAGATCAACGAGCGACTCAAGGACGATCCGAAGAAACGCGACGAGGAGGTCCGCAAGGTCATGAAGACGGTCCACTATCCCGACGCCGACTGGACGAAGGCCGTCGACCACATCGAGCGCGTCATGAAAATCGGAGGTCCGCAATCCGTCGGCCTGGGCACCGACTTCGACGGGATCGACGATCCGCCCAAAGGCCTGGAGGACGTGGCCCAGCTTCCGAAGCTCACGGAGGAGCTCCTGCGGCGCGGCCACTCCGACGAGGAGATCCGCGGCGTGCTGGGCGAGAACTTCTTGAAGTTCTGGGACCGGGTCGAGGCCGCGAAGAAGGCCATGCCGCCGAGAACCGAGCCCCTGCCGTTCTCCAAACCCGGGGAGTGACCGCTTCGGAGTGACCCTTCTTATATGATGCCGTCGCCATGATCGAACTGTTGCAGGCGGCTCCGCCGGGGGGACCGGGAGGCGCGGCGGGAGGGCTGGTCCAGTTCCTCCCGATGATCTTCATCTTCGTCATCTTCTATTTCCTGCTGATCGCGCCGATGCGGAAGAAGCAGCGCAAGACGCAGGAAATGCTCGCCACGCTGGAGAAGGGCCAGGAGGTCATCACCACCGGAGGGATCTTCGGACGGATCAAGGCCTTCGACGAACAGAACAGCGCCGTGGTCCTGGAGATCTCGGACAACACCAAGATCCGTGTGCTCCGCAGCGCCATCGCCGGGAAGGTCGGGGAGACCGAGACAACTACCGCTCCGAGCGGAACTTAGCCCTCTCCGCGTCGAGCTTCGAGTCTCGTGCTTCGCGCGCCGGCCGAGGCGCTCCGACGCGAAGCCCGAAACTAGAAACTCGGGTCTCAATCCTGTAGACTCCGGCGTTCTTTTTTTGGAGGCAGGCTTGGGCAAGAAGGTTCAGTGGCGGGTTTTGTTGATCCTCCTCACTCTGGTGGGAGCCATCGCCGGATTCGTGCTCGTGGGTTACGCGCGGGCCCGGAAGGACATGGCCGGCACCGGCACACCGACGCTCAAAGACGCGCTCAAGAGCGCGATCAAGCTCGGCCTCGACCTGCGCGGCGGCATCCACCTCGTCCTCCAGGTCAACACATCCGACGCCCTCAAGGCCGAGCGCGACGACGCGGTCGAGCTGCTGAAGACCGAGACGAAGGATGCCAAGCTCGGCGCGGTCGAGCTGCCCACCGACACGTCCTTCGCGGTGACGGTCACGGGCGAGACCGACCAGTCGAAGCTCGACGACGTCGCCAAACGCTTCCTGTCGGAGTGGACGTACTCGACCGCCGGCGGCAAGTGGACGTTCACGCTCAAGGACGTGGCGCGCCGGCAGATCGAAGACAACGCGGTCGCCCAGGCCCTCGAGACCATCCGCAACCGCATCGATGAGTTCGGCGTCTCCGAGCCTCTGATCGCGCGGCAGGGGAAAGACCGCATCCTCGTCCAGCTCCCCGGCATCGACGATCCCAAGCGCGTGAAGGACCTGATCAAGAACACGGCCTTCCTCGAGCTGTCGCTGGTGGAGGCCGGGCCTTCGACGCAGGAGGCGCTGACGGCGAACTATCCCGGAGGCAAGATTCCCGACCAGTTCAAGCTGGTCGAGGGGAAGGCCGAGGCCGGTAATCGCGAGAGGTCGTACTACGTGGTGCGCCGCCAGGCCGTCATCACGGGCCGCGATCTGAAGAACGCGCGGCCGACCCAGGGACAGTTCGGCTCACACTCGGTGACGTTCTTCCTGACGGCCAGCGGGTCGCAGAAGTTCGCCGCGGCCACGGGCGCGAACATCGGCAAACGGCTGGCGATCATCCTGGACAACCGGGTGCAGTCGGCTCCGAGCATCAAGGACCGCATCTCGGACCAGGGTGTGATCGAGGGAACGTTTTCGCCCGAAGAAGCCAACGACCTCGCCCTGGTGCTGCGCGCGGGCGCGCTGCCGGCGGGCCTGACGTACCTGGAGGAGCGGACGGTGGGTCCGTCGCTCGGGCTCGACTCGATCAAGAAGGGCATCACGGCCTCCGTGGTCGGAGCCCTGCTCGTCTTCGTGGCCATGGCGCTCTACTACCGGCGCGCCGGCTGGAACGCCATCATCGCGCTGATCCTGAACGCGGTCCTCCTTGCCGCGGCGATGGCGCTGTTCGAGGCAACCCTGACGCTGCCCGGCATCGCGGGTTTCATCCTGACCATCGGTATGGCGGTGGATTCGAACGTGCTGGTGTTCGAGCGCATCCGCGAGGAGCTCCGCAACGGGCGGGCTCCGCGCGCGGCCATCGAAAACGGTTTCTCGAAGGCGTTCGCGACGATCGTCGACACCCACGCCACGACGATCATCTCGGCCCTATTCCTGCTCCAGTTCGGCACGGGGCCGGTCAAGGGTTTCGCCGTGACCCTGATCATTGGTCTGCTCATTTCCATGTTCACCGCGGTGTTCGTCTCGCACACGATCTTCGAGCTCGAGTACGGGCGTCGGCAGCACATCGACGCCGTTTCGATCTGAGAGGAAGAGAGAGATGGAGCTTTTCCGGCAAACCAACATCGA
>JBKOVK010000076.1:0-6494 GCA_046724475.1 Acidobacteriota bacterium | reverse complement strand
GAGCAGGCGCGCGGTATGCCGGAGCCGGTGGCGGCGGCGGCGCGGGAGCCGGAGCCGTGTAGGCCGACGACGAGGACGTCGTCTCGGACGTCGTACTCGTAGTCGCTACGGTGACGGCCTCGGAGCGGAACGGGATCTCCTGGCGGTCGATGATCTCTCCGCTCCGGTTCGTGGCGACGAGGACGAGCTTGTGCTCTCCGACCGGGACGTTCTCGATCGTCAAGACGTTCTGTTCGGCCTTGAGCTCACCCTTCTGCTCGTTGTCCAGAAAGACCTTGACGTCGGGACGGGGCATCGAGTTCGTGTCCTTCTTTTCCCCTCCGACTTCGGGCAGCGTCCGCGTATCGACGACGACGCGAACCGTCGGCCCGGAAATGACGCCTCCGACGGCGGGCTCCACGACTTTCATGCGGTAGTCGTTCTTGGTAGGCCCGGCGGTGTTCTTGTCGGCGTTCTGCGCGAGGGCGGCCATTGCCCCCACGCCCGCGACGACCAGCGCGCCGATGGCGATTCGGATTTCCTTCTTCATGGTCCCTCCTTTTGTGGCCGGCGAGAGTGCCGGAACGAAGGACAAAGGCTGCAAAGAGAGTGCCGAAAGCCTGCTTTTCGGGCCGGTTGGCACGCTTTGCGCATGGAGGACGAGAAGGGGGGAGGACCGCCCATGGAGTCGATTCTGAGATGGAGGCGTCGGAGCGGGTTTCCATCGTGGAACGTGTCGATGCCGGGGCGCGCACGCGCGGCTCGACGCGCACACGCGGCTCGAGTCGAACCGGGGTGGGACGGTCCGGCTGGCCGCGAGCCGAGCGTCGATGAGCTCGAAGCAATGGGACTCGGGGTGACGATTCGACCGTATCTCGATCGGTCCAACCTGAAGGTGCTTCGGGTCTACTGTCTGAGTTGCGGCATCCAGATCGACGCCTCCCGAAACGGCGCGGCCGACGACTGGCTCTGCCCCCAGGGCTGCAACGACCCGAACCCCGGACGCCGGTCGACCGACTGAGAACGATCCCTAGAAAAACAGGCGAGCCACACGAAGCGCTCCCTGCTTCCAGGGAACGCGGTGCGAGATCCCCGACTTCGACACGAACTCCGTTCGGTGATCGCGGTACCAGCGGAAATTCGCGAGCAGCGCGTCCACGTTCGAATGCGCGGGCGCGAAACCAAGACTCTCCTCGATGCGATCCACGGCGACGGCGACGTCCCTGTCAAAATTCTCGTAGACCCACGGATACAGCGGTGAGAGTCCGACGGCGCCGAGGATCCGGAGTGCGGCGATCGCCGGAGCGGCCGGCAGCGCGACGATCCTCCGGCCGAAGCCGGCCTCGTCGAGCACGGCCTGGAAGTCCGACTTCAGCGTTCCGAAATCCTTCGCCCCGACGTTGAATGTCTCGCTGACGGCGGTGTCGGAGCCGGTGATGCAGACCTCGATCGCGCGGCAGACGTCCTCGACGTGCAGGAACTGGTGGCGGTGCTCGCCGCCGCCGAGCACCGGAAAATTTCGCCCGTCCAGCGCCCAGTCGAAGAGCAGGTCGAAGACGCCGAGCCGCTCGGGGCCCACGAACGTCGCCGGGCGCAGGATCGACACCGTCATTCCTTCCGTGCGAAAGCGTCCGCAGACCGCTTCCGCTTCGACCTTGGCGGCCCCGTAGGGTCCGACACCCCGGAGCGGATCGTCTTCGCGCGCGGGCGCGTGGTCGAAGATCCCGTAGACCGCGGTCGAAGAGATGTGGACGACGCGTGCGACACCGCAGCGGCGCGCCGCTTCGAGCACCGCCCGGGTTCCGCGGACGTCGGTCGTGTGGATGTCCTGCGCCGAGTACAAGGGAAGCGCGGCGGCGGCGTGGACGACGACGTCGACGCCCGCGAGCGATCGCTCGACGAGCGCCGCGTCGCGCACGTCTCCGCGGATCGCCTCGACGTCGCTCTGAAGATCGGACGCGTCGAGTGGAGCGAGATCGTAGGACGCGAGCGCGTATCCCCTCACGCGAAGGAAGCGCAGCAGATTGATGCCGAGGAAACCTGCTCCGCCCGTGATCAGAACCTTCGATCGTGTCATCGCCGCGATTAAGCGTTGCCTAAGAGCACGGCCTCGTGGCACTCGACTTGCGACGATGAACGCGTCGAGGAGGCATCGATGACGAATGGGTTTGAGGTTCCCTTAAGGAGGTAGCACATGGGTCGAAGGATCTCTCTCTACGCAGCGGCGCTGCTCGCGATATTCGCGATCGCGATATTCGCGGTCGTGCGTTGCAGCAACGACAACAACACGGTCACGAATCCGGGCCCCGTGCCGCAGCCCACCATGACGCCACGGCCCGGCGCACCGACGGCCACGCCGATGCCGGGCAATCCGACGCCGACGATGACGCCGATGCCCGGCAATCCGACGCCGACACCGCAACCGCAGGGCGGCGCGGCGACGGTGGACGTGGGCGTGAATGGCGCCTTCAACTTCGTGGATCGCACCAGCGGCACCAGCACCACGACGATCCACGCCGGCAACTCGGTCCACTGGGTCTGGCAGAGCGGTTTCCACTCGACGACATCGGGCACCTGTAACGGAGGCTGCACTCCCGACGGCCAGTGGGATTCCGGAGTCGGATCCGGCATGACGTTCGACCACACGTTCCCGATGCAGGGTACCTTCCCGTACTTCTGCACGGTTCACGGGTCGATCATGCAGGGGACGGTCGTCGTCCAGCCGTAGCGCCGCTGCGCGCTCGCGGAGGCGGGCCTGGCTGTCTGTCCGAGAATCCATGCCGCCCGCTCTTCAGGTCCGCCCCCGCGTTTTCGTCCCTCAAGAGGTCTCGATCGGTGGCCGAAGCGGGTATCCGAACAATTCGAAGTCTCTCGCGTACACGTCCCGCACGCGCCGCTCGACCGCGTCGCTCGCAAAGTAGTCGCCCAGGGTTCCCTGCCTTTCGCCCGTCGGATTCAGGCGCCCCAGTTGTGCCTGGATGCCGAGTCGGTCACAGACCGTGGCGAAATCGGCCTCGATTCGCTCGAAGCGCCCGACAAAATCCATCACGAGCTTGCCTCCCAGTTCCAGGAACTCGTGCTGGGGGCGAAAATGCTCCGGCCACTGCGCGCGGGGCTGGAGCCACCGCAACACGAAATCCGGGAAATCGACATATTCGCTGAGGACCTCATCCCGGAAACGCTGATCGGTGGGCCATGCAGGATGACCGCCGCCCTTGAGGAACTCGTATGCCGAGACCAGCCGCGTGTACGGATTGCGGACGAACGTGAACTTGAAATATCGCCAGAAGTCCCGGCCGAACACCTTTCGATAGTCGCGCGCCTCCGCGTGTCCACCGGCGAGGTTGCCAAAGAGGGCCATGGCGACGCTGATTCCCGCCGCCTTCGGTATGTGCACGAAGATGCAGCGGTGCTCGTCGAAGCCGCGCAGCGAGTACGTGACGACGTTGTCGCCCTCACCCACGCTTCGGACCTCTCGGCGCCGGGCCTCGTGCTTGCGGTGATCGATCCAGTGCCACAGAGCGCACTGCTGCTCTTCGGGCAAGCGACTGATGATCCGTGTCACGACAGGTCTGAGGCGAGTCCTCGCCACGATGCCGGCAATCGTCGTCACAGCTTCCGGCCGAACATCAGTACCGCCAGCTCTTCAGGTCCGCCCCGGCGGGCGCGGTCTTCTCGATCCGCGCCACGATCCTGGGCGCGTACAGCTGGTGGTAACGCAGCCGCGAGATCGCGTTGGGGCGCGTGGGATCTCCGTTCCAGCAATGCTCGGCGCGGTCGCCGTAAGCGATCTCGCCGCCGTAGGGAGGGTCCGTCGTGCCGTCCAGGAACTCCTGCGCGAGGTAGACGGCGTTGTTCAGGTAGAAGTTGTCCATGTCGCCGACGTAGATGTGGATCTTGCCCTCGAGCTTCTTGCCGAGGCCGCGGCTCCAGTCCCGGCGCAGGATGTGGACGAGGTCGTAACTCTTCCAGGCTTCGGCGACGCTCCGGTCGATGACGCCCGTGCGTTTGTCGAAGATGCGGCGCGGATAACCGTCCGGACCGACGGGGGAGTACACCGCCTCCCAGATGTCCCACTGCCCGCCCGAGCGGCCCTTCGTGCCGAGCACGAGCTCCAGACGGTTCATCTGTTCGACCGTGGCCGAGAGGTGGCCGAGATAGTCCCGATGCCCGGGAGTCGCCACCGAAGCCCAGGGTCCCTTCCAGGCATAGGCGCTCTCGTCCTCGTAGATGTTGACCACGGTGTATTGCCGGAAGTCGATCGGGTCGGGACAGGCGGCCCAGCATCCGTTGTATTCGTCGGGGTAGAAGATCTGCGCGCCCAGCGCCTCCCATCCGCCGGTCGAGCCGCCGTAGAGAAAGCGCGCCCAGCCGGCGCCGAGCGCGCGGTATTTCTTCTCGAGGTACGGGATCAGCTCGTATGTGATGGCGTCGCCGTAGGGCCCGAGGTTCTGCGAGTTCACGGCATAGGAGTCGTCGTAGTACGGGTTGGCGTGCTGGATCTCGACCAGGAGATAGCGCGGATAGTTCGGTCCGGTCCAGTCCTTGTAGAACTGGTACGCGTTCTCCTGCTCGATGCGGTTGTAGCCCTCGAGGTGGAAGCGCTCGGAGTACTCGGGTTTCAAGTTCGGATCCGGAGGCTCCTCCCGGAAGCCGCCGATCGTGTTCGGATGATGGCCGTGGAAGATCACCAGCGGATAGCGCGCATCGGGGTGCGAGTCGAACCCCTCCGGAAGCAGCACGTGGGCGCCGAGGTACATCGGCCGTCCCCAGAACTTTGTCAGCTTCTCCGAAAGGATCCGCTCGTGCTTGACGTATTTCGTCGTCGGCGGTTCGGGAATCGGCGGGATGACGTTGCCCAGCGTGATCGCGATGGTCTCCGCGCGCGCGGGATCCACGACGATGTCGCGCGGTGTCGAGTAGAGGTTGCCGGGCGCCTTGTTCCACTGCTGCCCCTCGCCCCGGTCCATCGGCAGCTTCACGACGTGCCCGTCCCCGCGGCGGAACGTCTCATAGCGATGCAGGAGCGCCTGAACCCGATAGGTGCCCGCCGGCACCTCGGCCAGGCTCTCGACGGGAAAGCCCAGAGCGTCGTCGGGAAGCAGGGCCGGCTGTCCGGGCTTCCAGCCCTCGACGTCCATGCCGAAGACCTGCTGACTCCGGAGGTCGCCGCGAATCTGCAGGCGCGGCTCCTCTTTGGGATCCTTCGAAAGCATGATGAGGAGCCGGCCGTCGAGCGGGCCCTTGTCGGACGCCGCTTCGTACCGGACCGAGAACCGCACGGTCGCCGTCTTCTCGGGACTCGAAAGACCCGTCACCGCTGCAATCGCGCCCGCACAGAGGATCGCCGCAAGGATTGGCCGCACCATCGCCGATCCCTCCCCATTTCGGCTGCGGATCATTGCACAGCCCCAGGGGGAGTTATGGTCCGTACAGGAAGAGACCGAAGGTCTTGGCGAGGAAGGGCGCGCCACCAGAGTCTACGGAAAAGCGCGGAGAAGTCCCAGGCTTCGACCCGGCGCCGCCGATCTGGGACCCGAGACTCGTTTCACGGCGCGCACGAACGCGTCCAGGTGCGGCACGGACCTGGCGCGGCGGAGCGTGACCGCGCTCCAGCGGCGGCGCAATCCCGGGCGCGTGATCCTCCGGGCCACCAGGGCGCCCGACTCCAGCTGCGGCGCGACGGCCCAGCGCGCGAGGACGGCGATGCCCAGGCCCGCGCGCGCCATCTCCAGCATGACTTCGGTCAGCTCGACCGGCATCCACCGCCGCGGCGTCACACCGGCGGGGTCGAAAATCTTGCGAAAGACGTCGAGCTCCTCGCGCGGCGCGCTGTAGGTCAGCAACGACTCTTCGATGAAGTCGGTCGGCTCGAGCCAGTGGCGGCGGGCGAGGGGATGGTCGGGCCGGAACACCGCGACCAGCTCGTCCTCGAAGAGCGGATGAATCGCGAGGCGCCGGTCTCGGGGAGTCTCGCTGACGATGGCGAGGTCCAGGTCGCCCGCGAGGAGGACGGGAATGGGCCGGCGCGTCGCCTCCAGGGCGATGCGCACTTCGACGTCGGGATGCTGCGCCTGGAACACGCGCATGGCCTCGGGCAGCCAGTGGTAGCACGTGTAGCACTCGGTCGACAGACGCAGGACGGAGGGAGCCGGCGCCGCGGCGGAGAGATCCCGCGCCGTCGCGGCGAGCTCTTCCGAGATCCGCCGCGCGGCCTCGATGACCCGGGCTCCGGCTGCGGTCGGCGTCATTCTCCGCGCTCCGCGCTCGAAGAGCGACACGCGCAGCCTCCGCTCGGCCTCGGCCAGCTGGTGGGAGAGGGCCGACTGCGAGAGATGGAGCCGGCGGGCGGCGGCGGTCAGCGTGCCCTCGTCGGCTACGGCCAGCAGCAGCCGGAGGTGGCGCAGGTCGAGGTCGGCGGCTGGTCCGCGCATCCCATGAAGCTAGCGCATACATCTCATCAAATCAATTCGCTGTCCTAATGCATCTTTCCCGGCTACGTTGGGGTTGGGAGG
>JBKOVK010000191.1:0-18649 GCA_046724475.1 Acidobacteriota bacterium | reverse complement strand
CACGAGCACTGCGGCGGCGCCGAGGACGCGCCCCAGCGACGTCTGAAAGAACCGTCCTCGCACCGCGAGCGCCGCCACGGCCGCGATCGCGGCCAGGAAGAAAACCCCGCGGCCGTTCGACCACAGAACGTCAATGGATGGGAACTTGCTCTCCAGGCTGCTCGGAAGGGACGGATCCGGCTCGTAGAGAGAGGGCACGCGGGAGAAGATCACGCGGGCCCACCTCGCGATTCCCGCCGCGCCGGCGGCCGCGATGGCCGCCCGCAGGAATGCGTCCCCGAGGGTTCCCTTCCGCCGAAGCGCCACGGCCCAGCCAGGACGCGCCCCGGAGATCAACGAGAAGCCGACGAACGCGATCAGGAGCAGGAACAGAAACGAGAGGCACAGGGAAACAGCGATCGTCAGGCGGAAGAGGATCATCGGTGTGTCCGTCGGATACCGGCGAAAGATCGCCGGGATCCCGTTGGCGATTCCCGCCGCCGCGATCGCCACCGTCCAGAGAAGCGGCTTGGACTCTTCCTTGAATCGGATTCCGCGAGCGCGGACGAGCCGGACGAATACGAGGACGACGACGGCGAGGAGCGCCCCGCCGGCGACGATCCGAAGCACGAGCCGGACCGAATCCGCCGACGAGGTTTTCCGATACTCGCGCAGGAAGCTCTCGGGAACGTGGATCGTCGGGAGGAAAAAGGCCAGACGCGCTCCGTGAAAGACGGCCGTCAGGCGGGCTCGCGCTTCGCCGACCCCGGTCTTCGCTTCCAGGACGACCGTCGTGTCCACGCGCTTGGGGCGCTTCTCGGTCCCGACCTCCAGCACCGAGTATTCCTGGGCCGGATAGCCGAGCTTGCGGGCCGCATCCACGGCGCGCCGTGAAGCGGCCTCGGTGGTCGGGGACACCGCCGCCGGCGCGTCCTCCGCCACCGGATTGACGAAGGCCGCCACCCGGGCGCGGCGCGCGTCGATCAGGACTTTCCACTCCTCCTTCTGCTCGGGCCGGAAAAAGCGCACGACCCACCAGGCCAGCGGAAGACGGTCGTCCGCCAGCTTGCGGAACGCCTCGGGTCCGCCCTTCTGGACGACGTACCGCGCCGCCGCGCTGGAGAACCCCGGAATTCCGCCGCGGTCCTGCGGCCGGGCCTCGCGGACGTCGCCGTCGTCGGAAAACCCCGTGCCCGTGTAGCTCACACTCCTCCAGCGCGAGGGGTCCACGCCGTTGACCTGGAGAAACCGCCGCGCCGTGGCCTCTGCGACGACCCGTCCGGTCCCGTCCTCGACCAGGGCCTCGGAGGCCTCGGCGGGGATGAACAGAGACGCGAGCAGCAGCAGCGCCGCAACCCCCATGACGGCGAGGACGCCGGGGGAAAGCGGCCGCACGTCGGGGACCTCGGCAACCGGGACGGCTTCCTCCGGCGGGGGCGGAACCGAGCCCACGTCGGCGTTCAAGAGCCCGGTCTCGGGCCGGAAGCCTCCTCGTCGCGCATACAGCACCAGCGACACGAGGAGCGGAAGCAGCAGGATCCCCGACGCGATCGCGCCCGAGATCACGTAGTACGCGTTGCCGGAGCGCAGCAGCAGAAGCGCCGTGTAGATCGCATCCACCGTGAAGTGCCAGACCAGGAGCGGCACGACGCCGAATCGGAGCATCAGGAATCCGATCAGGACCCCGGCCATGCCCACTTCGACCCCGCGGATGTAGAAGGGCTGGTTGGGATAGGTCGAGTGTCCGAATCCCCAGACGAACGCCGGAAGCGCGACCGCGATCCAGCGCGGGAGGCCGAGGCGGTCGAGGAACGAGATCGAGAACATCCGAGAGATCCCCTCCTCGGAGACCGCCGGCAGAAACCCGATCAGGAGGACCGTGGCCCAGGGCAGCGTCGTGTTCAGCATGTCGCTGTAGGGCACGTCGGCCGGCGCCCACGCGCCAAAGTGCGCGGCGACGACGTAGAAGACCGCCTGATACGCGAAGAAAAACGCGGCCAACGCGTAGCCGAGCAGGACGCCTCGCAAGAAGGACTTGGTCTGGAGGCCCCGGAACGTGAAGGCGGCGCCCAGCGAAATCTGGCCCGGAAAGCGCTCGCGGTAGATCGGCTCCGCCGCCGCCACGACGAAGGCGATGCCGGCGCCCGTGCCGAGAGCCTGCAGGATTCCCAGGATGACCTGATTCGTCAGGTATGCGGACAGCGGGCTCGCCGTGTCGTAGGAGAACAGCGTCAGGGGCAGCTCGTTGGCGACGGAGAGGAGCGCCAGGACGAACGCGATGACGCCGAAGGCCGCGACCAGGCGCCAGGGCACGTCCTTGCGGCGGATCTTCTCGATCAGGACGAAGAGCATCGCGAGGATGGTCAGGACGAGACCCGCCGTCGCGATCTGCCCGGCTGCCTCGTTCTTCGAGCGCAACCGGTGGTAGTCGCGCGTCCACGCCTCCGGCACGTGCACGGACTCCTCGAACGCCGTGACGCGATCGCCGGCGACCGTCGTCTCGTACCGGATCGTGGCGTCGACCAGCCTGACGCGCGCCTTTTCGTCCACGAACGTCCAGTCGGTCCGGTTCGGTCGCGCCTTGGGCGCCGCCTCGATCGGCGCGAGCGAATCCTCGGGATGTCCGCGCTCAGCGAGGAACGCGAGCGCGATCGCCCGCGCCTGGTCCTTGCCGAGCCGGGCACCGGGGGCTTCCTCCTTCAGCACCGATTCGTATCCGATGAGATCGCCCAGCGGCGAATAGGTGGCGCGCTCCTCCTCCTTCACGCCGGAGCGGAACCAGCGCATCCTCCACTGCCAGATCTTGGCCTCGTGGCCGTAGAGCCGGCTCGCGCGCTCGAGCCCGAGCTCGCGCTCGAGGTACACCTTGGGTGTCTCGTCGACGTCGAACTGCCCCGCGAACTTCGTCCCTTTGAGGTCCCGGCCGCGACTCTCGAGAAATCTCTCGGCCAGGACCCGCGCCTGCTCGCGGTTGACCTTGAACTCGATCGAGGCTTCGGGGAACGCCCGCCGGAAGAGCGCGGCCGTCACCGCTGCGCAGACGGCGATCGCGGCCAGGCAGAGCAGGACGAAGCGAACGTCGCGCCGCTCGAGCTTCTCCATCCGACTATCCGACGAGGACACTCCCGCCGTTGACGTTGAGGATTTCTCCCTGCAGGTGCCTCGCCAGGTCCGAGACGAGAAACAGGATCGGTCCCGCGATGTCGGCGGCGGACGCCACGCGGCCGATCGGAATCAGCTTCTCGATCTCGGCCCGCTCGATCGGATTGTCGAGCGACGCGCGGGACATGTCCGTGTCCACCCAGCCCGGCGCCACGGCGTTGACGCGGATGCCGCGAGGGCCCAGCTCGGCGGCGAGGGACTTCGTGTACGAAATCAGCGCGCCCTTGGACGCCGCGTAGGCCGAGTGTCTCGCCTCCCCGCGCTGGCCCGCCGTCGAGGAGACGAAGACGATCGCGCCGCCGTGCTTCTCCAGATGCGGAACGGCGGCGTCCGTGACGAGGTAGGACCCGCGAAGGTTGATCGCGTATGTGCGGTCCCACACGGCCGTGTCTCCGCGCCCCGCCACGTCCTCGTCCCAGATGCCGGCGTTGTTGACCAGGATGTCGAGGCGTCCCCACGCCGCGACGACGTCGCGCACGAGCTGGCGCGCGACGGTTTCATCCGAGACGTCGCCGGCCAGCGCCATCGCCTCGCCGCCGGCGGCCCGGATCTCACGGACCGCTCCGTTGGCCGCGGCCTCGTCGCGAAGGTAGTTGATCGCCACGCGAGCGCCGGCGCGCGCGAGCAGATCCGCCGTCGCGCGTCCGATGCCCCGCGAACCCCCTGTGATCAGGGCAGTTCGGCCCGCCAGATCGATCTTGAAACTCTCCGCCATCGGGCTCCGTATATCAAATCAGAGACCGACGCCTTCCATCGAGACAGGGCGGCACCCCTCGGGGTGGCCGCCCCCCGCGTGTTTACTTTCCGGCGATCAGATCTCCGACGTAGGCCGACAACGTTTCGAGAGGCGACCACGAGTTCTTCAAAGCCGCGTCCACGTCGGCGGCTCTCGCGAGCGCCCGCGCCAGCTCCGCCGCACTGAACCGGGACGAACGCCGCGCCGCCGAAAAGAGCGCGAATGGATGCGCTCCCCCGCGCTCGCTTTCGAACGGCGAGCGTCCGAACGGCACCGCCGGCGCGAGCAGCCGCGGCAGGACCCGCGCCTGGAAGGCCTGGTACGACATCGAAGGGTCGAAGGATCCTTGCCCCGACTCCTCCAGCCGCGAGCGGATCAGGAGCATTCGGCGAATCTCGCTCGAGAGCATTCCGAAGAACCGGATCGGCCACATCTCGTCGGTCGAGAGCTCGCGGTCGCCCGCGCGCACTTCGCGCCCCGACAGGAGCCGTTCGAGGCGCGCCAGCGCGTCGCCGGCGTCTCGACGGCCGATGGCGTCGTAGAGCCCGTATATGTCCTCGGAGGCCTCGTCTTCGACGTTGGCCTCGATGTCGGCAGCGCGGATTCGTCCGCCCTTGCCGGCCCACTCCAGGAGCTTGTCCAGCTCCGAGGAGAACTGGAGCGGCCGGGCGTCTGTCAGGGTTAGAAGCCGCGTGATCGCGGCCGGCTCGATGACGACCTCGCGCTCCTTCGCGCGAGTGGCCGCCAGCCGGCGAAGCGCCTCTTCCGGCGCGTCGCCGACCGAGGCCTCCAGCACCAGGCCCTTGTCGGTGATCTCGCGAACCAGGTCCACCCCCGCCGGCGGCGCGATCGCCGTCAGGAGGGCCACCGTGCCGTCGTTTTCCCCTCGCGCGACCAGGCCTCTCAGCGCGGACTTGAGGATCGCGTCGCCTCCGCTCTTGGCGTCCGGCATGTCCCGGAGGATCTCGGCCAGCAACTCCGCCTCGTCCTTCTTGCGCAGGCGCTTCCCGACTGCTTCGGCTGTCTCGTCGGGATTGCCCCCGGGCGGCACATCGAGCGCCGAGAGCAGCGCCCTCGCGTTCTTGAACGCCTCCCGCCTGCCCGCCGGCCCTCCCCTCTCCCAAGCCTCGAGCGCCTGCGAAAGGAGCCTTCCCGGCGTCTCCGTGCCCAGGAGCCGCGACACGTCCAGCTCGACGATGCGCCTGGGCGAGAAGAGCGACCGGTTCAGGAGCGCGTCGGAGATCGCCTCCGGCGGCGCGTCGTCGTCGAAGCGGAGGACCTCCGCGTCGGTTCCGCCGAGGATCTCCCGCGCCTTCGTCGCCGCTTCTTCGACGAAGAACTCGACGTCCCCGGTCACGAGGACGGCCGACGGCGCGTCGTCGAAGCGTGGAATGGCCTTCTCGGAGAACCGCTCCTTCGGCACGAGGCGCAGTCTATCGGACGAAAAAGGGCCCCCGTCGGCGTTCCGACGGGGGCCCCAGTGAGCAAGGAACTTGAAGGCGGGATTAGTTCTGGAGCATCCCCTTCTCGGAAAGCTCCTGGCAGTCGACGCAGTACGGAGCCCAGGGAACCGCCGTGAGGCGCTTCTCGGCCATGGGCTGGCCGCAGTTGATGCAGAAGCCGTAGGTGACGTCGTCGATGCGGGCGATCGCGTCGTCGATCTGGAGCAGAGTGGAACGCTCTCCGTCCGTCAGCGAGTAAAGGAACTCACGGGTGTACGAGGAGACCGCCTTGTCGGCGATGTCCTGGGTCAGCTCTTCCGAAGTCTCTTCCTCGGCGCTGCGGGTCTTCGCGATGTCCACGGAGAGACTCGCCTTCTTCTCTTCCAGAAGACGGCGGTATTTCTCCATCTCCTTCTTGCTCATCCGGACGGCCTTGGCCGCTGTCGAGGGCATTCGTTGCTCTCCTTTTCTCGCGCCCCCCTCTTAGCAAACGGGGGGCCAACTTTTGGATCGCCGATGATACTCGGTTTTCAAACGAAGTCCAGCGATTCCTGTCACTTAACCGCGGCTCAACGTCGGTTATTTCTTCTCTCTTTCCCAGAGAAACTTGCGAGAGACGCCGAGGCGCTTGGCCGCCAGCGTCCGGTTGCCGCCGGCGCGGCGGAGCGTCTCGTCGATGTAGGCGTCCGTCAGCGCGCGCAACGTCCAGCGTCCCTCGACGGCAGCGGCGAGGAGGGACTCCGGCGCTCCCAGAGCGCCGGACGGAAGATCTTCGGGACCGATCTCGGCCGTCTCGGCCGACAGCACGGCCTTCTCGACGACGTGGAGGAGCTCCCGCACGTTGCCCGGCCACGGATGGCGCAGCAGCGACTGCTCGGCCTCCTTCGTGAAGGTCCGCGCGGGACGGTCGTAGGCGCGCGCGGCGCGGCGCGCGAACTCGCGAGCCAGCGGAAGGATGTCCTCGGTCCGCTCCGACAGGCGCGGCAGCCGCAGCGAGACCACGTCGATGCGATAGAAGAAGTCGTCGCGAAAGGCGCCCTGCGCGACGAGGGCGGCCAGATCGCGCCGCGAGGACACGATCAGGCGAGCGCGGAACGGGTGCGTCGTCACGCCGGAGAGCCGGCGGAAGTTCTTCTCCTGGAGAACGCGCAGGAACTTCGCCTGGGCGGCGGGCGACAGCGAGGACACCTCGTCGAGGTAGACCGTGCCGTCCTCCGCGACCTCGAGCAGCCCTTTCTTGGCCGAGACCGCACCGGTGAAGGCTCCGCGTTCGTGTCCGAAGAGCTCGCTCTCGAAGAGCTCGTCGGAAAGATTCGCGGCGTCGACGCGCACGAACGGGCGCGCGGCCCGATTGGAGACGTCGTGGATGGCTCGCGCGAGGCGATCTTTCCCCGTGCCGCTCTCGCCGAGGATCAGGATCGTGGACGGAAGGTCCGCGGCCCGCCCGAGGGCCTCGATCTCGCGGGCGAGCGCCCGATTCCGTGTCTTGAAATGGGAACGGAGGCGCCCCGATGTGCTTCTGGCCATGGGTTGCCTCTCGCGGCCGTGGCCGCTGCAAAGCCCGGACTAGAACCCTTTGCCTTGGAAGAACCCGGTCTCGTTGGGAGCGTCGCCCCACAGCCGCTCGAGGGCGTAGAACTTGCGCGCCTCCTCCTGGAAGACGTGAAAGACGACGTCGCCGTAGTCCATCAGGATCCAGTGGGCATTGGCCATTCCCTCGACGGAGAGCGCCGGGCCCAGCTTTTCGGTGATCGCGTCCGCGACGGCGCGCGCCTGCCGATCGTTGACGGCCGTCGACAGCACGAAGTAGTCGGCCATCGTCGTCAGTTCGGTCAGGTTGAAGACGAGAACCGCCGCCGCCTTCCGGTCGAGCGCGGCCGTGAGCCCCTCGCGGACCTTGTCCTGGGAGGAAAAGCCGGGTTTCAACGCTTCGGCGTCTCCGGCTTGTAGAGGCCCTGCTTCGTAACGTACTCCGCGACCGGCCCCGGAACCCGCCCCGCGAGGCTCTTTCCCGCCGCGAGGTCGTTCCGGATGTCCGTCGCGGAGATTCTAACCGATCCGGCGTCGAAAACGGACAGGCGATCGTCGATTCCCGCCACCCGCGGCACCTTCACCGCCGCGCCCGTGTACGGCTCCCGGTGGAAGGCGGCGATACGGCAGAGCTTCAGGATCTCTTCAGGCTGTCTCCACCGGTCGAACCCCGCGAGGATGTCGGTGCCCATGAGAAGCCAGAGCTCGTCGCCCGGATGCTGCGCCTGGATCGCGCGCAGGGTGTCGATCGTGTACGACGGAGGCTCGCGGTCCAGCTCCTGGAGGTCGATCGTCCAGTCGGGTCGGCCCTGGATGGCCAGGGCCACCATCGCGACGCGGTGGCGCGCGTCGGTCGGCGTCGCGTCCTTGTGCGGCGAGAGGCGCGCCGGCACGTAGAGGACGCGCCGCAGCTGGAACTTCATCGCGGCGGCCTCGATCGGAATCACGTGGCCGTTGTGGACGGGATCGAACGTGCCGCCGAAGACTCCGATGCGCATGGCGGGAGTCTACGTCTCGGCCGGCAAGGGCTCGGCGGGGGGCGCCTCGGCGAACGCGTGGAAGAGCGCGCCAACGAGCTCCTTGATCCCCTTCCCCGTCGCCGCCGAGATCTCGTAGAACGGGAGACCTCGCCGCTCGGCCGAGGCCCGGATCGAGGCGAGGCGCTCGGGGTCCGACACGGCGTCGCACTTGGATGCGACGAGAAGGCGCGGGCGCTTGGCGACCTCCGGCGAAAACCGCGCGAGCTCGTCCTCGATGATCGCGACGTCCTTCTCCGCATCGCCGGAGGCCGAAGCGTCGACGAGGTGGCAGAGCAACCGGCAACGCTCGACGTGTTTCATGAACCGGATTCCGAGGCCTGCGCCCCGGTGCGCGCCCTCGATCAAGCCCGGGATGTCCGCGACGACGAGCGTGTGCGTGTCATGGTGCGACGTCACGACGCCCAGATGCGGCACCAGCGTGGTGAAGGGATAGTCCGCGATCTTGGGCTTGGCCGCCGAGATGGCCGCGATCAGCGTGGACTTCCCGGCGTTGGGGAAACCGATGATGGCGACGTCGGCGAGGAGCTTGAGCTCGACGGAGAGCCGACGCTCCTCTCCGGGCAGCCCCGGCTTGGCGAAGCGCGGCGTCTGCCGCGTGGGCGTGGCGAAGTGCTGGTTCCCCCAGCCGCCGTTGCCGCCCTTGACCAGGAGCACCTTCTCCCCGGCTTCGACGAGGTCGGCGATCCGCTCGCCGCTTTCGGCGTCGGTGAGGACGGTGCCCAGCGGCAGATGAACCTCGACGTCCTCACCGGCCTTGCCGTGCCGGTTGGAGCCCATGCCGTGCTCGCCGCGGCCCGCGCGATACGAATTTTGATGCCGGAGGTGGTAGAGCGTGTTGTACGCCGGGTCGGCCACCGCCCAGACGGAGCCGCCGTGGCCGCCGTCGCCCCCGGACGGTCCGCCCTTGGCGACGAACTTCTCCCGGCGGAACGCGACACACCCGTTGCCGCCGTCTCCGCCCTTGACGTAGATCTCGGCGGTGTCGATGAACATCGGAATCGGCGCCGCCGTCGGCGGCGTGGCTCGGCGCGCGCCGGGTTAGCTGGTCTGGCCGGCGGGCTCGATCGAGATCGTGCGGCCGAAGCGCCCGCGGTCGTGGTAGCGCACCACGCCGGCGACTTTCGCGAAGAGCGTGTCGTCCTTGCCGCGGCCCACGTTGATGCCCGGGAAGAACTTGGTCCCGCGCTGGCGCACGAGGATCGTCCCGCCGGAAACGGTCTGGCCGCCGAACGCCTTCACGCCGAGGCGCTGGGAGTTCGAGTCGCGTCCGTTGCGGGAAGAGCCCTGACCTTTCTTGTGTGCCATGGAGGGATCCTCTCTAGCCTTCGATCGCTTCGATTCGGACTTCGATCATCGTCTGGCGGTGGCCCTTGGTCCGGCGGTACTGCTTGGTCCTTTTCTTCTTGAAGACGAGGACCTTGCGCGTCCGCACCGGTCCGAGCACTTTCGCCTGGACCTTGACGCCCTTGAGAGCGTCCGCGCCCGTCCGCACGCCATTGTCGCCCGACACCAGGATGACGCTCGAACCCGAGAGCGCCAGCGACTCGCCCCGGGTGATCTTCTCGCCGGCCGGCTTCTCGATCCGGACCACGTCACCCGCGGTGACCTTCAGCTGTTTCCCGCCGGAGCGGACGATGGCGTACATAAAGCCCGCGAATGATAAGGGTTTTCGGACGAAAGTCAAGCCCTCGAAGAATCAATGAGTTGAGCCGGGAATCGAAGAGGAACGATATGGTTTTCCCCTTCAATAAGGAGGTGCGCTTGAAACGCTCGCTCTTGGCGTTGGCGGTCATCATTTCCTGTTCCGCGCCTCCGGCGCCGAACCCGAAGCCCGCACCCGACGTCGACGCAAACGCGAAGGCGTCCTCGCTTGCCCCCGCCGCCGCGCCACGGACCGCTTCCGGAGCCGCCTCCACGCCGACCACCGCCGGGAAGGAGTGGTTCATGTCCCCGACGGCGTCGTGCGGTCATGGCAAGGGCACGCTCGAGGACCCCTGGTGCATCCAGGACGCGCTGACGAGCGGAAAGGTCAAGCCCGGCGACACCGTCTACGGGAGGCTCGGCGCGAACTACACGCTGACACAGGTGGTGGGTCTCTACACCCCCGTGAAATCGACGTTGAGAGGCACCCCCGAGAAGCGCATCACCGTCCGCCCCTACCCTCCCGATCAGAAGACTCCGACCTCGTTGATCCGCATCGCCTGCGACCAGGGTGAGCAGAAGAAGCCGACCGTCTGCGTCGCGATCGAATCCAACTGGGTCGACTATTACGACTTCGAGGTCGCCTATTTCGGGGATCCGCGGCGGCACGCCATCGCCAACGAGGGTGACCTGCCGGGATTCGGCGAGGGCGTGTGGATCAACGCGGACAACAACCGAACCTATGCCCTCGGGAACCGGCTGATCAACTGGGTCATCCACGACACGTCGGACAACGTCTTCAAGGCGTCCCTGGCCAACCCGGTCGATTTCTACGGGATCGTCAGCTACAACTACGGTTTCCTCTACGAAACCGGCAAAGTCCGGCGCACAGGGGGGCACGCGTTCTACCTGCGCAACGGCCAGGAGGCATCGGGTCGTTTGCCCGGCTGCAACAAGGGCGTCGACAACTCGAACCCCGACGTGCAGTCCATGACCGACAGCATTGTCTCCGGCGGCATCCGGGTGCCGGACTTTGCGGCGGGATCGCTGGCCTACCAGGACTACGGCACGTGCGCTTGCGCCATGCACCGCAACGAGGTCTTCGATGGGAACTTCTTCCTGGGGGGGACGCTGTCGGGGGGATGTTCGGCGACCGACAACGCCACGCTCGGTACGCGCGACCAGAAGCTCACCAACAATTGGTGGAGCTCCTATACGGCCGGGTACTACGCGGCCGGATGCGAGAACGTCACGCTCGACGGCAACTTCATGTTCCGACCCATGTACGCGCCGGTTGATAAGTACTACCTCAAACGCTCGCCGATGTACGTCATGCAGCAGCGCGGAAAGCACGTGAACCCCTGCCGCAAGGGGATCACCTTCACCAACAACGTCTACTGGGGCAACGCGAACGCCGGCGCGGGCCGAGGACAGTCCGACGACGAAGCCGAGGGCTTCCAGTCCGCCTGGTTTCCGGGCGGCGGCAACGTCTACTTGCCCAACGACGTCACGCCCTCGCAGAACTACACGGCCGTACGGAAGAACCAGTTCCGCCCGGGATCGTGCAACGTCTACGTGGCCAACTTTCTGAACCTCGACGAGGTCTCGGTCGACCTGAAGGACTGCAGGCTCGCGGACGGGGCCGCCTTCGAGGTGCGCTCCATCTACGACTACATGGGAGCGCCCGTGAAGACCGGGACGTACTCCGCGGCCTCATCCAGCTTCGCTTTTCCGATGACGACCGCGGCCAACCCGATCTCCAACTCCGTCGGCCACCTGAAGGACGGGGCGCCCGGCAGCTATCCCGACATGAACTACGCGCTGACGAAGGAGGGCGGCAACATCTTCCGAAACGCGTTCGTGGTGTTGACGACGTCGCCGGTGCCCTCGGCCTCGAACGCCGCGCCTAGTCCCGGTCGATCGAGTCCGGCAGCTCGTTGACGTCGCCGGGCAGCGGCGGAAAGTGGGCGGCGAGGGCTTCGCCGACTTTCGCCACGGCGGCGATCACGCCCTCGGTGAACTCGCCCTTGCGGAAGCGCGCTTCCATCTCCGCAGCGACGGCCAACCAGAAGGCGTCTCCGACCTTTTCGTGAATCGCCGTGTCGCCGATGACACGGAACTTCCGGGCGCGCGGAGCCACGTACACGAGGACGCCGTTGCGACCCTTCGTGCGGGTCATTCCGAGCTGCTCGAACCGCCGCCGCGCCCGGGTCTCGACGTCGTCGGATTTGCGTCGCGTCACGTGGACGCGGATCTCGCCGGACGTGGTCTTCTCCGCCGCCGCGATCGCGGCCACGATCCGATCGGAGTCGAAGCTCGAGAAACGGCTCACGTCACCAGCTCCCCGAAGCCCCGCCGCCGCCGAAGGAGCCGCCGCCGCCCGAGAAGCCTCCTCCACCGAAACCTCCGCCTCCGGACCAGCCGCCTCCTCCGCCGGACCAGCCTCCTCCACCTCCCCCGCCGAATCCTCCCCACCACCACGGTCCCGTCCACCACCCGCGGCTCCCGTGCGTGCGATAGGTGCGGCGCCTCAGGAGCCAGGGCAGCACGAAGATGCCGAAGATGAAAATCCAGGGAAGGCAGCCTCCGAAGCTCGGACGGTTGCTCCGCTCGCGCTCGGCGACGGTCTTTCCCGTGCCCTTGTATTCGCCGCGCGCCGCGAGCAGGAGGGCTGCGACGCCCGATTCGACCCCTCCCGCCATGTCGCCGGCGCGGAAGCGCGGCACGATCTCGTTATCGATGATCCGCTTGGCGGTGACGTCCGGGATCGCGCCCTCCAGGCCGTAACCGACTTCGATGCGGACCTTCCGGTCCTCGGGGAAGACGAAGAGGATTGCGCCGTTGTCTTCCTTCTTCTGGCCTGCGCCCCATTTCTGCCCGGCGCGGACCGTAAAGTCCTCGAGCGTGAAGCCTTCGGGGACCTTATTGTCGATCCAGACGAGGATCTGGTTGGACGTGTCCTTCTCGAACTGCTCGAGCTTGGCGTTGAGCTCCTCGGCCTGTCCCGGACGAAGAATGCCGGCGCGGTCCGTGACGTAGCGCTGCGGCTTCTCCGGGATGAGCGCGTCGTAGCGGTCGGCGCGCAGGGCGACCGCGAGGGCCGCCCCCATGAGGGCGGCGACGAGGACTCGCCGTGCGACGCGGCTTGTGCCCGTCCTCACGTCTGCCGTCTGGCGTCTCCGGTGTTCCGTCGGTCTAATGTGCGGGCGCCGCCGTCGGCGCAGGGTTGCCGGGCGCCGCCGTCGGCGCGTTGAAGTTGAACTGGACCTTCGGCGCCTGCTCCGCTCCCGGAGTCGTCGCCTTGAAGTAGGGGCGCTCCTTGAACCCGAAGAGGCCCGCGATCAGATTCGTCGGGAACCGCTTGAGCACCGTGTTGAAAGACTGCGCGGCTTCGTTGAAGCGGCCGCGGGCCACGGTGATCCGGTTCTCCGTCCCCTCCAGCTGCGCCTGGAGATCACGAAAGTTCTGGTTGGCTCTCAGCTCGGGATAGCGCTCGGAGACCACGAGGAGTCTCTGGAGCGCGGCGCCCAGCTGGTCCTGGGCGGCCTGAAACTTGGCGAGGGCGGCGGGATCGGTCGGAGCCTGGCCCGGCGTGATCGTCGCACGTCCCACCGACGCGCGCGCTTCGGTGACTGCCGTCAGCGTTTCCTTCTCGAAATTCGCCGCGCCCTGGACGGTGGCGACGAGGTTCGGAATGAGATCGGCCCGGCGCTGGTACTGGTTCTCGACCTCGGACCAAGACTTGTCGACCTCCTGGCCCAGGCTCACGAGCTTGTTGTAGGTTCCGGCGAACGAGATCGCGCAGATCACGACGATCGCGAGAAGAACGAGAAGACACCCGAGGCCGAGCTTGCCCATGCCTCTCCTCCCTCCTGAAGTGCCGACGGTTCTCGGCGCGCGGATTCTATCGGATTCCCGAGAACTTGCCCGATCGGCCCGAAGCTAGTCTTTCGCGGACCCGAGCCGGGCAAGCACCTTGGACGGCAGCAGAGCCCGCAGCATGGCCTGTCCCGAGCCGCTCCACGACAACCGCGCCACCGCCGCTTTGCGCATCGGAATCTCCAAGCCCGCGTGGCCGGCCACGAGCCGGCCGAGCAAGTTGCCCATGTGCGGCTCGTGGCCCACGAGCAGCACGCCTTCGACCTTCTCCGACCGGATCTCGTCCAGGATCTCCTCGGGGTCGCTCGCGGGCTCGAGCGCCTGCGTCTCCCGGAGGCGGCCCGACAGGCGCAGCGCACGGGCCACCGGCTCCGCGGTCTGACGCGCGCGCGCGTAGGGAGAAGTCAGGATCAGCTGGATCCCCGGCTCCAGCTCCGCGAGGCCCCGGGCGACCTCGCGGGCGCGTCGATGTCCGTCCTCACTGAGGGTGCGGTCGGCGTCGCGTCCGGAGGACGCGCGCTCCTCGGCGGCCGCATGCCGCATCAGCCAGATCTCCATCCAGGGGCAGTGTAAGCCCGGACGACCGGATATTCTTACGTCACATGCCGCTTCAGGACGGAGAGCAGATCGGGCCCTACGAGATTCTCGCGCCCCTGGCCAGGGGCGGCATGGGCGAGGTGTATCGCGCCCGCGACACACGCCTGCGCCGCGAAGTCGCCCTGAAGATGCTGCCGGACGCGGCCGCGCATGACGCCGACAGCCTGGCGCGATTCGACCGTGAGACACGAGCGGTCGCGGCGCTGAACCATCCCAACATCCTGGCCATCCACGACACCGGCACGTTCCGCACCATCCCGTATGCCGTGACGGAGCTCCTGTCGGGTGAATCACTGGCCGACCGGCTCAAGTCCGGACCGCTGGCGCCGCCGAAGGCCGTGGACGTCGCCGCGCAGGTCGCCGACGGCCTGGCCGCGGCCCACGCGCGCGGCATCATTCACCGCGACATCAAGCCCGACAACATCTTCCTGACGAACGAGGGCCGCGCGAAGATCCTCGACTTCGGCATCGCGCGGATCGAGCAGCCCGCACGCACACCCGGCATCTCGGGCGACTCGACCGCCCGTGGCCGCGGAACGAGCTCCCAGTTCCTGGTGGGCACGGCCGGATACATGTCGCCGGAACAGGTGCGCGGCAAACCCATCGACGCGCGCACCGACATCTTCTCGCTCGGCGCGACCTTCTACGAGATGCTTTCGGGCCGCAGAGCGTTCGCGCGGGAAACACCCGTCGAAACACTGGGCGCCGTTCTCCGGGACGATCCCCGCCGCCACGAAGAGGCCGAGAAGATCCCCGCCGACCTTCGGGGCTTCGTGTTCCGATGCCTCGAGAAGGATCCCGCCGACAGATACCAGTCGGCTCGGGATCTGTTCATGGACCTGCGTGCCTTCCAGGCGGAGGGAATCAAGGAGGCCGCCGCGCGCGTGACCTTCCGTTCCGAGCCTCCCTGGAAGCACCGCCGCACGCGCGTCCTCCTCCGGAGCGCCGCGGGCGTGATCCTTTTCGTGCTGGGCCTCTGGGCGGGATCGTGCTGGGAGCGGGGACGCGTCCACACCGGGCCGACCCCGCCGGCGGCATCCCGGACCTGAGGTCCCCGAGTCGGCAAGCTTCTTGAATCTCTGAACAATTGATGCGAAGTGACGCAAAACGTCGCTGCGCCGGAACCGCGGCGGGACTCCTCGTCCTGCTCCTGGGTTCGGGCTGTACGGTCACCACGATGATCGTGGGAGCCGAGAAGCGGCAGAACTACGAGATGGAAGGCGACCTGAAGGTCTCCGACCCCGAATTCCGTCGCTCGGCCGAGGCCCTCGGCAACCCCATGGTCGGCGGCAACATGGCCACGCTCCTGGAGAACGGCGACGAGATCTTTCCGGCGATGGTGCGCGACATCCGGGCCGCGAAGAAGAGCGTCAATCTGGAGACCTACATCTACCAGCCCGACCGGGCAGGCCGCATGGTCGCCGATGCGTTGATCGCAGCAGCCCGAAACGGCGTGGAGGTCCGCCTGCTCGTGGACGCCTGGGGCAGCAAGTTCAAGGACCTCAAGAAAGAGTTCGACGCCGCCGGCGTCCAGGCCCGGAGGTATCGCCCGGTGCGGCTCCTTGCGCTCCACAAGGTTGGCCGGCGCACTCACCGCAAGATCCTGGTCGTCGACGGTCGCATCGTCTACACCGGAGGCCTCGGAATCGACGAGCGGTGGCTCGGCAACGCGCGCAACACGGACGAATGGCGCGACACCCAGGTTCGCGCCGAAGGCCCTGTCGCCGCTCAGATGCAGGCGATTTTCAGCGAGGACTGGACGTTCACGACCGGGGAGATCCTCGCCGGCGAGAAGTTCTACCCGAAGATCGACGGCAAGGGCAGCGCTCTCGGCCAGGCCGTCAAGGCCTCACGCGGAGACTCGACCTCCCTCGCCAAGATGCTGTACTACATCGCGATCGAGAGCGCCACGAAGCGGATCTACATCGAGAACGCGTACTTCCTGCCGGACAAGGAGCTTCGCAAGGCGCTCATCGATGCCGTCAAACGCGGAGTGGACGTCCAGGTGATGGTCCCGGGCAGAAACATCGACCTCCCGATGGTGCGCCAGGCCTCCTGGAGCCACTACGGCGAGCTGCTCGAGGGGGGCGTGCGCATCTGGGAGTACGAGCCCACGATGCTCCACAACAAAACGATGGTCGTGGACGGCCTCTACTCGACGATCGGCTCGATCAACTTCGTCGCGCGCTCGATGAATACGAACGCCGAGGAAAGCCTGGCATTTTACGACCGCGAGTTCGCCCGAAAACTCGAGGCCATGTTCCGGAAGGACCGTGAGCGCTGCGACGAGATCACGCTCTCGGAGTGGAAGAATCGCGGGCTCACGAAGCGAATGTCGGAAACGATCTTCTGGGCCTTCGAGCCGTATTACTAGACCGTCGCTCGCGCTTGCGCGGGGTCTGGCTCGGCCACCGGTGCGCGGGCGGCTTAGAATGGCCATGGGACCAGCTCGAATGCCTGCATTGCGTGACAGCGCGAGGATTCCCGCTGAGGTAACGCGGCTTCTCACCGCCTGGCGCGAGGGGAACGAACAAGCACCCGGTGAGTTGTTTACGATTCTGTACAAGGAGTTGCGCGCCCTGGCCCACGTGCAACTTCGCCGTCGGCGCCGGCAGGAGTCGCTCGCCACCACCGGCCTCGTCCACGAGGCGTACCTGAAGCTGGCCATCCAGTCGCGTCTCGACCTGCGCGACCGCGGCCACTTCCTGGCGCTGGCGGCACGGGCGATGCGCCAGGTCGTGGTGGATCATGCGCGCAGGCGCGCGGCCGGCAAGCGCGGAGGCTCCGCCATCGTCGACCTCTTCGACGAAAACAAGGCGGCGGCCGACATCCCGTCTGTCGACATCCTGGCGGTGGACGAAGCCTTGACGCGTCTCGAGGGCCTCGATCCGCGCCTCTCTCGCATCGTCGACATGCGCTTCTTCGCCGGGTTCTCCGTGGAGGAAACCGCCGGCGCGCTGGGGCTGTCCGAACGAACGGTGAAGCGCGACTGGCAGAAGGCCCGCGCGTTCCTCTACGCGGAGCTGCACCCGGGGGGGCCCGTGAGGCCATCCGGAAGCATCACGCGGCGAGGGGAGCTTCCGCCGATTTGACCATCCGTCGTGGGCGAGAGGCCGTGAACGCGCCATAGGTCGCCAGTGATGCGATCGCCAGTACCCCGACGAGGCCGATGCCGAAGTCCGGGGCATCGAGCTTCGCTGTGACCGGGAAATTGAGCCAGATGTTGGAGCAGAGCCAGAGAGCGAGGGTGCCTAAGAGACCGAAGCGGAGCACGGACACGAGGATCACCGCAATCACGATGCCGCACGCGACTCCGATGGCGCTGAAGTGGGACTGCGTCACCGGCGGCGCCCCGACAGCGACGATCGCCGCGAAGACCAGCAGAACTGTGAAGTCCCTTCGAAGCAAAAGCTTCAGGCCCAACAACAGGATCGTCACGACCATCAGCAAGCCGAGCGCGGCGAGTGGCCGTGCGAGAAGGCTCTCCAGGACGTAGCGGCCGCCGAGCGCGCTCTGGGCAAGCGGTGGATCGAGAAAGTACATGAACGGCAACCTTCCGCCGGGATGGCCCAGGGGCGGTGGCGGCGCCCGAAGGCGGAGCGCGTGCGGGATCAGGACGTGGAGCTGAAGGTAAAAGAGGATGTAGAGAGTTCCGAGGGCCGCGCCGCCGAGCACGTCGCGTCCGACCAGCGGATCGGTGAACCGGCCGCGCAAAAGGCGAGTCCACGAGATGAGGAACCGCGGATGGACTCGCCGCGCGAGGGGTTCGAGCGCCATGTACAGGCACCAGATGACCGCGGCATCGATCAGCGACTTCGAGAGCGCGCTGATCAGCAGAATCCCTTCCTGTTCCGGTGAGGGGACGTGGTGTCCGCCGAAGATCCAGACACCAAACCGCAGAAAGAACACCACAGCGGCGATGCGGAAGGCGCCGCGCCGGTCTCCGCGGCCGCGCAGCCAGTTCCGCGCACCGAGGACGATCCCGCCGATCAGGATCATGGGAACGAGCAGGTAGACGATCCGCGCGGCGCGCGCAGCGGGACGCGGCGCGCGCTTCGGCGCGGCCGGATCCCAATAGGAATCCCAGGGAAAGACCAGCTCGAAAAAAACGGGTTTTCCTCCACGCGCCGCGGCCTCGACGCGCACGGGGTAGCCGCCGAAGTCGTCGAGCGGCCCGACCCAGGCGGCTCGGATGTCGGTGAACATGGGCGGGTTACGTGTGGGCGGCACTTCCCGAAAATGCGCCGCGTCGAGCCCGGCTTCGCGGAAGAGCGAGGCCCAATCGGGAGTTGGGACATCTCCGCGAGGCCGCTCGGCCTCCTCGGGTTCGACCTCCAGGTAACTGAGCCGACCTCGGAGATCCGTGAAGACGGCGATGTCGTCGGGGGCGGAGGCTGGATCTTCGCTCGTGACACGTCCATCCCTTCCGACTGGAACCAGATATCGCGAAGCCTGCCGATAGAAAAAGACGCCGATCCGCTGGCCGCGGTCGCGGAGCGGATTCCATCGACCCGGTGACGAGTCGTTCGCCTCGACGTAGCGTACGTAGCGGCCTGAGCCGAACCAGATCATCCGGGCGCGGTCGACCGGCTCGCCGCCGTGCCCCAGCCGCTCCAGCATGGCTCGGGCGCTGTCTTCCAGAG
>JBKOVK010000289.1:0-4562 GCA_046724475.1 Acidobacteriota bacterium | reverse complement strand
GGCCGGCTGCTGGTGATCCCGGCCGACGCGCTATCCAACGGCCGCCTCGAGAATCCCGGAAACGCGGACCTTCTGGAGTCCCTCTCGGCCGCGCTCGGCAATTCGATCGTGTTCGACGAATACCATCACGGCCTCGTGGCCCCCGACATCACCGCGGAATCCGGCAGCGTCCGAAGCCTGGACCTTCTCCTCGTCCAGCTGGTCCTGCTGTACCTGCTCGCGGCATGGGCTCTGGCGAAACGCTTCGGCCCGGCGTGGCGGGAGCCGACGCCCATCGCGAGCTCGACGACGACGTTCCTTCGCGGGCTCGGCGAGCTGCACCGGCGGCTCGGCCATTCCGGCGACGCGGCCCTGCGGCTGGTCGAGAGTGCGGAGGCGCTGGATCCCCACCTCGCGGTGCCCGCCGGCGTGCGAGCCGCGGCGGCGCAGGCGGGGCCGGATGAGCTCGTGAAGGTCGCACGCAGCGTTTCCCGGCTCCAGAGCCGGAGGAGGGCCTGACGGACATGTCCTCGACGCATACGGACGGAATCGCATCGGTCAAGGCGGCCGCGGAACGCGTGGCGGAATCGGTCCGGCGCAGCGTCGTCGGCCAGGACGCGGCCGCCGAGACGCTGCTCGCGGCCTACATCGCCGGGGGACACGCCCTGATCGAGGGCGTGCCGGGGATCGCCAAGACGCTCCTGGCCCGCGCCTTCGCGTCGAGCCTCGGCCTGAAATTCACGCGCGCGCAGTTCACTCCGGACCTGATGCCGTCGGACCTGCTGGGCGCGAACGTGTTCGACCAGAGCGCGACGGCGTTTCGCCTGGTGCGCGGACCGGTTTTCACCGAAGTCCTGATGGCCGACGAGATCAACCGCACGCCGCCCAAGACGCAGTCGGCGCTGCTCGAGTGCATGCAGGAGCGACAGGTCACGATCGACGGCGTCTCGCACGAGCTCCCGCAGGTGTTCTTCGTGATTGCGACGCAAAACCCGGTCGAGTTCGAGGGCACGTATCCGCTGCCCGAGGCCCAGCTCGACCGATTCCTCGTCCGCGTGGACATGGGCCTTCCCGAGCGGGCTGCGGAGATCGAGATTTACCGGCGGGCCGTGGCCGGTACGCTCGCCGGGTGGGGAGCCGACCAGGCGCTTCCGGCGCCGGTGGTCACGCGCGCCGAGGCCTCGGCCCTGCGGCTGGCCTCGCGGCTCGTCCACGTGGCGCCCGAGCTGCTGGACTACGTCGCGAGTCTGGCGTCCGCGGTGCGGGAGTCCCCGCGCGTGGAGATTCCGGTCAGCCCGCGCGGGGCGCTCGCCCTGATCGAGACGGCGCGGTCGACGGCCCTGATCTCCGGCCGGGACTTCGTCGCGCCCGACGACGTCAAGCGATGCCTGGCCCCGTGCTGGGCGCACCGCGTGCTGCTGACGGCCGATGCGGAGCTGGAGAACGAAACGCCCGCGGGGGTGCTCGGACGGATCGCGAGCGCCGTCCCCGTCCCGCGGTGAGGTGAGACGTTGCCGACGCGCCGACTGCTCTTCGCCTTCGGCGCTCTTGCGCTCGCCGCGGCGGTCTCGGTCCTGGTCACGCAGCTGCGCTGGCCGGTGCTCGCCGCCGACGTCGTTCTGCTCGCGGTACTGGGACTCGACTGGCGCGCCGCGAGCCGCGCGCGGCTGGCCGCCCGGCGCCTCTGGCCGCCGCTACTCGTGCAGGGCGAGCCTGCGAACGTCACCCTCGAAGTCACCGCGCCGCAGGGCGAAGGCCGCCGCACCGTGTGGTTGCGTGACGGGCTCCATCCGGCGCTCGCGTGCGCGCCCGCGCGGGAACGGATCGAAGCCGAGCCGGGCAAGATCGCGGTCTGGAGCCACCGCATTGAGCCGCGGAGCCGCGGAACCGTCCGGATCCTTCCCCTGTCGGCCCGGGTCGAGGGGCCGTGGCGCCTGGCGTGGGCCGAACGCGAGCTGCTGCCCGAGGAAGAAGTGCGGATCTACCCTCAGATCCGCTGGGAGGGGCGTGCCGGACGCCTCCTCGCGCTGGCGCACCGCAGGCAGCTCGGCCTCGCGATCACTCGCCTGACGGGCGTGGGCTCGGAGCCTTACGGAGTCCGCCGGTACGCGGAGGGAGATCCTCCCAATCGGATCCACTGGAAGGCCACTGCCCGGCACGGCCGCCTGATGACGCGCGAGGAGACGTGGGAAAAGAGCGGCCGCCTGGTCGTCCTCCTCGATTGCGGACGCGCCATGGCGTCGATGGACGGCTCGCGCAGCAAGCTCGACGCGGCTCTGGCCGCGGCGCTGGCCCTGACGCGCGTGGCCTCCGCCCGCGGGGACCGGGTCCTCGTGGTGGCGTTTTCGGACCGCGTCGAGCGCCGCCTCCGCGTGCGGCCCGGAGCCCGCGGAATCGCGCAAGCTTACGCCGCGCTCTACGACCTCCAAGCGCGGCTGGCAGAGTCGGCTTACGACCTCGCCGCCGAGGCCGCGCGCGACGCCGAGTTCCGAAGGTCCCGCGTCGTCCTGCTGACCTCGCTCGTGGACCTGGCCAGCGCGGAGCTGCTGCGGGAATCGCTCGCGTCGCTGCGGCTGCAGCACCGCCCGCTGCTCGTGCACCTGGAGGACCCCGACATCACGCGCCTCGCGCTCGGAAGCCCCGCAACGCCGGTCGAGGCGTATGCGAAGGCGTCGGCGCTCGAGATCCTCCTCGGCAACCGCCGGCTCGCGGCGTCACTCCGCCACAGGGGGATCGAGGCGATCTCGACGTCGGCCGACCGGCTGACGCTCGACACGCTGGATGGCTACCTGAGGTCCCTGCGGGAGCGGGGAAGCGCGTCGCGCCGGCGCGGAGCGCCGGCCACGGCGCGTCCGCCCGACGCAAGCGAGAATCGCGCTACTGTTTCTTCGAGGTGATGCTCTCCAGCCTCACCGGCTGCCCCTGGTAGTTCTGGATCCCGGGTTTGCCGGTCTTCGGGTCGATGAAGGCCTTGCCGGCGACCACGATCTTGCCCTCGCCCTTCCCGTCCTTGTTGAAGCGCATCTCGATGACGGTGGCGTCGTACTTGTTGGCGGTGCCCGGCGCGACCATCGCGGCGGCCGAGATCGGACGGTCCGTGGCGATCACGACCTGGCGGGTGCCGTCGGGATTGTTCGTGGACCATGCGTAGAAGAGAGCGTCTCCCATCGTGTTGTTCCCGCGGATGTAACCGACCTGCGGAAGGTCCTGCATGATCCGGACCATGGCCTCCGAGCCCGACGCCTTGAGCACGTTGGTCAGTAGCTGCTTCTCACCCTCCGTGGACCAGCGGTTGATTACGATCTCGACGGCCGCGCCTCCTCCGGCCTGCAGGCTGACCGCGAACGCGTTGAAGACTTCGGCGGGCTGGGGCTGCTGGGCGACCGCGCTCCCGGAGAGGGCCAGGACTGCGCCGAGGACGAGGAGAATCGAAACGGAACGTGACTTCATGGGCTCTTCCTCCTTCGAGATTTGGGAACTCGACTCAAGAAGATCCGTCGATCGCGAGTGGATGAGAAGAGGGCTCTTGGGGAGGACACCCATTGTCCTTTGGTGCAGCGATCAGAATCCGGGCGGCCGCTCCGCCGCCACGCCGGACGCCTTTTCGAGGGCCATTCCGACCGCGCCGATCGTTCCCTCGTCAAAGAGCCGGCCGATCAGCGAAACCCCGTGCGGGACGCGCCGCGGCGTCTTGAAGGTCGGCATCGGGTTCTTTGGATCGGGCGCCCAGTCGTTGCGCGCCTGCGTCACCTGAAGGAAGCCCGTGCGGAGCACCAGCGCAGGGTGTCCCGTGAAGTTGGTGATGGTCAGAATCTCGTCGCGCAGCGGGGGCACGAGCAGCACGTCCACCTTCTCGAAGACCTTTGCCATCTCCCGCGCGACCATGCGCCGCATCCGGTCGGCCTGGACGAAGTCGACGGCCGAGAGGAAGCGCGCCTGGCGGAAAAGGTTCGGCCAGGCGTCGGCAACCTGCATCTTCAGCTGGTCCATTCCGTGCGACAGGGTCAGCTCTTCGAAGGCTGCCGCGGCTTCGCCGAAGAGGACGGTGTTGAGCGAGTTGTACGGCCAGTCCGGCAGAGTGACTTCCACGGGCACCATGCCGAGGCGCTTCGCCGTTTCGAGCGCCGCGCGGTCCACTTCGGTCGCGGGGGCCTCGTTCATCCAGCTCTTGATGTAGCCGACGCGGATCCCCTTCACGTCACGGTTGGCGTCGAAATCCATGTGACTCGGAACCGAGTAGAGATCGCCGGGGTCGGGCCCCGAGATCGCGGCGAGCACGAGAAACGCGTCTTCGACGCCGCGTGTCATCGGACCGAGCTTGTCGAGTGTCCAGCAGAGAGTCATCGCGCCCGTGCGCGGGACCTTGCCGAACGTGGGACGCAGACCGGTCAGGCCGCACCGCGTGGCCGGGTCGATGATCGAGCCGCCGGTCTCGCTTCCGATGGAGAAGCCCACCAGCGCCGCGGCGGTGGCGGAGCCGGGTCCGGCGCTCGAGCCGCCTGAGCCTTCCTCGATGAGCCACGGGTTCATCGTCTGTCCGCCGAGCCAGACGTCGTTCAAGGCCAGCGCGCCCAGGGAGAGCT
>JBKOVK010000243.1:0-10997 GCA_046724475.1 Acidobacteriota bacterium | reverse complement strand
GAGGCGCCCTTCCAGACGGCGAGGAAGACGTCCTGGACGATCTCCTCCGCTGTGGCCCGGTCCACGGCCTGGCGGGCCATGCCGAAGACGATCGGGGCGTATCGCGAATAGAGGACGCCGATGGAGGCCTCGCGACCTTCGGCGAGTTCCCTGAGGAGCTCCTCGTCTGACCTGTCCATCTCCGTCGAGCCGGGGGCGCCGCCGCCGGGCAGTGCTCGCAGGCGCATCGTATGCCGCTCCGCGCTACTCGACCACGACGGTCAGCTTCATACCGCCGTGCCCGCTGCCGCAGTAGTGGTCGCAGATCACCGTATAACGGCCGGGCTTCTCGGGCTTGATGTGCACGTCGACGGTCTTTCCCGGAGAGAGGTCTTCGTCGAAGCCGAGCTGCCGCGAGAAGAATCCGTGCGTCACGTCCTGGCTCGTGACGGCGAGCGTCGCGGGCTCGCCCGCCTTGAGATGAATCTCGGCAGGCTGGAACTCGAAGCGCTTGGCCGCGATGGCGACGGTCGTGGCCGGCGCCCCGGCGTCCGCGTCCTGGGGCGAGGCCGGGGCGGCGAGAGCCGCCGCGGCGAGGATGGCGAGAGTCAGTCGGGATCGGTTCACAGGGCTACTCCTTCTCTTCTCAGTTGCTGCATTCCGACGGTTCCGGCGTGCTCCTTCAGCGTCAGCTCGACCTCGTCCAAGGTCACGGGCCGCGAAGTGTCTCCGCCGGCCGTGACGCGCCGGATCCCGAGGTTCTGAAACGGCTTTCCGGCGTCGAAGGGAAGAGGCTTCTTTGGAACGCCGGTCTCGGGATCCGGGAAGGCGAAGATGAGCGAGCGGGCGGCATAGTGCGCCGTCCTTCCTTCCCGATGCGCGTGTTCCCGGTGGATGTGGCCATAGAGGACGGTCACGTTCTCGTAGGGCGCGAGCGCCTGCATGACCTGGTCGCCGTCGCTCGTGAACCACTCCCAGTCGGGGCGCAGGTCGAAGAGCGGGCGGTGCGTGAAGACGATGATGGGGGCCGTCGTCGGGAAGCGGGCGAGGTCGTTGCGGAGCCAGGCCAGCTGCTCTCGGCCCACCGCGGGTTTGCCGAGCGAGACGTTGTCGAGGCCGATGAAATGGACGCCTCGATGGTCGAAGGAATAGTGAGTCTCACCGAAGGCGTCGCGGAAGAGCACGCCTCCGTCGAGGGCCGCATCGTGCTCGCCCGGCACGTAATGGACCTTCGGCACCTGGAGGCCCGAGGCGATCTTTTTGAAGAGCCGCATCCGGTCGGCGTGCTCGCCGGGCTTCTCGCTGTCGTGGGTCAGGTCGCCCGTGAAGAGGACGAGGTCGGGCCTCGGGCGTACCTCGTTCACCATCTCCACCGCGCGCTCGAAGGCCCGCGTGCCCTCGGGGTTGGGCGGACCGTTGAATCCGACGTGAGTGTCGGAGAACTGGACGAACGAGAACGTCGTCGGCGGCTCTCCGTTCTTTCTTCCGAGCAGGCGCGCGGCCTCGCCGGCTTGGCCCAATGCCGGCGCCGCAAAGCGGTAGAGCGCGCCGGCGCCAAGGCCGACGGCGGATATCTTGAAGAAACGGCGGCGATCCAGGGGCTTCAAGGGACCTCCTCGAGGCCGGTAACAGGCCGGCTTCAGGAGGGGTTACACCGGAGCGGCGCTGCTGGATCGCGGCGCGGCGGTTCTTCAGGAAATCTTCAGCTTCGAGGCCGGTGCGCCTCGCTCAGGCGCTCTCCCAGGCGCGCGCCCGCGCGACGGCGCGGTGCCAGAGGCGCCTCCGGCGATCCCGTTCGGCGCGCCCCATCCGCGGTGTGAAAGTGTGCTCGGCCGTGCGCATGGCGGCGAGCTCCGATTCGCGCCTCCACACACCCACGGCCAGGCCCGCGAGCAGTGCGGCACCGAGCGCGGTCGTCTCGAGATTGGCGGGCCGCGTGACCCGAACGCCGAGAAGGTCCGCCTGAAACTGCATCAGCAGGGCGCTCGCCGCGGCGCCTCCGTCCACGCGCAGCTCCGAGAGTCTCGTGCGCGTGTCCCGCTCCATGGCCGCGGCGAGATCCGCGACCTGGAATGCGATCCCCTCGAGCGTGGCGCGGGCCAGGTGCGCGCCGGTGGAGCCGCGCGTCAACCCCAGGATGGCTCCGCGCGCCTCGGAATCCCAGTGCGGCGCGCCGAGCCCAGTGAAGGCGGGCACCACCACGACGCCGCCCGAGTCCGGAACTTTTTCGGCCAGGGCATTGACGTCGGGCGCCGTGCGGATGATCTCGAGACCATCGCGGAGCCACTGGACCGCGGCGCCTCCGACGAAGACGCTTCCCTCGAGGGCATAGGTCAGAGGCCCGTCTTTGAGCTTCCAGGCGACCGTCGAGAGCAGGCGGTTCCGGCTGGCGACCGCTTTCCTCCCCGTGAACATCAGCAGGAAGCAGCCGGTCCCATACGTGCACTTGACCAGGCCGGGCCGCGTGCAGAGATGGCCGAAGAGCGCGGCCTGCTGGTCGCCGACCATGGCGGCGATGGGAACCGGCGACCCGAGAGCTCCGGCGTCGCTGTCTCCCACGCGCTCGCTCGTTGCGCGGATCTCGGGCAGCACCGAAGCGGGGATCCGGAAGAGGTGGAGGAGATCCGGGTCCCACTTACCCGAGCGCAGGTTCATGAGCATCGTGCGCGACGCGTTGCTGACGTCGGTGATGTGGAGGCGGCCGCCGGTCAGTCGGTACACCAGCCAGGAGTCCACGGTCCCGGCGGCGAGCTCGCCGCGGCGCGCTCTGGCCCGGGCGCCCGGCACGTGGTCGAGCAGCCACGCGAGCTTCGACGCGGAGAAGTACGGATCCAGGAGCAAACCGGTCCTGCGGCGGACGATTTTCTCGACGCCCCGCTGTCGCATCTTCGCGAGAGCGTCCGCCGTACGCCGGTCCTGCCACACGATTGCGTTGTGGACGGGACGCCCGGTCGCGCGGTCCCAGAGGACGATCGTCTCGCGCTGGTTCGCAATGCCGACAGCGGCGAGCGCTGCTGCCGCGATGCCCGCCTGCGTCAGCGCCTCGTGTGCGGCGTCCCGCGTCGTCGTCCAGATCGCCTCGGCGTCGTGCTCGACATGGCCCGGCTGCGGAAAGAGGGGAGGAAGAGCTCTCTGCGCAATTCCGAGAGGCCGGCCCATCGCATCGAAGACGATGGCGCGCGAGCTGCTCGTCCCTTGGTCGAGTGCGAGGATGTGCGGCACGGCCGTGATTGTAGTGACGAGCCGCGGACGTGAGAGGATCCGTTTCGATCCGGAGGTCCCGATCGACGAATACCTCGCCCGATTCTGGCAGGACCTGATCGGCAGGGTCAGCGGCCCGATGAAGTTCCGGCTCGTCCTCCAGCCGGCCGTGGCTGCGTTCTTCGCGGTCCGCGCGGGCTTGCGCGATGTGCGAGACGGACGAACCCCCTACCTCTGGTCCGTCTTCGCCCACGGTCAACGCCGACCGGACCTTCTGAGAGAGGGCTGGCGCGACGTCGGCCGGGTCCTCGTGGCCGCCGTGGCCATCGATCTCGTGTACCAGGCGGCGGTGCTCCACGCCTTCCATCCCGTCGATGCCCTGATCGTGGCGGCGCTGCTCGCCTTCGTGCCGTACGTCCTTCTTCGAGGGCCGGTCAATCGGCTCCTCCGGGCGCGGCGCTAGAAAGAGACGGCGAGCGAAGTGACGACCGTGGGCGACTGCGCGTCGGCGTTGAAGACGTAGACCGCCAGCGACACGTTCTTGTAGGTGAAGCCGACGTAGGGTCCTCGCTGAACATCGAGCCCCGTCTCGTAGGCCCGCGTGCGCTGGGCGGCAAAACCGACCGTCAGCCATTCGAAGGGCGAGTAACCGAGCTGCGCCCAGTTGTAGAGGAAGTTGTTCGACGAATCCTCGACGTCGATGACGTACTCGCCCTCGCTGTAGAGCTCGAAGTCGCCGTACGAGACCGTGAGGTGATACCCGGGTGCGACGCCGCTCGTGTCGCCGAAGACTCCTCCCGCCATCAGCGTCGCGTCCAGCCGCAGCTTCTCGCCGAAGCCGAAGTTCCAGCCGACCCAGACGGAGCCGGTGTCGATGCCCTCGTAGTTGTAGCGGGCCTCCAGATGCAGTGCGCCGTGGTCCGCTGTCACGGTCGGCTGTCCGTAGTCGGTGTCCTCGGGAATGAAGTAGCCGTAGACGTTGGCGTTGAATTCCCAGGCCGTCTTCTCTTCGGCGGGCGCCTCGGCGGTCGGCTCCTCTTGCGCTCGTGCGGCGCCGGGAAGAAGGAGCAGGGCCGCCAGCGCGAGCCGGCCGGCGAAACTCATCCGCCGAGCGCGATCGTGATCGCGACGAGAGCGAGGCCGATGGCGACCATGGCGAAACCGGTCAGCCAGGGCGAATAGCCCGCGTATCGGCCGAGGCGGTAGCCACACAGAAAGAGGAGGGCGATCGCGACCGTGTTGGAGACGCGCAGAGCGCGGTGGGCGTCGGGAATCAGCAGAAACGGGACGACGACCGGGAACGTCGAGAGGAAGACCAACAAGAAAACCCCGAGCGCTCCCAAATAGTCTTCACGCCCGAGGGAACGTCGTCGGGCGGCCTCGGGCAACGAGGCCAGGCGCTGTCGGATCGAGTCCAGCTCTTCGGGGCGCAGGACCGAAGCGATCAGCGGCGGCAGAGCCTCGGCGACCATCGCGCTGCCCGTCTTCGCGTCGACCTCTCCGCGGAGCCCACGCAGCGCCAGGGCGCCGTGGCCGCGATGGCCGAACGCCCCCATCAGGTAGAAGATCGCGTCGATGATCCCCCAGGCGAGGTTGCAGCCGACCGCGCCGATCAACATCGTGCGCACTTCGGCGCGACCGCTTTCCGCCGCCGACAAAGCGCCGGTGAAGGTCAGGACCATGATCAGGCCGAACAGGATCTCCGAGAGCCGCTCGCCCGGATCGAGCACGCGGATTCCGGCCCGCGTCGGTTCCGGGGCCGGGCTCGCAGCGGACGTCACGTTACTCGGCGTCTTCCGTGATGATCCAGGTCTTGTCCGGATTGAATGCCCTGATGCTCGGCGCGATCTTCGCGGTCTCGGGCCCCAGGTCCTTCTGGTACACGTCGCCGTCGTTGTTGACCACAAACGTCTGGATGCCGGTCACACCATAGTTCGCCGGCCAGGCGATGGCCGCGAAGCCTCCGATCATCATTCCTTTGACGACGTAGTCGCGGGCGCCTAACCGCGCAGCGGGTCCCTGCGCGGCCAGCATCCGGAAGTAGTAGCCGTTGTAGGGCTCCGTCTTGCTGGTGTAACCGGCCGCGAGCGCCTTGGCCACTTCTTCTCCGAGGGGGCCGCCGGGGGTCTTGTCCGCGTTCCACCAGGACAAGCCGTCGTGTTTGCCGGGCGTGCTGATCGCCTTCTGCGCGTACTGGTTGATGCCGCTCCCATCGCGGTCCTCGGAGGCGTACTCCTCCTGCGCGTCGACGTAGTCGCGCAGGAGTGCGATCGCATCAAGCTCGTTTCCGCCGATGCGGCGGGAGAGGATCTCCTGGCGGCCCTGCTTCGCGTCGAAGTACCACTTCCCGTTTGCGTTACGGACCAGCGGCACAGGCATGGGCCAGTCGTCGTTGCCGACGGTCAGAACGGCCTCGACGGGCCGGCCGGGCTTGAGCGAGACGTCCATGTTCTCCGTGGCCCTTTCGACGAACCGCGCCAGGTCGTTCTTGTCTTCGACCGGGTCCCCCGACGGGACGATGTCTTTTCCATTCGGACCGAACATCGCGACGATGGCCGCGACGTCGTTAGCCGCGGCGGCCTGGACGAGGGCATCGGCCGCCTGCCGCGCCGTGTCGAACGTCCGCGGCCCCGGTACGGGTTCGGCGGCACGCGTGCCGAGGGCGATCGTCATCATCGCCCAAGCGAACACGAGTGAAGACTTTCTGCCGATCACGTCGGTCGTCATGCTCTCCCCCTTACCGCCGCCGTCCGCCGCCGCCGCCGCGCGACATCCCTCCGCCTCCGCGGGACATGCCGCCCATGCTCGAGGATCCGCGAGAGCTCGAAGAACGGGCGCGGCTGCCGCTCGAGGAGCCTCCGAACGCGCTGGAGCCGGCCCGAGAGCTCGAACCGAAGTTGCCGCCGCCGCCGCGGCTCCCGCTCGAACCGCCGCGGTCGAAGCTGCCGGCTCCTCCGCGGTTGCCGCTGGCGCCTCCCCGATCGAAGCCGCCGGAAGCACGATTCGAAGCGCCCGCGCCGGCGCGATTTTGAGCCTGCCGCGTCTGGGCCTGCCGGTCGCTGCGAGTTCCGCCGCCATACTTGCTGGCCGTGGCCCGGTCCTTGTACGGTGCGCCGCCTCGCTGCTTCGCGTTGTGCTGCCAGTTGCTGTTGCCGGTCCGGTTGGTGCCGTTCTGGTTGTTGCGGTGATTGACGTAGTTGTTGTTGTTGTTGATGTTGATGGTGTTGTTGCCGCCCCAGCCGCAGCCCCATCCCCATCCGCCGGCGATCCCGATGCCGACGGCGATTCCGACACCGAATCCGATCCACGCGCCTCCGTAGTAGGGCGGGTAGTAGAGCGGCGGATAGGGGTAGTAGAGCGGCGGTCCCCAGATCACAGTCGGGCTGTAGCTCGGGACGTACACGACCTCGCTGCTCGCAGGCTCGATGACGATGACGGACTTTTGCTCGACGACCTTCGTCTCGACGGTCTGCTGTTCAGTCGACGAAAGCTTGCCCGAGTCCTTGGCCTTCGCGCGCAGCCGCTGCACCGCGTCCATGACCTCGCTCTGCTGCGCGAGGAACGCGTCGCCCAGGTCCACGGTCCACTTGATGTTTTCGTTGAGGACCTTGAGTGCTTCGGGAATCGACACGAGCGCCTGGACGCTCGGATCCCAGGATTGCTGTTCGGCGGCCTTCACCAGCGCGTCGCCCTTGAGGCTCGAGTTCTTCGCCAGCCACTGCTGCGCCTGCACGACGTCGAGCGGATACGTCGAAGCCACGAGGACCTGGGCGAGCAACGGGTCCGGATACAAAGCGATCGGCGCGACCAGGGACTCGAGCTGATCGCCTGTGAGTTTGGGCGCTTGCTCCGAAGCGGATGCGGACTGCGTCGTCGGCGCTTGAGTCGGCTGCTGAGCGGTGACGGAGGGCGCGGCCAGGAACGCGCCCAGCATCGCCACAAGCGCGCACCCAAGAAATCCCGAGAGTCGAGCTCGGAAGGCGCGGAGAGAAAACATCTCGACCTCCGTGACGATTCGCTGGTGGAAGCCTATCGCCGTCAGTTGGGAATGAGGTAGAGCGTCACCGCGAAAACCGCGTACACCGCGAGCAGCTGCACGCCCGAGTACCACGCGGATTGTCCACCCGAGACGACACCGGTGACCGTCAAAGTGGTCAACAGGACCATGAGCACCTGCCCGCCGCCGAAATTCAGGTCCATCGGCGAGGGAGCGACGGCGTAGCTCAGCAACAGCAGCACCGGCGCCACGAAGAGCGCGATCTGCACGGAGCTGCCCATCGCGATTCCGACCGAAAGATCCAGCCGGTTCTTGAGAGCCCCCGAGAACGCGGCCATGATCTCGGCGGCGGCGCCGACGAGAGACACCACGATGAAGCCCACGAAGGCCCTCGACATCCCGAAGGCGAGAGAAGCCTCCTGAACGGCTCCGACGAAGATCTCGCTGACGAGGGCGATGCAGACCGTGGCGACGATCAGGGTCACGAGCGCGGCCGGAAGCGGCCACGACTCTTCGTGCTCTCCGCCCTCGGCGCTCGCGAAGAAGTCCCGGTGCGTCTTGAGCGAAAAGAAGAGGCTCAGCCCGTACGTCACCAGCAGGATGAAGCTGAGACTGAGCGAGAGCGGCAGCGTGAAGGAAGGAACGTTGAGGCGGTCGACGCGGGCCACGGCCGACGGAATCACCAGCGCGATCGTCGCCAGCAGAAGCATGCTCGCCTGCACGCGCGCGTTTCGCGGGTTGAACTCCTGGACGCGGTGCTTGAGGCCGCCGAGGAGGAACGACCCTCCCAGCATGAACAGGCTGTTGGTGACGACCGCGCCCGTTATGGATGCTTTGACGAGATCGAGCATCCCCGCTTTCAGAGCCGCGATCGCGATGACGAGCTCGGTCAGGTTGCCCAGCGTCGCGTTGAGAAGACCGCCGACGGCGTCGCCCGTCCTGGCCGCGATGCTCTCCGTCGCATGGCTGAGCAACCCGGCCAGCGGCACGATGGCCACCACCGAGAGGACGAAGAGCAGTGTGTGGGATTCGGGCCGAACGTGCTCGGCGACCAGGACCACGGGCACGAAGACGAGGAGCCAGTTCAGGGGATTGCGGAGCAGATCTTTGCGGACGGAACTCACAGGCTTTCCGAGGACAGACATAGCCCAAATGCCCCGGTTTCGGCAAATCCGCCGGGGTCTCCGGTGTCCTGCACTAGCATTGGCGGCGCGTTCATCGAATCGGTCCCGAAATGGTTGCCTCGAAGAACGACGGGAGGGCGACGTGGCGAAAGACGGCCGGGAAGATGAGAAAGAGGTTTTTCCCGAGCTGACGCTCGGAGAGCTCGTCGACCGGGCGCAAAAGCTGGCGCGCCTCTACCGGATCAAGGACGGCGAGAAATTCCGCCTCGACGACGTGGACCCGGGAGACACGGCGTGGCTCAAGGCGGAAGACAAGCCCGCCGCCAAGGAGGCGCTCCGGCATGGCATCGAGGTCCTCGCCAAGCTGCAGGACATGCTCTACGCCCAGGACCGCTGGGCCCTGCTCCTGATCTTCCAGGCGATGGATGCGGCCGGAAAGGACGGCGCGATCAAGCACGTTATGTCCGGCATCAATCCGCAGGGGTGCCAGGTCGTGTCGTTCAAGGCGCCGTCGTCCGAGGACCTCGACCACGACTTCCTGTGGCGGTGCGCGAAGCTGCTGCCCGAACGCGGCCGGATCGGCATCTTCAACCGCTCCTACTACGAAGAGGTGCTCGTCGTGCGCGTGCACCCGGAGCTGCTCGCGAAGCAGAAGCTTCCGGCCGAGCTCGTCACGAAGGACATCTGGCGCGAGCGCTTTCGCGACATCCGCGGGTGGGAGAGGTACCTCGAGAACAACGGCGTCGTGGTCCGGAAGTTCTTCCTGCACGTCTCGCGCAAGGAGCAGAAACGGCGTTTCCTCGAGCGGATCGAGAACCCCGCCAAGAACTGGAAGTTCTCGGCGGCCGACGCGCAGGAGCGGGGATTCTGGAAGGACTACATGCGCGCTTACGAGGACATGATTCGCAACACCTCCACCAGGCGCTCTCCCTGGTACGTCGTGCCCGCGGACAACAAGTGGTTCACCCGGATCGTCGTGGCCTCGGCCGTCATCGAAACGCTGGCGTCGCTCAACCTGAAGTATCCGAAGGTCGACAAGGAGAAGCGCGCGGAGCTGGCGCGGGTACGCAAGGCGCTCCTTTCGGAGAAGTAGACGCGTGAGCGTCCTGCCGGGCTGGCTGCTCGAGTATCGGAAGGATTGGTTGAAGCCCGACGTCGTGGCCGGCCTCACGGCGGCGGCGGTCGTCATCCCCAAGGCGATGGCCTACGCCACGATCGCGGGTGTCCCGGTCGAGGTCGGCCTGTATACGGCGTTCGTCCCGATGCTTCTCTACGCCGTGCTCGGCACCTCGAACGTCCTGAGCGTCAGCACGACGACGACCATCGCGATCTTGACCGGCGCCGATCTCGCCGAGGCCGGCGCGGGAGCTGATCCGGCGGCACAACTTCGGGCGCTGGCGACGCTCACGCTGCTGGTGGGCGCGATCCTGATCGTGGCCGGGATCCTTCGCCTGGGCTTTGTGGCCAACTTCATCTCCGAGCCCGTCCTGATCGGCTTCAAGGCGGGTATCGGCGTGGTCATCATTCTCGACCAGATCTCGAAGCTCCTCGGGTTCCACATAACTCGGGGCAACTTCTTTCAGAATCTCGCCGCGACCGTCCGGCATTTGCCCGAGACGTCTCTGCCCACTCTCGCCGTCACGGTCGCCATGATCCTGATTCTGGTCGGGCTCGAGCACTACGTGCCCCGGGTACCGGCGCCGCTGGTCGCGGTCGCGGCCGGCATCGCGGGCGCATCCCTCTTTGGGTTAAGCGAGCGGGGAGTCGAGCTGGTCGGGCACATCCCGACGGGCCTACCTTCTCTGACGATGCCGGACCTGTCGCTGGCCGCGGGTCTCTGGTCGGGGGCCGTCGGCATCGCACTGATGAGCTTCACCGAGACGGTCGCGGCCGGGCGGGCGTTCGCCCGAAGTGACGAGCCGCCGCCTCGCGCCAACCGGGAGCTCGTGGCCACGGGTCTGGGGAACGCGGCCGGGGCCTTCCTGGGGACGATGCCCTCGGGCGGCGGAACGTCGCAAACCGCGGTCAACCGGCAGTCGGGAGCGCGCAGCCAGCTCGCGGAGGTCGTGACGGCCGGGGGCACGCTCGCCACCATGCTCTTCCTCGCGCCGCTGATCGGCCGGATGCCGCAGGCGACGCTGGCCTCCGTGGTCGTCGTCTACTCGGTGGGGTTGATCAAGCCGGTCGAGTTCCGCTCGATCCTGCGGGTCCGCAGCACCGAGTTCTACTGGGCGCTCGCGGCGTGCGCGGGCGTCATCGCCCTGGGGACGCTCAAGGGCATCGTGATCGCCATCATCCTCTCGCTCGTCGCCCTCGCACACCAGGTCGCGGATCCGCCGGTCTATGTCCTCGGGCGTAAGCCCGGCACCAACGTCTTCCGGCCGCGCTCGAAGGAGCATCCCGAGGACGAGACGTTCCCGGGACTGCTGCTCCTGCGGCCCGAGGGGCGGATCTTCTTCGCCAACGCGGAGCGTGTCGGGCTGAAGATCCGGGCGTTCGCCGACGAGGCGAACCCGAAGGTCGTGGCCATCGACATGAGCGCGGTCTTCGACCTCGAGTACACGGCCCTGAAGATGCTGACCCAGGGGGAGAGTCAGGTTCGAGAACGGGGCATCGAGCTGTGGCTTGTGGATTTGAATCCGGAAGTCCTTGCCATGGTCCAGCGGTCGCCTCTGGGAGAGGCGCTCGGCCGCGCG